>JALNWO010000108.1 GCA_023230825.1 Acholeplasmataceae bacterium
CGGTTTTAATACAACCAAGAAAAGGCGATAAAAGCATCAATATGGAAATATTTTAAATTACATTTGAATTTTCATAAAAATTGTTTAAATTAGACAAATTTTATGAAAATATGGTATCATTTTCAGTGTCTAGATGACAATGAGGAGGCCACCATTGAAAATAGCTGTCATAACCGATTCTGGTTGCAATTTATCACAAGATTTTATTAATAAACAACCGAACTTAACCGTCATTCCCTTAATGATCCAAGTGGATGGGAAAAGTTATCGGGACCAAAAAGATATTACTGCTGCAGAAATATATGCAGTGATGGACGATTATACAGTTTCAACATCGCTTCCAGAGTTAGGTGATTTTAAACAAGCCATTATGGAAATTAAAGATTCCGAATATGAAGCGGTTATCGTGATTAATATTTCGTCATCCTTATCAGGAACGTATAATGCCTTTCGTTTAGAATTAGAACAAGTTAAAGGATTAAAGGTTTTACATATTGACTCAAAAACACTAGCTGGACACCAAGGATATTTAGTCGAGGAAGCATTGGCTTTAATTAAAGAAGAAGCTTCCCTTGAATCCATTGAAGTAGCACTTAAACGCCTTCGTTATGAAACATCACTCGCCTTTTATACCATTAATACGTTAAAGTATTTAAAAAAAGGGGGAAGAATTGGTAAAGTTGAAGGAACAATTGGTGATCTTTTAAATATTAAACCAATTATAACCGTTGATGATCAAGGTGCCTATGTAACCCATTCAAAAGCCTTTGGAATGAAGCGTGCTTTAATCCATATGAAAAATAGTCTCATCGAAAAATATGGTGACGAACCAATCGACTTGACTATTCATTATGGTCTAGATTTAGAAAAAGCCCAACAATTGGGCGATTCCTTATGTAAAGTATTAAATGTTCGCGAATTGACAGTCTCGGAATTAACACTGGTTTTAGGAATTCATACCGGTCCTGACATGTTCGCGATGATTGCGAAGCTTGTATAATCCAGTAACAACCTGTTACTGGATTTTTTTTATCTCATTTTAACAATGGGAATATAAATTTCTATTTTTGAACGACTAAGCGGCAAGCCTCGTTCATAAATTTCGTATTTAATGGGAAGGGGATCATAATATTTAATGTCAGAAGCCAGTTTGAGTTGATACTTGCTTTTTAAAATCCATTCGTATAGAGCGTTATATGTGTTACCAATTGATTCATTTTTTGGATGGGTCACATGGACATAAAAAGATTCAGGAATGATCCATTCAATCATCCCTTCAGGAACAGTTTGGTTTTCATCAACAGCAAAGACTGAATAATGAACGAAACCGTTGTTTTTATCGTGATAAGACAAACCAATGTGTTCTTTTGGGTTTAACGCACCTTTAAGTTCATCAGCGCGTTGTGCCATTTTACGGATCACTCGACGTAAACTATTGATTTCCTTCCAAGTCCCTTCCCAGCGCATGCCGATGGTTCTTGTTTTAGGCAAACTAATTAAGTTAAAAGTCAAGGGTTTCATCGATTAAAACCTCCGATTCATATTTTTCATTAGGAGTGACTAACGGATCAACAAGTGGTGTCAGCCATTTTAAATGTAAAGAGATGACAGGACCAATGCTAAAAGCTAAAATGAAGCTGCCGATATTTACAGCACCAAAACGGATTCCTGCCACAAACCCCAGAACACTTGCAAGAATAATAGCGAATAATTCAATAAAGATTCGCATCGTGAAAAAACGCTTCACTTTAAAAAGATGCATTAAAGCCAGTGTTAACTCATCAAAAACCATAGCTGGTAATTTTGATGTCATAACAACAGCCAAGCCTAAAGGTAAAACAATCGCCCCGATTAAATAAAAGAGTAGTTGGAAAATAAACCGATCAACAGTAAAATCACGGAAGACCAAAAGATCCCAAAAATCAATCGCTAAAGCAATACTCGCAATCGGAATTAAAACAAATAAATATTTCCACTTTCGGTTAGCCAAAATCACAACAAGCAAAACAGTAAAGTTGACGATTGCGCTTGCAATTCCAAGACTACTTTTTATGAGTTGACTGAGGTTGTATGTGACTGTGTCCCACGCTCCTGCGCCAAGGCGGGCGCGTAGTAAAACATTCACTGCTAAGCCAGTAATAAAAATGCCAATAATAAAAATAATACCTTTCAATATCCTCGTTTTTTGTAAGTTCTTGTTCATATTGCCTCCTCGTTTTTGCCTATATATATTATAACATAGTCCCCATCATTCAAACGCCCACTTTTTTATAAAAATGAAAAAGTGATAAAATTCTCATGTTCGTGATAAGATAGACGTAAACATTATAAAAATGTAGGTGAAAAGGTGAGGAAACTTCTAAAAGAAGGGCATATCGCAACCATTTATCGGGAACAAGATTATGTTTATAAAGTATATGACCCGCTTTATCCAGAAGAGTGGATTGACAAAGAAATTTATATTCATAATCTCATTAGAAAAGAAACTGATTTAACTGTATTAACACTAGAAAAAAAGAATGCTCATACAATTAAAATGCCTTTTTTAGCTGCCCCAAGTTTAGAAACAACGTTATTTAATAATCCATACGATCCAGCATGGCATGTTTTCACTGAACTACAAAATCAAATTCATCAATACGAGGGGTTTGATTTAGAGCCGGCACACTTGGTTTTCAAACGTCGTCTTGAGTTGAGTTGGTTAAGTGATGAGATTCGTGAAATTGCGCTTGCTATTTTAGCAAAACTTCCAGTACAAACACAGCTTTGTCATTTTGATTTTCAACCGTCGCATGTGATTCAAACAGAAAACAAACTGACGATATTAGATTGGCTTCACGCAAAACAAGGGCATCCAATGATGGATATCGCTAATACATACGTCTTATTACGTCTTCAAAATAGTGATGTTGCTTTACATTATTTACAAGGAATTTGTGAAATGACCGATTACCAATCAAACATGATTTACTCAATAATCCCCTTAATGGCAGCATTACAACTTCTTGAAACGGATGATATATATAAACATAAAGTATTAACAACTCTTATTTATGACCCTGAAAATACCAAAGTGACGCTCATGGAAACTTAAGCTTTTTTTTATCGAAAAGAAAGTGAGGAAATATAATGAAAAAAATAGCTTTAGGCATTACTACATTTGCAGAAGTGATGCCCAATCCCAAGACAAAAGAAATTGTTAGTTATGATGAACGGATTACTCAAGTCGTTGATGAAATCGTTTTAGCCGACCAAGTCGGCTTAGATTATTTTGGTATTGGTGAACACCACCGTAAAGACTACGCTGTTTCTGCACCTCATATGGTATTGGCTGCAGCAGCCCCTCTAACAAAACATATTCAATTAGGAAGTGCTGTCACCGTCTTATCGAGTGAAGATCCTGTTCGTGTTTACCAAAACTTCGCAACACTTAACGCTTTATCTAAAGGGCGTGCAGAAATTATGGCAGGTCGGGGGTCCTTTATTGAATCATTTCCTTTATTTGGTCAAGATTTAAACGACTATGACGAGCTCTTTATTGAAAAGCTTGAACTATTAATCAATATTAGAGATAACGAAATTGTTACCCATCAAGGAACACACCGTCCGAGCATCAATCAATTAGGTGTTTATCCTAGAACAAACTATCCTTTACCTATTCATGTTGCTGTTGGCGGAACCCCACAATCGGTTATTCGTGCAGGGCGTTTAGGTTTACCGCTTTTCTTAGCGATTATCGGTGGTGACCCACTTCGCTTTAAAACTTTTGTTGATCTATATAAAAAGCACTATCTCTTAAATGGGCATGATGAAAAAGAAATGTATGTTAGCGTTCATTCTCATGGATATATTGACTTAGACCACGACGAAGCAATCTCATTTTATTATCCATCTATTCAAGCAGCGATGAACCAAATAGGACAAGAAAGAGGTTGGTCAAAATATACGAAAGAAACATATGATCAAGCTCGCTCGATGTCGGGTGCCCTTTATGTAGGTGACCCAGAATATGTCGCGAAGAAAATTATCCACGTTGTTAAACATTTAGCAATCGATCGTTTCACCCTCCACGTGCCTGTGGGCTACATGCCGCATGATAAAGTGATGAACACCATTCGTTTATTTGGTGAAAAGGTGAAACCACTCGTTGAAGCCGGTTTAAAATAAAAAAAGCTCCTAAGAGCTCATTCATTAATAAGTGGCAGGGATAACAGGATTCGAACCCGTACTAACGGTTTTGGAGACCGCTGTGCTACCGTTGACACCATATCCCTAACGCAAGTATAAGTATAGCATAAACAGACTTTAAAATGCAATCGTTAAAAGAAAAGCCATCACTGGCTTTTCTCTTTATCATTCATCTTTGAAAATCACACGGTCACTTGATGAGTCTGGTTGGATTGGACTTTCTTTTTTAGACTGCATTTTTTCACGAACTATTTTATGAAAGAAAATAAAATAAGTAATAACCGCAATTGAAAGAGTATAAATGATCATTGTTTGCCAGACAATACGATTATAAGGTTTTAGGGAGTCTCTTGAAGCATTTAAATGATACAATGCCAATTCATCAACATTCGGCTCAAGGCCTGCAAAAAGTGCTTTTAATCTAAAGTCCTCGTGTGTAATTTGGAAGTTCTCATCTTTATGTTGATCTAATACGGGCTCATTAATCGGACCATCTTTAGCGATAAAAAGGGGTGTATCATTAAAAACGAAACGACCTTGCTCATCTTTAGAACGATTGGAATATTTGACTGTTATCGATGTGATTGTTGCATATTCGGGTGTTCCTCCGGTTTGGCTTGGAAAAGTGGCCTTGCCTTTTGCATCAATCGTTGGTTTTTCCAAATAATTAGACGTTTCAAATAAAAAGAGGGCAGGAACATTATAGACACTAAAAGGTTGATGTGGATCAAAACCAATATTACCTTCGCTTTTATATTCTTTATCAATTAAAAGCGTTTCATCACTTAAAGTAATATGAATTTTAATAAGAGGATCAATAACCAATTCACCATCTTCATATATCTTAAGGTTGTTAAGAATAAACATCATTCCGTCATGAGCCTCTTCATAAGCAATCCCAACAGCATAAGCGGTGAGTTTAAATTGGTAATCGCCTTGGTCAGAGACATATTGATATAGGAGCGGATCTTCACGATAATAGTTTACTCCTAATAAAGTATTAATCCCTCTTAATAAAACCGCATCATCATCTAGATGTCCAGCAATGTGTTCATCAAAATAAGCTTGATGTTTTTTATTTTCTCCATAGCGAAAAATAAATAGTGTTGTAAAAGAGACTAAAAGAATGTATATGATACGGCCAATCCATTTCATCTGGTCATCCCACCTTCCAAAAACATTTTACATGAAGCGATGTAAATAAACAACAGATTTTCATTTTTGTTTCATAATGAGAGGCGATAATAACAGGAAAAACGAGACTTAGGGCAAATTAAAGTTTCATTATCACTTTACAAATTTTTAAAATAATGTATAATAATAATTGCGTCATGACATGGCGGCCGTGGCGAAGTGGTGAACGCGCCGGATTGTGGCTCCGGTACTCGAGGGTTCAATTCCCTTCGGCCGCCCCATATCTTGACAAATAGGCCCATAGCCAAGGGGTAAGGCAAGGGACTTTGACTCCCTGATCGTTGGTTCAAATCCAGCTGGGCCTGCCACATTTAAGAGAAGAGCAAATGCTCTTTTTTCTTTTTTAAAAAGTAAAAACA
>JALNWO010000109.1 GCA_023230825.1 Acholeplasmataceae bacterium
TCCACACACGATTTCTTGGATAAAAAAATCCCCCTTTTGATGGTTTTATCCAAAGGGAGATTGTTGAAAGGCGTTTTTAATCCCTAAAATTAAAAATTATTCTATTTTCTGAAAGTGCCTATTTAGAATCACCACCGTTCTCTGTTCTGATGATTTTTAGAAGTAACTCTAATTTTTCTTTTTTTCTATCCAACTCATGACCAAAATAGGTTTAAATCATTTGTAGTTTTTTTATAAATCCTATTTGTTTCATAATCAAGTTTTTATATCATTTTTCTAATATTAACAGCAAACTAAATGCAAAAACTGCTGTTAGAAAAAAAATAAATAAGTCTTACTTCATAGCAAAAGCACGTACCAAGCTGATCGCTATCGCAACAGGATTCATATTCTTCTATATATAAGCTTTTCAGGTTTATTTTATCTTCTGCAAACAGATAGTTTATTTATTATCCCCTCCTATGCATTTATACCAACTACCCTTGAAATCTAACCGTCTAAAACAAAAATAAATCCTGGATATTCAGGTGATACTGTCCCCCATTCCGGTGATACTAACCCTCTTGATAATTTGATCGATTTAAAAGAACTTTTCTACTGACAATATTACAGTTTTTTCTCAGACTTTCACCTTTTTAGTTCAATTCTGTGTGAAGTATAAACCAATCTGTCTAATATGGCATCTGCGATGATTTCTTCTCCAATTACATCAAACCAGCTTGCTACAGGCAGCTGAATTGCCTAAGCAGTAGGCATCTTTGCATGCCGATCTTCTATTATTTTTTTTTGGTTTTGAGAAATAATAAATGATTTTAAACAGATCAGGCATAATTTTTAAAAGCAAAGATTATGGGTCTTTAATAAAACCACAAGATGCCTTTCGCAGAAGGGTTACCTTAAAGCATGCTGCGATTGATCTTGTATTGAATAATATGTTTTATTTCATTAAAACCATAAATGGGCAAATAAAGTCAAAAACGAGTGAAGGAGAGTTTTTTTATCACTCCTCTTCCCTCGTTTTTATTTTGGTATTAATAAAACAGTAAGGCAGAAGACGATCTTATTTGGCTATTTCATCATAATCATCTTTTTTGTCTCAACATTGTCTCCAACAAATAATTTGTAAAAATAGGTTCCAATTGGAAAAGAAGACGCATTCCAGGCCACTTCATTCATTCCGAGTTCCATGTATTCATTTATAAGAGTGGCTACTTCATGTCCAAGCATGTCAAAGACTGACAACCTTACAAAATTTGGGGCTGCAATATTAAACTTAATTGTTGTTGTGGAAGTAAAAGGATTAGGGCTATTCTGAAGAAGAATTATTCCATTTGGTGTTTTGTTGGAAGGGACAGAGGTTACAATCTCTGAAAGCAATCGTTTCCATGCGGTACCAGAATCAGCTCCAGCAAATATATATGGACCTGACACTTCAAGAGAAACAATCTGTTGATTGGTCAGGCCGGTGTTGATCTCAGTCCAACTTTCACCGTTGTTTGCTGAAAGAAAGATTCCCCCGCCATAAGTTCCGGCAAAGAGATAATCTTCTGTGACAATAAGAGTACGAACAGAAGTATTGGTTAGGCCTGAATTAACTTCTGTCCAGCTTTCACCGTTATCAGTCGAAAGGTACACGCCGCTACTACCTGTTCCGGCGAAGATTTTCGTACCCGAAAAGGCAAATTCATTTACCGAAGAACCACCAGGTATTCCTGTATTAGCCGGTGTCCAACTACCCCCGTTATCAGTTAAAAGAAACACCCCTCCATAAGTTCCGGCAAAGAGATTTGAACCCGAAACACCTAGCGTACTAATTATGGTATTTGTCAGACCCGAATTAATTTCAGTCCAGGTATCACCCTGATCGGTAGAGAGAAATACTCCCCCACCAAAAGTCCCAGCATAGAGTTTTGTACCCGAAACTACTATAGAATAGATATTTATATTTGTTAGCCCATTATTGATCGCTGTCCAACTCTCACCATTGTCGGAAGAACGATAAATACCTCCATCAAAAGTCCCAGCATAAAGGTTCGAACCAGATACTGCCAAGGTATAAACGTCAACATTTGTTAAGCCTGAACAGACTTTTGTCCAATTTTCGCCATCATCGGTTGTAAGGAACACCCCACCAAAAGTCCCAGCAAAGAGGTTCCCTTCTGAAACTGCAAGTGCTGGAGTAATAATTGCTGTCAAGCCTGTATTGGCCTCTGTCCAGTTGGTTCCGTTATCGGTGGTAACATAAATACCACTGCCTAAAGTTCCTATGAAGAGTTTTGAATCAGAAATGGCCATGGTATAGACATCAAAATTTGTCAGGCCTGAATTGACCTCCGTCCAGCTAGCTCCGTTATCCGATGAATGAAATACACCCCCACCGAAAGTTCCAGCAAAAAGATTTGTATCCGAAACCGCAAGGGAACGAATATCTGTATGGGTGAGGCCTGAACTGACTTCAGTCCAGTTTTCGCCGTTATCGGTGGAAAGGAACACCCCACCACTGGTTCCGGCGAAAAGGTTAGTGTCCGAAACTACCAGCGAGCTCACAGCATAATTGGTCAGACCAGAATTGACTTCAGTCCAGTTTGCCCCGTTGTCGGTGGAAAGAAATACTCCACCATAAGTACCGGCAAAAAGATTCGATCCAGAAACTGCCAAAGCACGAACAGCTGTGTTTGTCAAATTTGAAGTGACATTTGTCCAGCTTTCGCCATTGTCAGTAGAAAGAAATACCCCACTCCAGGACCCAGCGAAAATATTTGTACCTGATACTGCAAAAGAAATAACACTCGTATATTCAGGAATACCGAAATTGGCCTCTGTCCAGCTAGCTCCATTGTCGGTGGAAAGGAAAATACCTCCACTGGTACCGGCAAAAAGATTTGTTTCGGAAGTAGCAAGCGAATATACATTAGTGTCTGTTAAGCCAGAACTGACCTTCGTCCAGTTTTGGCCGTTGTCGGAGAAAAGAAATACACCGGCAAAAGTACCCGCGAAAATTTCTGTGTCGTTTGCAACAATACAATTCACAGTGCCGCCATAAGGTCCATTAGTCGGTATCCATTGGGCATAAAGTGAACCTATATGCAAAATCAGGAACATACAGCTTGATAGAAAGTAACGAAAGGTTTGCATTGCATTTTTGATTTTGGTAAGTAAGTAAAAAAATTAATTGTCTTGACAAAAATACCACGAGAGAATTTTTAATCAAATAAATTAACTACCTCAAATCTACTTATTGCATGAAAATGGCTCCACCTCAAATCTTCTTACTGTTTTTTTTGTTAAACACTTATTGAATATCAGCCACTTAAAATAAACTAAACCAAATGTAAATATCTACATCCGGAGGAATATTAAGTTTTTTCCTAATTAAATATTTCCTATTCTGTACCGATTTTTGGGTGATAAATTTATATCTAGCTATGTCGCTGGTTGGTATTTTTAATTTAAGCAAAGCACAGAACTCAATATCAGACTGAATTATTTTCGGGTTTAGTTTTAATAGTTTTGGTATAAAGGTGGGATATACTTTCTCAAAGTAAGCCATAAACGCCTGATCGTTAATTTTAAGCATTTCCAAGAGTCTGGAATAATTTTCCCCTCTCTCGTTTTCTGGATTTTCTTCTAAATATTTCTGGCTGATTTTCTCCTGACGGGTTAAAATCTTGTTTTTCCTGATGAAAACCATCATTAATATTGCCATCAACACAAGGAAAAAGACAAGCACAATGCTGTGTTCTGAAATACTATCTTTCCCGCTTTCCTCCAGCAAGCTAAGGAGGGATTCATTTCGGCTCTCTGAGACATTCAGTTTCAGAGAATCCCGCTTTGCATGGTACTCGTTTAACTTTTCGCGCTCATCAAGCCTTTTGTATGCTTGAATGATATTATCATACAAAGTCAGAAGATTCAAATGATTTTTGTACCCTTTTACTTTTTCGGCTTCTAACAAATACAAAATTGCATTTTCGTAGTTCCCTTTTTCTACAGAAACCCGCCCCAACACCAAAAAATTAGAGAATTGGATGTCATTTCGACCATATCCGCTTTCTTTTGAAAGAGATAACTCAGCAAAATATTTTGCCGAATCCAAATTATTCAGATCAATATAAACTCTGCTTCGGTTTGAATAATCAATATATCGAAACCTTTCCTTATATTTTTCATCAGTTAAATTTTCATATTCATCAGCTATCTTCTCAAGATATTTAAGTTGACTTTCATAATCTTTCTGAAGAAAATAATAATTGGAAAATGCTACGTAAAGATTTACTCGTGTAAGAATGATAATGAAATCCTTATCTTCTACTCTTCTGATTATTCTTTCAGCTTGTTTAAGCTCTTCAAATGCCTGTTCATAAAGCCCATTAAATGCATAAGCATTAAAAATATCTATTTTTGCAGAGGTTTGATATACTGGATTTTGATATGTTTCTGCTTTTTGAAAAAGTAATTTTGCTGTAATCATTAATTTTTCAAAATTATTTTTCGACTCGTAGTAAACACATTGAGTCGAAATAGCGCATAATTCAGCTTCCAGATTTTTTTCCCTTTGCGCTTCCTGCAATATAATTGCAGATTCTTGAAAAGCTTCTTCTGGGCTAGTAAAAACTAAACTATAGTTTTCCTTTGTTCTTTTCAGTAACTTATCCTGTTCAGTGGTTTCCTGTGAGCAGAGCAGAATAGTTCCCAAGAGAATAAATACTATTACTATGTTAAACTTAATCATATAAAATAAGATTAATATTACGAAAAGGTATTCCCAAAAAGTAAAATTATTCAATATGCTTCGAATCTACAAAAAATTAAAAGGTTTGAAATACCTCATGCTTTGTAGGCAACATGGATACGTAAAAAGTGAGCCCCAACAATGCCAACAAAAACACTCAAAGCCCGATACTCCTCCCGATTCCTGGACACTATCCCGTAAAATATGTAACTATGAATCAGGGGATTTAACTCTATAGTTGAACCCTTTCAGCAAAAATAGTCAAAAATTGATTGAGAATTAAACCGTAGTTACTTATAGGCTTTCTGGTTTCAAATATACAACCGTATTCGTAAAGAAGCCATGCACGCATGTACAAACCAGCTATTTTAGAACAACCTTGAATAGGAATCTCGATGATCCTTAGGGCTTTACTTATGTTTTCATCATTTGATTCCTTGTAGACATATTGGTATTTATAGTTAATGGTATCAAAAACAATATCATGACCCAACTTTCGCAGTATAGAAATGTAGTTCTTAACCGTCTATGGTGAAACATTTAGACGATGCCAAATAGGTAAAAACGCCACTATTTCAGCAGAAAAGCATTTTTAAAGGCAACAAAACCCAAAAAAGATCGGTATCAACGGAATATTTACATCTGAAAAGAACTCATACTGCTATGCAATCAATGATCGGTTTTTATCCCTGTGATTGCTTAAAGGGCTACCTCAACCTTGAAACCTGAAATGAACTTCGGCGATTTGGTTCCATAGGACGTACAAATGATAAAACCAAGTTATCGGTCTGATTATTACGGTTCGGCTCATCAGATATACCACTATGATTTGGAGGTATCCTTATTCACAATTACCAAAGCAAGCGAGGATGCCAACAGAGTGGCATCCTCGCTTTTGATCTTAAAAAAACAACTCAATCGGTAATGCTGTATTTTACACAACGATAGAGAAGGGTTTTTTACTTAACAAATATTTTAAAGTTTTGACTTTCAAGTTCATTTCTTAA
>JALNWO010000110.1 GCA_023230825.1 Acholeplasmataceae bacterium
AAAGGTGACCTTATATGTTTGTGGACCAACCGTTTATGATGATATTC
The DNA here is from genome assembly GCA_023230825.1 of Acholeplasmataceae bacterium. Lineage (GTDB taxonomy): Bacteria > Bacillota_I > Bacilli_A > Acholeplasmatales > Acholeplasmataceae > Mariniplasma. The sequence goes on from JALNWO010000110.1 coordinate 48, forward strand.
ATATCGGTAATGCAAGACCTGTCATCTTTTTTGATATTTTAAAACAGTATTTGGTTAGTTTAGGATATGAAGTCACTTATGTTTCAAACATTACCGATTTAGACGATAAAATCATTGATAAAGCAAAACAGTTGAAAACAACCGAAAAGGCTGTTTCAGATACTTATACTCGTCGTTTCTTAGAAATGATGACTGCTTTAGGAAGTCATTATCCTGATTTATTACCAAAAGCAACGGATTATATCGATGAAATGATTGCCTATATCGAAAACTTAATTGAACTTGGATTTGCTTATGAAACCGAACAAGGGGTTTACTTTCGTGTCCGAAAAATTGAAAATTATGGTCAACTCAGTCAACAAAACCTTGATGCCTTAGATGAGGGTGTCCGAGTTACTTTAGATCCTAACAAAGAAGATCCTCGTGATTTTAGTATTTGGAAGAAGACCATTGATGGACTTCACTACGAAAGCCCCTGGGGTAAAGGACGCCCCGGATGGCACACCGAATGTGCCGTTATTAATCGGACTATCTTTAAAGAGAAAATTGATATTCATGGTGGTGGCTCTGATTTGAAGTTCCCCCATCATGAAAATGAAATTGCCCAAACAATTGCTCATGATCATCATCATTTAGCGACGTATTGGCTTCATGTGGGTCGTCTTGATTTAAACCAAGAAAAGATGAGTAAATCGCTTGGGAATGTTGTTTTAGTAAAAGATTTAATTGAAAAATATGAAGCAGCAGCGTTTCGACTTTTAATCGCAAGTCATCATTATCGTCAACCCTTGCAATATAGCGAGGAATTAATGATACAATTTCAAAAAGAGTATGATAAAATAAAACGTACATTAAAGAAAACCTTTTTAATGTTAAATTTATCATCTGTTGAACAAAAACAAGTTGATAAGCATTACATTGATGCCTTTGAACAGCAAATGAATCAAGATTTTAATACGCCCAATGTCATGACAATTATTAACGAACTTTTAAAGGCGATGAATAAAGAAACAGAGCCCCAAGCATTGGCTGTTTTATATAGTACTGCAAAATATATTTTAGAAATATTGGGAATTATGCCGCGTTTTGAGCTAGAAGTTGATACTTTGACTTTATATCGCGATTGGGAACAGTCACGAAAAGATCAAAACTATGAACGGGCCGACTCACTTCGTTCTGAACTGACTAAAAGAGGTTGGCTCTAATGAATGGGGCAACGTTGGCTTATCTTGGTGACGCTTACTTTGAACTAAAAGTTCGTCAGCATTTAATTGACAAACAAATGACAAATGTCAATCAGCTCCACCAACGAGCAATTCAATTTACAAGTGGTGAAGCACAAGCGAAAGTTATTCTTCATTTTTTGGAAAATAAACTTTTAACAGAAAATGAAATCACTTTTTATAAAAAAGGTCGTAACATCAGTGGGTCCGGGCGAAAAAATATGGACCAAAAAACGTATCATTTCGCCACAGGTTTTGAATCTTTAATCGGTTACTTATATTTAAATGATCGCGTTCGTTGTGATGCCATCATTGACAGTGCCATTAGGTGGCTTGAGGAGCAAATATTCCATGGACAAAACAGCAGATAAAAAATTAAATAAAAGTGCTGAATTAAAAGATATCCTTGATAGTGAAGCGATGAAAGTAAAAGGTCCCAAAACCATTTTCAAAGACGATATGGTGAAAATGAAGGGGGATCCTTTAGGTTTGCATGTCGCTTTAGGTGATGAACCTAAGGAAATTTTAAATGTCAATGAAAAAATTAAACACCGTGATGATATTGTTATTGAAAGATATAACCCAGAAACTGCAGCCGGTTTATCAACAGATGAAGTCGAAGCCCGCCAAATGGCTGGCCTCGCCAATGTCAGTGATACTGGTAGTACAAAAAGCATTCCTAATATTATTACGGCTAACATTTTCACTTTTTTCAACTTTTTAAACTTTGCCATTGCAGGATGGTTGCTTTCTGTTGGCGCAAGTTTTACCAACTTGCTTTTTATGGGTGTCATTACTGCCAACATAACCATTGGGATTATTCAAGAAATCCGGGCGAAAAAGACCATTGATAAATTATCTTTACTATCAGCTCCAACAGCAATTGTTATTCGAGATGGAGATGAAGTAGAAATCGGCATCTTTGATGTCGTTATCGATGAAATTCTCTTTTTAAATTCTGGAAAACAAATTCCTGCCGATGCGGTTGTTAGAGAAGGAACTGTTGAAGTTAATGAATCATTATTAACAGGAGAGTCTGATCCCATTATTAAACGAAAAGGGGACACCCTTTATTCTGGATCTTATGTTATCTCCGGATCTTGTCTTGCACAAGTTACAGCGGTTGGGAAAGATATTTACATTCAAAAACTAACAAATCAAGCTAAAAAATACAAAAAACCAGCATCTGATTTATTAAATTCTTTAAAACTGATTATTCGCATTGTTGGTGCCTTAATTTTGCCGCTTGCCGGTGTTCTCTTTTATTTAATGTGGTCTCAAGTCAATTGGGCTCCGGGAATTTCACTAGCAGAACAAATGGCCAGTCCCGAATATAAACAAATCGTAATTAAGACTACAGGTGCGATGATCGGGATGATTCCATCAGGCCTCTTCCTCTTAACATCGATGGCTTTAGCTGTCGGCGTCATCCGCCTCGCTCAAAACAATACCTTAGTTCAAGAACTTTATTGTATTGAGATGTTGGCACGAGTTGATACCCTTTGTCTCGATAAAACAGGAACCATTACTGATGGAACCATGTCAGTAAAAAGTATTATTGAATATAAACATACACAAAAAGTAATGTTAAAAAATATTGTTTCAGCAATGATTAATGCACAAAACGACCGAAATTTAACGACTGATGCTCTTAAGGACCGTTTTGGAACAGCGAAACGTTATCGTCATAAAGAATTGATTCCTTTCTCTAGTTCACGAAAATTTAGTGCCGTTGAGTTTGATCGCTATGGAACGTATGCCATCGGTGCGCCTGAGTTTATTGTGAAAGATCAATACAGTCGAATTGAAGCTGATGTTGAGCAACAAGCCGATGAAGGCTACCGTGTCTTAGCCGTTGTTTATGTCGATGGGCCGATTGTGGATGGCCAACTAACCGGTAAAACAACACCTATCGCACTCATTATGATTGAAGATACCATTCGTCCTGATGCGATTGAAACGATTGAATATTTCCGTTCTCACAATGTGGATGTCAAAGTTATTTCCGGTGATAATGCGCAAACGGTTGCGCGAATCTCCCAAAGAGCACGGATTGAAAATGCTGACAAATACATTTCCTTAGAGGGCTTACACGATAAAGAAGTTGTTAGAGCTGCTTCAAGATACACAGTCTTTGGTCGAGTCTCCCCTCATCAAAAGAAAGTTCTTATTGAAGCCTTAAAAAATAATGGCCACACGGTCGCAATGACCGGTGATGGTGTCAACGACATCTTAGCCTTAAAGGAAGCCGATACATCGATTGCGATGGCTTCTGGTAGTGAGGCGGCAAGAAACGTATCTCACTTAGTCTTACTCGATTCCAACTTTTCTTCCATGCCTAAAGTGGTTAGTGAAGGAAGACGGGTGATTAATAACGTTCAACGGGTATCGACGCTATTTTTAACGAAAACAATTTTCTCATTTTTACTTGCCGTTGTCGCGATTGCTCGCTCAGGCTACTACCCCATCAGCCCATCGCAACTTGTTTTAATTGACTATTTAGTCATTGGAATCCCATCCTTTTTCCTAGCCTTAGAGCCTAATAATAAACAGGTGAAAGGAAAATTCTTGTGGAACATTGTTAAAGCAGCCCTCCCAGGCGCCTTAGTCGTAATGATTAATAGCATGGTGATTTTCGCATTTGAGTCTGCACTCAATATGGATGCGATTGTCATTTCAACTTTAATTGTTATTTCCGCAACCATCACCTCGCTCACCGTCTTATTTAGAGTTTCACAGCCCTTTAACAAGATGCGGCGAACCTTATTCTTAATGATGGTGGCTGTCTTCCTCTTCTTAGTCTTGTTTACTCCACACTTCTTTGACTTCGCACCTTTTTGGCTTCAAGACTTAATGGTAGCTCAACCCTTAACAACACCACAAATTCTTTTACTCGTCGCGTTAATTCAAGCAACATATCCGTTAATGCACGTCATTACCAATCTATACGGATGGATTCGAACATTCATTCGTCAAATTTTAAACAAATTAGCTGATATGCAATAATTAAAAGGCGCTACACGCGCCTTTTATCAAGTTTTTTTCACATTTAAAAATCAGTTCCTTTATACTGAATACGGAGGACTTTAACATGATCGTTTATGGTAAAAATGTAATTAAAGAAGCCATCTTTGCTAAACGACCGCTTTTTAACTTGTATCTTGATGAAAAGTTTAACGATGATAGATTTTTGGCTTTTCTAAAAGACAGAGAGATTCATTACGAAAAAGTAACAAAAGAAAAACTCAATCAACTGACAAACAACCAACTCCATCAAGGTGTTGTCGCCAACGTGAAAGACTATGAAACTTACACTTTAGAAACTGTTTTGGATGCGCAAGCTCATCAGCGCTTTTTAGTTCTCGATGAGATTCAAGACCCTCATAACTTAGGGGCCATCATGAGAACAGCTGAAGCCACCCAATTAACGGCCATCATTATGAGTAAAAAACATCAAGTCCCGTTAAACGCAACCGTCGCAAAAGTCTCATCAGGCGCGATTGAACATGTGAAAGTTGTTTTGGTGACAAATCTTCAACATGCATTTGATAAACTTAAACAACACCACGTTTTAATTGTTGGAACAGACGGGCAAGCTGAAAAAACTTACACCGACTTACCACACGACCAGTCACTTGCGGTTATTTTAGGTAATGAAGGCGTTGGCATGAGACATCTTGTCAAAAGACATTGTAACTTGCTCGTGAAAATTCCGATGTTTGGGAAAATTAATTCCTTAAATGTCAGTGTCGCTGCGGCACTGATGATGTATCAGATGTTACCGCGATGAGTTATCCTGTCATGAATGACTATGAGTTGGTTTATCTCATTCGAACTCAAGTCGATACTGTGGCCTTTGATTACCTTGTTCATAAATACCAAAAACTGATTTGGAAACACATTCACCTCCTCCATCTTTGCCCAACAGAACACGATGATTTTTATCAAGAAGGAATTTTAATGTTACAAAAAGCAGTTCACACTTTTGATGAACGGAAAAACAAAACGTTTACTCGCTATTTCGAACTCATTATGCGACGCCAATTTTATCAATTAATCGATAGATTGCCAAAATATCACCTCTTTGAAGATACCAGTTTTTTGAAATTCTTTTCTTATGAAGAAGATTTACATACCGAAGATTTTCTCGAAAAATGCTCATCCTTAGAACAGCAAATTTATCAACTTCATTTCGTTGAAGGGATGTCTGTCAAACGAGTGGTCGCTCATTTACAGTGCGAACCTAAAAAAATTTACAATGCGCTCTATCGTCTTAAGGAAAAATACAAAAGTATGTTATAATGAATTAAATTATTGACACTGTCATTTATAAGTGTTAAAATACACTTGCTAATAAATGACCACAAGGAGTGGTTTTTTAATGCGTGAGAAGATTATCCT
>JALNWO010000111.1 GCA_023230825.1 Acholeplasmataceae bacterium
ACAGACAGAACAAAAGTCTGTATAAAAACTTTTTATCCAACAAAAGGATAAAAATAAATAGCATTAAAAATGTCCACTTAAACACATCGGTTAAAAAAAAGCATCAAAAATGTCCATTACTCCAGAATAAATGATTCTCCAAACATCAAGCAGTTGTAAAGAATCATGTGAGATTTCTCGCTGACGCTCGAAATGACCTGGATCTTTTTACAGACAGGAGTTCTACACATAGGCGGCTGCTGCCGCCTATGTGTAGAACTCCTTACCCCAATTACCTGTTGTCATTCCGAACGCAGTGAGGAATCTAAAAAAGTGTATCTATGGTTTTTATGAATGGATAGAGCTCCCTGAGCAAGACATTCACGCTTTAATACAGCTGCAACTCATCAGCCCGACAGGGCGTACGCTGGCGGGTGCAGAAACTAATGAAACACTAAGGAAAGGAAGTACTTTATTCAGTATTAACTCTAACAAACTGATAGTAAAATAAATGTTTCTCCAGGCATCAAACAGTCGTAAAGAATCGTATGCGAGATTTCTCGCTGACGCTCGAATTGACGTGGAGCTCTTTACAAACAGAGAGTTCTACACTTAGGCGGCTGAGCCGCCTAAGTGTAGAACTCCTTATCCCAATTACCTGTTGTCATTCCGAACGCAGTAAGGAATCTAAAAAAAGTATAACTCTAATTTTAAGGAATGGATAGAGTTTCCAGAGCAAAATTTTCACGTTTTCATGCAGCTGCCACTCATCAGCCCTACAGGGCGTACGCTATATGAAGATCCGGCTAAGGGACGTTGTCATCAGATAGCATTAGAGTCTTATCCGACAGGCTTATACTTAGTACGTATCTGGGACAGCGAACGATGGCGGGTGCAGAAATTGGTAAAGGAATAGTACAGGAGGTTGATTTGTTGAGGTGTTAAGAAGGGAATAAATTCCGTTCGCTTATCCAAATTTTATTTTGTTGCTTTCTGTATAGAATGGTGTAACTTTACCCTGAAAATCAATAAGTAATTATGCCAATATTGCCTCTGAACTATTGTGCTATATTAACACATACTAATATTGTTGTTAGAGATTCAGTAGGATACAAACCTAAGCCATTTAAAAAAATAAAAATGAAAAACATTATCTTGTTGATAGTCTTAATCATAACAAATTTAACCTCGTTTTGTCAGCCAAAAGGATGGCAAACAGTTATTGAGTTTACTGAAGACATAATTCCAATGGACATTCAGGAAAACTACAATGATGAATTTTACATTACAGCCAGAGTTCTTCCCCAGAATGCAGCAAGGGAATATTCCTTGGTTTATAAGTTGAATAATGCAGGTGAGCTACTTAATTATTCAATCATCAAGGACAGCTTGAAGAGCCTTAATATCTTTTCATTAGGTATTACTGAGGATAATCTGCTGTACGCATTTGGAAGTTCATTCGATAGCCTTACAAAGGCTAACGTAAGTCTACTAAAATATAAACTCAATGATGATTTAGAAGTTTTACAAGAAAATTCATGTGCTATTGAACCGGAGCTTAGGTTTGATGGATTTTTAGCAAAATCTTTAAACAATAGTGAGTTTCTATATCATGGCAGTGTGTTTTTGCCAAATAATAGATTCACTGCATATGTTGCTCAGTTAGATTCAAGCTTTAATTTGTTAAAGTGGAGTATGCCTGATGCCGAAAGTCTTGGAATATATTTCGATTTTAAAAAGCTAAACGATACAAGCTATTGGGCTTTAAAAGTTTTTCCATGGAAATTCGAAATCTTGGACACTTCGTTCAATATACTGGATTTCAGCATAATACCCGATCAGATTTTAGGAAACACAAGTTGTAAATGGGTAAATGACTCAAGCTTTTACCTTATTGGTCAAAATGCATCTCCATTGCCCGGGTATAATCTTGCGCTTATCAAACAGTTTCATCCGATTGATACCACCGGACACCTGTTTCGTGTATGGCATCATAGTGACACCATAGACTTCCCCCCTTTGTGGCAAGGTATAGATTTGAAACATCCTGACACAATATTTGCAGGAGGAACGCGAAATATGTCTATGGACAACCCTTATTTTGGTTATCAACCATCCTGGTTTGTAGTGTTTCAAACTGATAGCCTCCTCAACCTGCGATGGGAAAGGTTTTATGGGGGGAATGCGTATTATTTAATGACGAACTTGAAAGCAACCAAAGATGGTGGTTGTCTAATAGGTGGAACAAGATTTCAGTATGAAGGTGCAATAGCGAACAAAAGAGAAATTTTTCTTCTCAAAATCAACAGTGAAGGTCTGATTAACAGTGTTATAGAAATGCCAGAATTTCAGGCAAGAGAAGCTATTATCTATCCAAATCCGGGAAATAAACTACAAATTCGTTTAGCCATTCAGCACTCTCAGGCGCAGCTGAGACTTTTTGATCAGGCTGGGCATCTTGTAGTGCAACAGCAACTTCATCAATTCGAAAGCATCATTGAGACTTCTCATTTGCCCGCCGGTGTTTACCTGTATCAACTCACCGCACCTACCGGCCTGAACGAAAACGGAAAATGGGTGAAGGAGTAACGGAGGAGATTTTCTTACTATCGAATCCAACACTACCGAAACACCTTTTGATGAAAACGCCTTATGGGATTTAGAGGTTTACTCAGGATCGAATCTAGTACAAACCAAACAAACTGGATTACGTGGTCGAAATGCCAGAATACAAACAGCAGGATGGAAAGAGGGAGTTTACTTGGTACGAATAATATACCAAAACGGAGTTCTAACCGGTAAACTGATACTAAAACAAATGTTTCTTCAGGCATCAAGCAGTCGTAAAGAATCGTGTGTGAGATTTCTCGCTGACGCTCGAAATAACGTGGATTTTTTTACAGACAGGAGTTCTTCACATAGGCGGCTGCACCGCCTATGTGTAGAACTCCTTATCCCAATTACCTGTTGTCATTCCGAACGCAGTGAGGAATCCAAAAAAAGTATAACTCTAATTTTAAGGAATGGGTAGAGCTTCCTGAGTATGACATTCAAGCTGTCATGCAGCTGCAACTCATTAGTCCGACAGGGCGTACGCTGTATGAGGCACCGGCTAAGGGACGTTTTCATCAGATAGCAGTGGAGCCTTATCCGGCAGGCTTATACTTAGTACGCCTTTGGGACGGAGAACGCTGGCGGGTGCAGAAATTAATGAAACACTAAGGAAAGGAAGTACTTCATTCAATAACAAACTGATACTAAAACAAATGTTTCTTCAGGCATCAAGCAGTCGTAAAGAATCATGTGTGGGATTTCTCGCTGACGCTCGAAATAACGTGGATTTTTTTTACAGACAGGAGTTCTTCACTTAGGCGGCTTCGCCGCCTAAGTGAAGAACTCCTTACCCCAACTACCTGTAGTCATTCCGAACGCAGTGAGGAATCTAAAAAAAAGTATGTCTCTGATTTTTATCCAGACCTCAACGATTGATCGCCGACCGATTTTTTTATAGGTGATCCGTAATAAGTTTCACTCCTGGTTGCTAGAAAACAGTCTGTAGTAGACCGATTCATTATGTATCTGGTATTCTTTAAGTTATCGCATATATGGCATATACTTGTCCATGTTTGCACGCCAAGGCGAATGCTATACCCAAAAGTAAATAAGTAATGAAAAGGAATCCCAATTCGCTCATCAGCAGTTTGAAAAAAAAAATTTCCTAAATGTTGAAGTTGAAGTCGAAATTTTGTATTACCGACCGCAGCTATGTACAGAGGTGAGTTTTAAAGCACAAATCATTAAAAAAACACAAAATCGATCTGATGTGACATGCTACATATCCACACTTTCTGCACGATTACATTTAGTTTATGTTATGAGGATTTTTAATTCTGCATCTTTGATGTAATTACATTGGCATCTATGTTTCCAGTATGCTTAAAAATTATGAAATTGTTTTGATCATATAAAATAAAACTGGGGAAACCTCTAATATCATTGCAATCCAGGCAAATTTCATTGATAAATTTTCTCATTCTGTAATGAGGGCTTCGTTTCTCCCCATATGAAAAAACATCTAAAAGATAGATATTAAAATTTAAAAGATGTTTATTCATGTATCTCAAATAATTTTCCTTCCTAACCCAATCATCTGGCGAAACCAGGTATATATCCAATTCATCAGTATTGCTATTAACAGTGTCAATTCGCTTATCTTTTCTTTAATGAACCTTTGCCGTTCATAAAAGTCAGCTATTGAATCAATTTCGACTTTGTAATTCTCTATCATACAACTTATTGGGAAGTCAGGGTTCTAACCCAATTATCATTAAGGATTATATGAATCTGCAGGATTGATTAAAAACACTTCTATTCTTTTCATCATTTCGTTTATTATGTTACACAATAGTTATTTGGAATAACGGTAAAGATACGACAAGATGAGGCTAAATTATGTTCCAATTTCGTGTTTTAACAAATGTTAGTTTTTTCTTTTGTAGATTTGAAATATCCGATAGGTTTTGGATAAAACGGTGCCTCAACAGGGTACTAAGAATTCAAGGTGTTTTACTTTTCCACTTTTCCCAGGCGGACATTCCGGCAGATACTGACCCCCTTTCAAAAGAATGGAAAATCATGAAGGTTCCGGAGCATATTGCCCCCCTTTTGATTTTGCTCATTTTTTGTACTTTATTCATCGAACATTAAAAAAATGGTTTATGGCGACCCATACTGCTCAAGCTACACAATTGAACACAAAATAACCTTAACAAAGTACTTAACAAAAGAGCTATCAGACAAGCTATAGCCTATACACTAAGCCTTTGGCCCAGACTTATCCGCTATATTGATCAAAGGCGATTTAAGGTTGGTAATAACCTGATTGAGAACAATATCAGACCCGTAGCCTTAGAACGTAAGAATTAAATGTTTACCGGGACGCATGATGAAGCACAACAGGCAGCCATAGTATTTTCATTATTTGCCACCAGGAAAATTAATGGAAAAAAACTTACGGATGGTTCTCAAAAACACTGTCAGTTATATCTGATCACCCTGCAAACCAATTATACGAACTCCTGCCCCGCATAAGATAGAAATAGAACTATCCATTTTATAAATGCGGTTTACCGAATGGATACGCAGATTTGCCTCAATATCTTCTGCAGCTTCGCCACCACAAAAGAATATTTCAAACCAAGTCCTGAAGAGCTCACCAAACTGATAGCTGTATATACTCCTTATACCAAGATGATTATCGATGAGAGCTGATAAGTCTGACTTATTAAATTCTTCAAGAACAAAATAAATTCCGGCAAAAAGAGTAACTGATTCAGAAACTTTCTGTAATTTTATCTTTTGTATGATTTACTGTTTTTTTTGTTTAGAACCATAAAAAATGGTGAAATCTTACACATAGCAAAACGGTAGATAAGATTTTTCTTATCAGCGCTTTGCCTATTTGGATTGAAATTTAGTTTGCGGAATTAAAGTTAAAAAATAATTCGTGCTTATGAAACCATATTTAAATTTTGTTATTTTAGTATTGCTAATTACAACAAAAGGACTTCATGCCC
>JALNWO010000112.1 GCA_023230825.1 Acholeplasmataceae bacterium
TAAAATTACGAAAAATTAATGAATTAAAAGGAGCTAAAAGCTTTAAATCAAGGCAGAACAGGATGAATACAACCTCAATCAAAAAAGGAATGAGTGAAAACAAAATTATTTCTTTGATTTCAGGAAAATACTTAGACAAGTGAGCATGAGTTCATGAGTGAGCTTAGATTTTAGCATTTGTTTCATTCTACCAATGATGGTCAGGAGTTTGAGCTCTATTAAATGTAATGATCTTAAGGATAATCTGTTGTGGTTGCAGGCAATACCATTAGAAAGGAAATTGTAGCCCCCGAATAATTGGGTTGCTACAATCCTCGTATTTTTCATTCTAATTAAAAGGAGAGAATTTATACTATGCGACTGTAATCCACTGAAAAGATTTTTTTGTGTCAACCTTTTTGATCAGGTAATTGAAATACTTTGTATTAGTAACGAACGTATGGTCATGATAATATATGTGAGATTTTTATATATCCTTCCAAGGCACTAGATTTTGTTTTGTCATGATACACTGAGACTGAATTGATTTCAACAAAAAATATTTTTAAGATTCATTTGCAATTGAATTATTTTTTATTACTTTTGACACAAATTGTCAACAGTAATCATGTCAACAGATACTATTGGAGAAAAACTCAGACAATTAAGGGAAGAAAAGGAACTCCCCTTACGGAAGGTCGCAGCGCAACTGAATATTGATGTAGCTGTTTTAAGTAAAATGGAACGGGGGATGAGGAGAATAACCAAAGGAGTAGTTTTACAATTGGCAGACATTTATGATTATGATGCGGATGAACTCTTAGTTTCTTTTCTGAGTGATAAAATAATGGTTGAAATACAAGATGAAGAACTGAGTATAGAAGCATTAAAAGCAGCAGAGGCGAGAGTGAAATATTTAAAATCAAAGGGCAAACAATGAAAGAACAAGAAATCATATCAACAATTAAAGCTTTTGGATTTTCTGCTGACTCAGACAATAAAAAACAGTACTCCAAAACCTATGATAATATTAGATATCGGCTTTCGGTGGATTTATTAAAAAACCGGATTGATTTTGGACCTAAAATAAAAAAGGGAGATGACACCACCTCGCATTTAAAAAATCCTGAAAATATTGTTGTTTTAGAATGTGTTGATCGTCTGTTGGAGAAGGGCTATAAACCCGATGATTTGACACTTGAAAAAAAGTGGAAATTAGGACGCACTGCAAAAAGCGGGAAGGCAGACATTACAATTAAAGGTAAAAACGAAAAAACACTTTTAATTATAGAATGTAAAACCTGGGGAAAGGAATACGAAAGTGAGCTCGACAGGATGAAACAGAATGGCGGACAGCTTTTCTCTTATTTTCAACAAGATAAAAACACACGATATCTTTGCCTCTATGCCTCGAGAGAGTATGGAGGAAAAATTGAAAAGGCCAATGCACTAATAAAAGTTGAAGACAGTGCCCAGGAGAAAATTCTTCAACAGGAAACTGAAAAACTGATTACATACGAACAGGCAAAAACCATAAAAGAGATGCTTGAAGTATGGAAACACAAAACAAAAGGGAAACAAACTTTTCTTAACACAGGACTTTTTGAGCCGGAAATTGAACCTTATAATCCGGGATACATTCCGATTAAGGTAGCCGATTTAAAAGATTTTGGTGCTGATGATAAAGGAAAGGTATTTAATCAGTTTGAGGAGATTTTGAGACACAACAATATTTCTGACCGTTCCAATGCTTTTAACAGAATAATTTCATTGATTTTAGCCAAAATCGTTGATGAAAACAAAGGCGAGGATGCCATTACCGACTTTCAGGTAAAGGAAGGAATTGATGATGCCGAAACATTGCTGGAACGGTTACAATCGCTCTATTCAAAGGCAATGCGCGATTATTTAGATGAAGAAGTAATTGACTATAAATTAGAAGATATTGAAGCTCAGATTTCAAATTTTCCGAGACAAACCGCAAAAGAGACACTCTATCGTATTTATAAGGAACTGAAGTTTTATCAGAATAATGAGTTTGCTTTCAAAGAAGTTTACAATAAAAAACTTTTTGAAGAAAATGCCAAAGTGCTTGAGGAGGTTGTGAGGCTTTTTCAAAAATACCGTTTCAAATACGACCAAAAAGCGCAATTCTTAGGAGATTTTTTTGAGTTGATGCTGGAAAGCGGATACAAACAATCAGAAGGTCAGTTTTTTACACCTACACCTATCACAAAATTCATTATTTACTCAATTCCGTTAAAATCAATAGTTCAGGAAAAACTTCAAAAAGGAGAAAAATTCTTTTTACCCAAAGTGGTTGACTTTGCTTGTGGAAGTGGACATTTCCTTACGGAAGCTATTGAAGAAATTGCCGAATTGATTAAAGAAATAACCGAAGATGACATAAAAGCCATGCCGGATGCTGACAAGTTAGAGTTTGCTCTGAGAGAGCTGAGAAACTACAAGCATGATATGAGATGGGCAGGTGAATATGTGTTCGGAATTGAAAAGGATTATCGTTTGGCAAGAACCAGCCAGGTAGCCTGCTTTATGCATGGTGATGGAGATGCCAATATAATTTTTGGCGACGGGCTTGAAAAGCATGAACGCTTAGGCAAAGATGGTTCTTTTGATGTACTTGTTGCAAATCCTCCCTACACCATTAAAGATTTCAAAAAACATCTGAATGTAAATCCGCATAATTTTGAACTTTGGGAGCATGTAACGCCTGATTCTGATGACATTGAAGTTTTCTTTGTAGAGCGAATGAAACAATTGCTTCGCACGGGTGGAATGGCCGGTATTATTCTTCCAAGTTCCATACTTAGCAATTCAGGAGCATATACAAAAGCAAGAGAAATTATTCTCAAATATTTTGAAATAAAAGCAATCGTTGAATTTGGCGGAAATACTTTTGGAGCAACAGGTACCAATACCGTTACGCTGTTTTTGAAAAAAAGAGATGAAGATTTTGTAACCAATTGCCAATATATTGCCGAAGACTATATTTTTGAAAACAAAACGCGCGAAGGGGATTTTATAAACTCGAAAGAACTTTTTGAAAGCTATATAACACATTTGGAATTAGAAACAGAAGATTATAACACATTTATATCCAGAAAGCCTAACGAAAAAATTAAAGAAACCGAATTCTACAAAAGTTACAAAAACTGGTTTGATGGCTTAACCGAAGTAAAAAATTTAAAGCAAAGAAAAACTTTCAAAGAGATGCCGGAAACAGATCAGAAAGAAAAACTTACCTCCATGTTTTTTGACCTGATATTAGAAATTGAAACCGAAAAGTTTTTTTATTTCCTGCTCACTCACCGTATAGAAGAGGACCCTGAACATTTTGCCTGGTATAATGAACAGACGAATGAGGGTACACCCATAAAAGTAGCTTATCCGCAGCTCAAAGCTATACCTCAGAAAATACTAATAGTAAAAACAGGACGAAGCACCAAAGAACAGGAAAAATTTTTAGGATACAAGTTCAGTAACCGCAGGGGATACAAAGGAATTGATTTTACAGGCGAAACTCTAATGTATGATACCGCAAATCAGTTAAATCCCAAAAAAGCAAACAGTTATATCTATAAAAATTTCACAAACCAAAAAATAAAAATTGATGAAGAACTTACCGAAAATCTTTCTTTGGTAAGATTGACCGATTGCATTAATTATGAGGAAATTGATTTTGACAAAAGGATAAATTTAAATGTTGAGTCTAAAATTGAATATGAAACAATATATGAATTAAAGAGTATCGGGAGTTTACTTAATTTTCAATCAGGATTATGGAAAGGAGAAAACGACCCCCTAATAGATGTTAAAGTGATAAGGAATACTGAATTTTTACCGGATGGTAAATTAAATTATGAAAATCCAACAGTTATTTCAGTTGAAGCAAAACAATTAGAAAGTCGCAAATTGAAATATGGTGATATTATTTTGGAAAGGAGTGGAGGCAGTGAAACTCAAAACATTGGCAGAGTTGCTTATTTTGAAATTGAAACTAATGAAACTTATTCTTTTGGTAATTTCACCAGTAGACTCAGACCTTTTGATGAAAATATAATTATTCCTAAATATGCGATGATACTTTTAAATGACCTCTATCAAAAAGGAGGAACTTTAATTTATCAATCTGGTATTCGTATTAAAAACTTAAATCAGAATGCTTATAAATCAGCAAAAATCCCTGTTCCACCAATTGCTGTACAAAAGAAAATCATTGAGGAAATTGAAGCCATTGAGAAAAAAGAAATAAAAGCAAGAAAAGAGATTGATACAAAATTGAAAGTTATATATGAAACAATTAACCAAGATACAGAGCTTAAAAAGATATCTGATATTGCTATCTTATTAAAAGATAAAATAAATCCGGGAGCCAGTCCAGAAGATTTTTTCAATTATCTTGGATTAGAACATTTAGAAAGTAATACAGGTAAAATTTTAGATTGGAGTCCAAGTTTAGGGTTTTCAATTAAAAGCACTAAAAATGTTTTCAAGTCAGGTCAGGTTCTTTATGGCAAATTAAGACCCTATTTAAATAAAGTTGTAATTTCTGACTTTAATGGAGTGTGTTCAACCGATATTTTAGTTCTCGATTCGGACTATCCTATTTTACTACAAAGAATTTTATTATCAAAAGAATTTGCAGATAAAGCCTCAGAAAAAATGAGTGGCGTGAATTTGCCAAGGATAAAGGTGAAGGATTTTCTTGGAATGATCGTCAATTACCCCAAAAAACCAGAAATGGTTAATGAGAAATTGCGTAAAATCGAAAAAGAAATCTCTGAATTGGAAAACTCTATTTCAAACGTGGAAAAAGAGAAGAAAGAGGTGTTAATGAGGTATTTGGAGGAGTGATATAAGAGAAAATAAATATATTTTAGATCAAAAAATAGAAAAAATGGCTAAAGCACATAATCCTAAGCTGAATGTTTACATTCTTACTCTGAATAATCAAAGTGATTCAGTAGAAACTTTTAGAGATTTATTCAAAGCTAAATATGGTTTAAATAACGAAGATGATAGCATAGTATTTAAAAAATACTTTGAAGAGTTTTTAAAAGCAATGGGTAAGGACGAATTTCACAAAGATGAGAAATCTAAAAAAGTTTTTGGAGCTGAAAAAGTTGCAGATAAAGAAGTTAATTATTCTATCATTCCTCATGTCAATAAAGAAATAATTGAAGGGATAGTGGATGGAGGGAAATATGGGATTTTGAGAGAATATGCCGACATCAACAATAAGGATAGTAAACAGAAAATAGGTGCTGAAAATGCGGTGCTTGATAAGTTTTATTTTCTACTAAATACACCTTTGAATAGTAAGTTTGGCTATTTATTAATACTGAGATGGTCTAGTTTGACTAGACAACTTTTTAACAAATTTAAGTTAATGTATTCATATAAACCGGGTTTGGCAGTCAAAGTTATTCTGAAATTTTCTGGAGACCCCTTTGAAAAGGTCTCA
>JALNWO010000113.1 GCA_023230825.1 Acholeplasmataceae bacterium
CGTTGGTGGCAATGCTAAAACAACGTTCGGGCTGAAATTCAAGTTTCGGATTTGACACAAAAAAGCATTTGCTACCGTAAATCGGACAGCAAATGGCGAAAACGGCACAAAACAAAAATTTACATCAAGCAAAAAATAACAAAAAGGACGAGTTTTACACGCAACTTTCAGACATCGAAAGAGAGTTGAAGTATTACAAAAAACACTTCAAAGACAAGGTTGTTTATTGCAATTGTGATGACCCACGAATTAGCAATTTCTTTCATTATTTTTCTTACAACTTTGAAAAACTCGGACTGAAAAAACTCATTGCAACTTGTTACAAAAATCAAGAGCGTGATTTATTCAGTAAAAACAATTCCGAACAAGCAATTTACCTCGAATACAACGGAGATAAAAACGGAAATTTTGTTCCTGACCCTGAAGAAATCGGAATAAAACATTTAAAAGGCGATGGAGATTTTAGAAGTAAAGAAAGTATCGACTTGCTAACGCAAGCCGATATTGTCGTTACAAATCCGCCATTTTCTTTATTCCGTGAATACGTTGCTCAACTCATTGAACACGATAAAAAATTTGTCATTGTCGGACACCAAAACGCAATCACTTACAAAGAAATTTTCAAACTCATCAAAGAAAATAAATTGTGGTTAGGTTATGGGTTTAAAGGTGGTGCAGGACATTTCATCAATGAACATTACGAAGATTATGCAACTGCAACTGACCGAAAAGAAGGAATGATAAGAGTTTCAGGCGTTCATTGGTTCACAAATCTTGAAATCAATAAAAGACACGAGGATTTAATTCTATACAAATCTTATAACGAAGAAGAATATCCAACTTACGAAAATTTTAACGCAATAAATGTAAATAAAACAAAGGATATCCCTATGGATTATAGCGGTTTTATTGGTGTTCCAATTACATTTTTAGACAAATACAATCCAGAACAATTTGAAATTATCGGATTAGGAATTTCTAATTCAGGAATTGAAATTGGAGTTCAACCTTACAAAGAAGAACATAAAAAATACAGAAAAGAAATTCAAAAGCGTGGTGCTGTTGATGGTGATTTGTATATGATGACAAACGGAGTTGTTGATGTTCCTTACGCAAGAGTAATAATAAAGAACAAAAAATTATGAACATAGAACTCAAAGAAATTTCTGTTCGTGAACTCACGAATGGCTATGAAGATAACGAAGAAAACGGAGTTGTAGGATATGGTGGAAAATTGGATATTCGCCCACCTTATCAACGTGAATTTATCTACAAAGACAAACAGCGTGAAGCCGTAATCGACACTATTACAAAAGATTTCCCATTAAACGTAATGTATTGGGCAGTTCGTGAAAATGGCGATTACGAAGTAATTGACGGACAACAAAGAACAATTTCAATTTCTCAATTTGTTGAGGGAGATTTCGCTTACCACAATCGCTATTTTCACAACTTACAAAAAGACGAACAAGAGCAAATTTTAAACTACAAACTTATGGTTTATCTCTGCTCGGGAACAGACAGTGAAAAATTAGAGTGGTTTAAAACTATCAACATTGCAGGAGAAAAATTGACAGACCAAGAACTACGAAATGCAGTTTATTCGGGTAGTTGGGTAACGGACGCAAAACGTTATTTTTCAAAAAATGGTTGCCCAGCTTATGAAATTGGAGGCGATTATCTTAATGGTTCGGCAATTCGCCAAGACTATTTTGAAACTACAATCAAATGGATTTCTAACGACAACATCGAAAAATATATGGCTGAAAAACAACATCAGCCAAATGCAAACGAAATTTGGTTGTATTTTCAGTCTGTTATCAGTTGGATAAAAGCAACTTTTCCCAAATATCGTAGAGAAATGAAAGGTATTGATTGGGGATTTTTATACAACGAATTTCATAAACAAAGTTTTGACCACAAAAAACTTGAAGAAGAAATCAGCCAACTAATGCAAGACGAAGATGTCGGAAACAAAAAAGGAATTTATACTTACGTTTTGACACGCAAAGAAAGATTTTTAAATATTCGAGCATTTACAGATAACCAAAAACGAGAAGCCTACGAACGACAAAACGGAATTTGCCCTGTTTGCACCGAACATTACGAAATCAGTGAAATGGAAGGCGACCACATTACACCTTGGCATTTAGGAGGAAAAACATCAGCCGAAAATTGTCAAATGTTATGTAAAGACGATAATCGAAGAAAAAGCGGAAAATAAGGTATAACAAATCAAATTTACCTATTTACAGATTGATGGAATTTCTGTAACTAAACTTTAAACAATTTGTCGTTTTGAGAAAGGGATAAGATTTCGTATTTGCTTACGTCAATGTTTGCTGGAATTTTATCCCTTAAAATTGGAACAATGTATTGTCCATTAAGATTTTCAGCAACTTCAACTAAAGTATATAATTGATTGTCGTGTATATTTTCCAATTGGTCGTGAAGAATAAAATGTAAACATTTTATATCCAAATCATCGGCAAATTGGATATACGCAAAATCAAAAGCGGCAATTTGTCCTTTTTTCTTACCTGTACTTGGATTTCCCTCTATGTTGGTTACATTGAGGTCATAACCTGCATTTGTTTGTGTAGGTGTAAGAATATAATTCTCATCATAAAGTATTTCAGACATTTTGGTAAAATACTTATTAAATTGAGTAACCCTATTTTTTATCAAATCGTCATTTGATGTTATTTCTTCATTGATAAGTTGTAAATCTCCTTCTATTCTTCTAATATTTTGGTCAGAAACTTCCCAAAGGCGTTTTTGCTCTTCCAAATTACCCTTACGCTCATATTGCTTATTCAATTCGCCAACAATGATTTCCAAATCTTCTGCCACTCCTGTTTTTTGTAGTTTGGTAGTCAAATCATTTTCTTGTTTTCGAAAACTCAATAATTCAGCGTTGAGTGATTTTAATTTTTGCTCTAATTCGGGTAATTCATTTGTTACATACTTGATTTTTTCAGCAATCAAATCATTGTGAAATTTCAAAGTTTCTTCAAATGAAACCTGAATATTTGCAATCAGAGCATTCGCACGATTATATAAATTTTTTATCTGCTCTGTATCAATATTGGTATGTTCTTTTTCTAAATCGGTTTTACTCTCAATAATCAAATCTTTTCTTGTTTCCAAACGGCTGATTTCAGCAGAAATACGGTTTAAAGCAAATTTAACTTGATTAAGTTGTTCAATTTCTGCATTAAAATTTTCATTAAGATTGAAATTGCCTTTTTGCTTTTCCAATTCCTCAATTTTGCCGTTATGAAAGGCTAATTTTTGTTCTATTAAAGCAAGTTCACCGTCCTTTTGTAATCTTCTTCTGAAACTAACTTCTCGTTTTTGTTCATCTCTTAATTTGTTCTTTTCAGCCGATTTGTCAGTATTTACACCTAACCAAAATAAAAATAAAGCCTCATATTCTTCTTTCTTTCCAAAGCTACCAAGCACACGAACAATTTTATCCATTCGGTCTTTATCTATACGGATATTTTTGGATATTATTTGTCTGAAAGTAGGTTTATCTACTTCTGTTTTAAAAATGAGTTTTTTTAATTCAGCATCAAATTTCTTGTCATCAGTAAAATCCTCTCCATTGATTTTTTGAACTTTTTTAGCACGTTTCAGAAAATTGCGTTCTATAATAATACTTTCACTATTATCATCATTAAGGTCTTCAACTAACTCAATCGTAATTAAAACTTCTTTGTCTGTCAGGAAATTTTCAATAGTGGTATTGGGTTGATTAGAAAATTCAGTATCCTTATAAATACTTTCTCCTTTAGAGCCTAAACAGTAATCAATTAACCTCAATACAGTAGTTTTACCAACACTATTTCCAGTATCCTGTGGTTTTTGGTTTTCGGGAGTTTCGTCCACAATCAGATTAAGCCCTTTTTTAAAAGAGATTTCTCGGATAACTCCAGCCTTACCTTTTATGTTTAATCGCTTTAAAAACATTTTACCAAAAGTCCTTTTTTGCCAATTTTAATAACTCCTAAAATAAACAACCAATCAAGTATCAACGAAAATAAATTGATAGAAATACTATGCCTTTTACTTAAACTGCTATACAATTCAAAGTAGTCAAATTCTGTTTTATTTGAGTTGTTTAATATTTCTATTGTTTTTCCACCCAAATAATACAAATCTCGTTCTGGATTTATGTTTTTATTGACTATCATATTTGTGGTGGTTCTTCTAAAATACTACACCTCATAAACGCATCTACCAAAATTACATACAAGCTAATTTCAATCGCTTCTATTGGCAAATCGAAACTTTTATTGCTACTGTTTTCAATTATTTGCCAAAGTTTTGTTTGTACGCTTTCGATTATATTGTCTGCATTTGCCTTTATTTGTTCAATATCATTATTGTATTTTCCCTTTTCTATAAGATAGGCACTTTTTATGTTGTGCAAAACAAACTCCTTTCTTGTTGAGCCTTGTTTTTCTATCTCTTCATATATTTTATTTAATCTACCCTGGTAAACTTTATATTCTTCAATGATAGGTCTAAATCGCACTACATTATTGTATTGGATTTTATTTTCAGGGTCGGGAGCAGACATTGGTTCAGTTGTACTCTGACTATCAAAAATTCGACTTCCTAATTCGCTAATAATGATATTAAGAGCAGACGGATTTTTAGTGATAACATCTTGACCGATGACACTTTGCAAAAATTTTGCCTCGTGCTGTTTTTTCATATCTTTTAAAACAGTTACGGTATATTTCTGTACATCGTCAGTAACTTTATGATGATTGGGACACAATAAAATCAAATTATCAAAACTTCTTCGATATTCATCATCAGAGTTTGGATTGTATCGTTGTCCACCTTGTTCAGCAGCTTCAATATGACAAATATTAGAAACATTGGTCTTGTTACCAACATTAAAAAACGTCTGTGTACAATCAGGAAAAGCACAATGGTTTCCTGACATTGAGTACAATTTTTTAATTGTTAATTCTGTTATTACCCTTGCTTTCCCTTTTGCCATTTATAATATAAAGTTACTCTATTTTAGAGCTTTTACCACTAAAAACCGACACAAAACTACAATAAAAAAATGAGATGAACGATGGTACAGAGTGAAAAAGCACAGCCACCAACAAAGGTTTTGCAAAAGAGCGGGTTAAGAGGTTAATTCAAGATTAGTGCATTTAATCCGCAAAACCATTTTTTATTTGCTCTTTTTTGTAATTTAGCAAATAGAAAAAATGGTTTTGCTACGTTTGTGCAAAGTTGAAAGTTTAGTCTTTCTAATCCGCTCCTTCGCAAAGCCTCGAAACGTTATAGCCAATGCCACGAACGACCGTGCAAACATTGAACGATATGAACGAAAGACCGAAAATAAAATTAGAACTTACGACATATGACAAGACACTTGAAATTCTTGGTTGGACATCAATTC
>JALNWO010000114.1 GCA_023230825.1 Acholeplasmataceae bacterium
AAACATTCCTGTTCGCACTGAAGAAGGTCGACAAATTAGAAAACTGTTTATTGCACATGAAGGAAAGCAGTTTGTTGGAGCTGACTACTCACAAATCGAACTTCGTGTACTCGCCTCAATGGCAAACGTAGAACGACTCATTAACGCATTTAAAGAAGACAAAGACATTCACACATCAACAGCTCAAGAAATCTTTAAAGTGAATGAAGTGACTCCCGATCAAAGAAGAGCTGCTAAAGCGGTTAATTTTGGGATTATTTACGGAATTGGCTCTTGGTCTTTAGCAGAAGATATTGATGTTTCACCAACTGAAGCTCAAGCATTTATTGATCAGTATTTAACACTTTATCCAGAAATTAAACAATATATGACTGATATCGTTAAGTTTGCGAAAGACAATGGTTATGTTAAAACCATTATGAACCGAAGACGATACATTCCTGAGCTTAAATCACCTGTTTTTGCGCAACGTGCTTTTGGTGAGCGAACAGCATTAAATGCACCAATCCAAGGTAGTGCAGCAGATGTTTTGAAAAAAGCCATGATTGATTTGGCTGCACAAATTAAAAAAGAAAAATTAGATGCCAAAATTTTACTCCAAGTCCATGACGAACTAATTTTAGAAGTTCCAATGCATGAACTTAAATTAATGGAGAAAATGGTGCCTGTTGTTATGAAAAATGCCGTTCAACTCGAAGTTGAATTAAAAGCTTCTAGTTCGACAGGCAACACTTGGTACGATTTAGATTAAGGAGCCCATATGCCAGAACTACCAGAAGTTGAAACAGTTGTCCAAACGTTAAAACCACGTCTCATTAAAGAAACCATAACGGCTATGAAAATACTTTTTCCTAAGATGGTTAAAACCGATTCAAGTGTGTTTCAAACAAAACCCATTGGTCAAACCATTCAGGATATCCACCGTAAGGGTAAGTTCATTATTTTTGAACTAGACACAGATGTCCTCATCTTTCACTTACGGATGGAAGGTAAATTTTTCATTAAAAAAGATGAACCTTTTGATAAACACGAGCATCTTGTTCTTTACTTATCAAGTGGAAGGACACTTAGATATCATGATTTTCGTAAATTTGGCACAGCACATCTTTTGCCGATTGAAACGTATCAAGAAGTTTCCCCACTCAATCAAGTTGGGCCAGAACCAAAAGACACCAACCTACATCAATATTACGTAAGGATAAAAGATTCGAAAAGACCGATTAAAGCAATTTTATTAGACCAAACAAAAATGTCTGGACTCGGTAACATATATGTAGATGAAACGCTGTTTCAAGCAAGAATCCATCCTGAAAGAAAAGCAGTAGATTTAAAAGAAAAAGAAGTGGTAAACATTGTTTTAGCAGCACGAGAGGTACTAGCAAAAGCAGTCGCCCTTGGTGGCACCACAATTCGCTCTTATACTTCCAGTTTAGGTGTCCATGGACGCTTTCAAAACGAATTAAAGGTTCATACAAAAGCAGGAGAACCTTGTCCAGTTTGTGGGACGCCCATCATTAAAATAAAAGTAACAGGACGTGGTACGTATGTCTGTCCCAAATGTCAAAAATAAACCGTATATCATTGGCCTAACTGGTGGCATTGCCTCAGGTAAGTCGGTTGCCGCAAACTACTTTAAAAAAAGTGGAATCGTTGTTTTAGATAGTGATCTAATTGTTCAACATTTATGGCAAACCAATGATGAAATGGTCCGTAAAATTGAAGCACTTTTCGATTTTGAAATTAAAACCAAACAAGATCGAAAAAGAATTAGCCAAATTATTTTTAACGACCGTAAAATGCGCTTAAAGCTCAACGATATTGTTCATCCCCTTGTTTTTTTAGAACTCGAAAAGCAATTAGCGATGCATCAAGATCAAAAACTGATCGTTGTCGATATGCCACTTCTTTTTGAAGTAGGTTACGAAAAAAAATGCGATGTTACATGCTTAGTTTATACCACGGAAGAAATCCAAATCGAACGATTAATGATCCGTGATCAAATGTCTAAAGAAGACGCATTCCTCCGTTTAAAATCACAAATGTCTATTGAAGAGAAAAAACTCAAAGTCGACATTATTTTTGATAACCAAGGTGACTTAAATTACTTATATTACCAAATTGACCAATTTTTGAAAGGATTTTTAGATGAGGAATAAAGCAACGTTTGAAATTTATAAAACCTTTGACCTCGCCGATCAAGATTATAAGGTGATGTCGCTTTTATACCAACCGCTTTTAGGCATGGACGCCCATAGCCTTTATTTAACGTTGTATCATTTAAACGGTCGATTCCAAGGAATGACTCATCAAGCCTTTTTTGATTTGGTTGATTTAAAACAAGCCGAATTTCTAAAAATGCGTAACAAACTTGAAGCACTCAATTTGTTAGAAGTATTTCAGGCAGGAGACCAATACATTTACTATTTAAAAACACCCTTAACAGCACAACAATTTTTACTTGATACGATTTTTGGAAGTTATTTACAATCAGAAATTGGTGATGAGTTATTAAACTCTATTACTGATTTTTTCCAAATGGAAAAACCTGATTTTTCACAATATCAAAATATTACGAAACCTTTTGATAGCATGTACGAAGTGAAACAGCTGAGTTTATTGAAACTAGATAAAACCTTTAAAGGGCGGACCCATAATGGTGGCAGTGTTATTAATGATCAGTTTGATTATCATAAATTTATTGATGGTTTACCAGAACGATTAAAACAAGCACAGCTTCTTAATCAAAACCGACAAAAACAAATATCTAAAATTGCTTATGTTTATCAATTTAGCGTTCAAGAAATGATTGAAGTTTATACAGAAGCCGCTAAGTCAAGAGAAATAGTTAGTTTTCCGGTTTTAAATCATCGGGCGAAACTTTATTACGAATCCAAAAACCAAACTTTAGAAATTACGGAAAAAGATTTGCCTAAAGCAGAAATCATTAGTCAATTACCCCCACAAATTATTATTCAAAAATACAGTAAAACCAACGCTCAAGGAATGGCCCTTTCGACCGCGACAAGTTTGCTTGAAAGAAATCATGTTGATCCAGGTTTAATTAATGTCATTTTAATCTTTATCTTAAAACATAAAGAAGGTGTGTTACCAAACTTAAAATACATGGAAACGGTTTTACACGATTGGCTTAATAAAGGGATTCGCACCGCAGAAGATGCGATTAAACATACGCAAGAGTTAGAAACATCGTGGAAACGAAAACCGCAACGCCAGCGTGTCGCTGAACCTGATTGGATGGACGATTACGTCAATGAGTTAAAGAAATTGGAGGAATCATCATGAACATTGAAAAAATGCGACAAGTGATTTCTGAATATCCAGAAACAAAAAATTTACAAATTGCCGATGTCGATGTCAATAAGGTCTATCAATACATCATCCAAAAACAAACCAAGCCAATTAAAGATGGTTATGAAGTCATTTTAAAAACGGATCCTTATATCGAAATCATTTACCGGCCCACACGCGAAAAAGCACTTGAGTTACGTAATTTGCAAATTAAACGTAATTTGCGTTTTTACGATAGTGAAGTGTACATTCAAGATGCTTCATTATCACAATTTAAATGCTTTAACGATGAACGTGTTCAAGCCTATGAAAAAGCGAAAACGTTTTTAGATAACTATCGTAAAGATCGTTATGAAAAGGGTCTTTTTTTCCATGGTCGTTATGGAACAGGTAAATCATATTTAATGTCTGCCATCGCCCAAGAATTAGCCCTTAAGGGGATTATCGTTTTATTTGTTTATGTACCTGATTTAACTCGTTCCATTCGTCAAGGAATGAATGAAGGGAATTTAGAAGAAAGAGTCAATAAACTTAAGCAAGCAGATATTTTAATGTTAGATGATTTTGGTGGTGAACATATGAGCGCATGGTTCCGTGATGAAATCATTGTTCCTGTGCTGCAGTATCGTTTATCTGCTAAACTTCCTGTTTTTATGACTTCAAACTTTTCTTTGACACAATTAATGGATGCTCTAACATTGGAAAGAGACGATACAAATCGGATGAAAGCTGGGCGACTTGCCCAGAGGCTTCAAGATTTAATGCATTTAGTTAAATTATCAGATACGCCTTATGAAAAGAAATAAAATAGATTGAGTTTTCAGAGGATAGTGCTATAATAAGAGTACATACAATGACGAAGAACATGGTTTGTATCAAAGGTAGCGACACAGGATGGTGAAAGCTGTGACCGATACGAGCTACTCTCTTTCGAGTAGATAATGGAAAAGATTATCCGGGTGTGTCCGTTAACACAAATCGAGGGCTAGATACAATCTAGAACTAAGGTGGTACCGCGCTATATGCGTCCTTAGCAATTAAGGACGTTTTATTTTTTTAAAAAAGGAGCTAAAACAATGATTTTAATTATTTTTCCTGACAAAAGTCAAAAACAATTTTCTAAAGGGATAACCCCACTTGAAATTGCCGAAGGGATTTCACCTTCACTTGCAAAACAAGCGATTGCTGCTGTTTTTAACGATGAATATATCGAAAGTAACCGACCTTTAATGACAGACGGCAATCTCGCTATTTTAACCGAGCGAGACGAACGAGCGTTAGATGTTCTGAATCATTCAACTGCCCATCTGATGGCTCAAGCAATTACTGAATTATATCCAGGAGCGCATTTTGGTGTTGGCCCCGCAATTGAAGAAGGCTTTTATTATGATATGGATTTAGGGGAACATAAAATTAACGATGAAGATTTGGTGCGGATTGAACAAAAAATGCATGAACTTCAAAAAGAAGATTATCCCATTGTTCGAAAAGAAGTGAGTTATGATGAAGCAAAGACAATTTTCAAAAAAGATCCTTATAAACTGGCCATTATAGAAGATTATAAAGATGCTCAGCTTTCAGTATACGGACAAGGATCCTTTATCGATTTATGCCGTGGTGGGCACGTTCCTTCAACAAAATACATTAAACACTTTAAGTTATTAAGTCTTGCGGGCGCTTATTGGCGTGGTGATAGCAACAACATTATGTTAAACCGTATTTATGGGACCAGTTTTTTTAGCAAAAAAGCGTTGGATGAACATTTACATTTACTAGAAGAAAGAAAACTAAGGGATCACCGTAAACTTGGCCGAGAACTTGAATTGTTCATGTTGTCGAAACAAGCCGGACAAGGTCTCCCCTTTTGGCTCCCAAAAGGAGCGACGATTCGTAGAGTTATTGAAAGATATATTACCGATGTTGAATTGGCTTTGGGCTATCAACATGTTTATACTCCCGTTTTAGCTGATGTTGAATTATATAAAACATCGGGACATTGGGATCATTACCAAGATTCAATGTTTCCACCAATGGATTTAGGCGATGGAGAGCAACTTGTTTTAAGACCTATGAACTGTCCTCATCACATGTTAATTTATAAAAACGATGTCCACTCTTAT
>JALNWO010000115.1 GCA_023230825.1 Acholeplasmataceae bacterium
AGCAAAAATATGCAGTTTAACTTCTAAATTAATATACGTGCTACCATTTTCAGTATATGTATAACCATTCAATGTTCTTGCTTGAATCTTAACAGTCAAGTCACCATTTTTTTGAATTCCAGCATCTAAAAAGTTATATTGTTTTAAGACTCCGCCTGATGAATTCGTAATAGACACATCACCAAAAACACCAAAAAGGTTGGTTGATGTCATAAAAATATCGCGACCGCGAAACTCACTACCGTCGCCTTCTTGTTGAAAAGAAATCCATGCGAAAACACCTGTTACTAATAACAGGGATGTCAGTAAAATATTTAAAACAATAATAAATAGTTTTCGCATTGTCTTCGATCCTTTACACGCCCACGATCCGTAGTTTTAAACGGTAGGCAAGCGTATGATAAAGCGGTTTCTGTTCTGCCGTTAGGCTATCAAAATTACCCCAAACAAGCATATATACATCCACTGTATCACCTTCGGGAATAAAGATGGTGTTGGATTGATTATATGCTTTTACTTTTTGAAGGAAATTACTACCCGGTTGTGTATCAATAAATTGGTATTTGACTTGATTAAAGTTTGCCTTCGTATTTGATGTTAAAACGACATAAGCCAAGTTCGATGCATCTCCAGAAAGAGGACCGTATTCCGGAAGGAAAAAAGATCCTAAACTTAAGATGACATTCATGTCTTCTTCACCATCATTATCAATTTGTAAATGAACAATAGATGAAAGACCAAATAAATCGACACTTGGATCATCAAACTCATCTTCGGTTAAGTAAATCAAGTTATAAGCGGAATAGCCGACGAATACTTCTAAAGCTTGAATATCGGCAAACTCTGTTTCGGTAATATCGATGGTACTACCTTGAAGCCCTTCGCCACTCGCGAATTGGCCTATACCCGTAAACCAAGCAAAAACAGATACTGTCATCGAAAGTATCGTTATTAATAAAACTAAACTTGATATGTATAGTTTTTTTAACATGTTTTTGCCTCCTTACAGGTTTTTCTTAATATCCTCTTCTTGTTTTTCCATAATGGTTTTCACAATGTCCACCACTTGGTAAATGATGAGTGAGAGGGAAATTGTTATAATCCCAATGATGAGAATGTTACGGTAATCGAGGACTGTTTCACCGATGCCAAAGGCATGGATGATAGATACCACTTTTCCGTAAATTCGCTCTTCGGTAATGACCCCTTCAGTGAAGAGGTCGTCGTCATCATTGTTTGTCCCTTTGGTAATGAAGCCACCTGGTGTAACACGAATGATTTCGTGAACGATGAGTCGCTCACCATCCTGGCTTTGAAAAACAATGATGTCTTCTTCTTCGTATCTTTGTTGTGGTTTATATAAGATGTAGTCGCCCCGGTAAATAACGTCTTCCATCGATTCAGATACAACAATGGAGTAATAGTAATTAAAGATTTTCACCGGGCGTTCGTTTTTAATTGCGAGAATATGAATAATGACTAAGAAGATAAGGAATGCAATGAAGATGAGGGTTAGACTCGCAAAGATATATTTTAAAATCCTTTTCACAAATTCTTTATCCTTTTATCAAATTGGTCTTTAATCAGAGCCTTTTGTTTTTTCTCATCTTTCAAGATTTGTTCTTTTTCTTTTAGACGTTTGGCTCGTTCGCGTTCTAAGAATGTTTGTCGTTCAGTTTTCACGCGTTCTTTTTCTCTTTCAAGACGTTTCTTCTGGGTGTCATACATCGATGCTAGTCGTTTGTTGAAACGTTCTTTTTCTGCTTTTCTAAACGCTTCCATGCGTTCTTTGTGTTGTTTCTGGTAGTGTTCTTTTACTTCTAATGTTTTGTCAAATTCAGTTCTTTGGTATTCGTATAAATCTTCAACTTCTGCCAACATTCTTTGACCTAAGATTCTCGCGATGGATTCTTCGTTTAAACTTTGAAGATCATCGTATTGACGACTGACGCGGCGAAGCCATCTTTCTTCAACATCCATCGCTTCTTTTAAGCTCTTCTCTTTGACTTCACGAATCATTTTCACAAAACGATATTTATCTAAGCTGTCTTTTAGATCTGCTTCGGGGCCTTCCATCTTTGTAACAAATTCAGGGTCATCGATTTCAAAGTAGCTCTTAAAGAGGGCGTTGGTAATGTCAGTCATAAGCGTCATCGCATGACGCATGGAAACCATTTCTGAATAACCTTCATCTAATTGTTGATCAATTAAATCTGAGAAGATTTTTTTGCTTTCTTGTAAGTAAAATTCATTGATTGATGTTTCTTCTGCTTTTAAGCGTTTGTTTTCATAATGAAGATCTAAATCAACTGTCCGTCTTAAGACTGGACGATACCGTGATCTTTTACCTTGAGTGTAGGAACGATAGTCTACTTGTTTAAAGGTTTTATCGTGGTAGAGAGTCGCGGTAATTAAATGAAAGAGGTTTTGGGTTAAATGTTTACGATATTGCTCCGTAAAGCGTTTGTTACGGGAAATTGAATCCACTTCATACGCTAAGTTAGGAAACTGATCTAAATAAACCCAAAGGTCGTAACATTTTCTAAAATCTGGATTTTTCGTAATCACTTGGGTGCGCATAATCGGCGAGATAACTTCTTTCTCATCGCGCAAGATTTGCATAAATTCACCTTGTTCGATTTGCATGAGTTGTCTTTCTAAGTAAGTGATTCGGTTCAATAACTTCTCGTTTTGTTCTTTAATTTTAATTCGCGTCACTTTTTCCATCCGCTTGACATCAATTTGAACTTCGATGTTTTCTTCTGCGAAAGGAAATTGACTGGAAATAACTAAGTTCGTTGTTTTAAGCGCATCGATGTTTTCTTGAACAATTAAGCGTCTTTCTTTTAAGTAACGCATCAGTTTAAGTACTAAACTTTTAATGAAGATATTTTCATAGGTGTTAATTTTAACTTCGGCTTTATTAATTAAAACTTTTTTCGGAATGACGTTGCCGTCTTTCACTTCACGAATGAGTTGTGTATTTTGAACTAAATGGCGAATCGAACGGCTATCCGTTTTTTTCGCTTTTTCAACGATTGTCACTTCTTCTTTACGTCTTAAAGCCGTTTTGATTTGCGACGTAATTTTAACAATACTTGACATCGTTGTTTGAATTTGGTCGGCCCAATCTTCTTCAAAGATTTTCGCTTCTGTGATTTGGCCTTGGGTCACTTGATGTTGACCTTTTTTTAATTCATTGTAGAAATAAATAGGGTAGTCATGACTCTTTTCAATACTACTAAACGACTTAATCAAATCTTGGAAAAAGAGATTTAACTGTTTATTTTCCATAATTACACCACGTTCTTGTAGTTCTTAATCATTTCGCGGGTTAATTCAAATTTAGTTTTTCCAAAGATTTTATCAAGTTCTCTTTCTAAGGCAGAAAGACGATCTTTTAAAAACGCTAAGTTCAAGGTTTCAAACTTCCGAATTACTTTTCTGGCAACTAGGAAGTCAAGCCCTTCAAGTTCATCTTGCCCAGCAGCAATGTAGACAGGAAGGAAGAGACGAATTTGTCTCATAATCCGGTTACCGAAGGTCACTTGGAAGTTTCTTGTAATAAATTCATCTAACTGTGTTAGTTTTTCTAGCGTTTTATTCGATACGGGGAACTCCCGGATCGCATTTTCGAAAAGAGTATTTAAATAATCATAACTAATATTTATTTTGTTTGTATAAGGCGCATCGATATAGGTTGAACGAACGTTCATTTCAATCGATTGAGCCCGGTCATACACTTTATCCGTAATGGTAAAGGTTGAGTCGTCACGGTTCGCGGTTCCAACAAACCAGAGGTTTTGTGGTAAGAGTAACTTCCCTTTTTTCAAGTTAATCGGGTCGTTTGGAAGTTGTTCCGCAACAATTTCTAATAACCATTCTTGGGGATTTGGAATTTCTAGTAAAGATAAGAAATCGGCAAAGTAGTATTCGATCCGTGCCAAGTTCATCTCATCAAGAATCATTAAGTTCACATCGGTCCGATACGTTGTTTCATAAACAACTTTTAAGAAGTCCGGTTCGGTATACTTTTTCGTAAATTCGTTTAAGTATCCGAGTAACTCAGTCCGGTCGGTCCATGATGGTTGAACAGAAATAATGGCCGCATCATTAGATAAGAATTTCCCCATGGCATAAGGTAAAGATGTTTTACCGGTCCCAGAAATCCCTTCTAAAATGAGCAGTTTGGTTGTTGCCATGCTGGCAACAAACTTTGCGACAATTTCTTTTGTATAATATAAATCCAATTGTGAAGCTGCAAAGTTAATAAATGTATCCACAAAACGAGGAAGGGTTAAACGGTCTGCATCTTGCATTACCGTCGGACGAATGACGTATTGATAAGTTTCATCCACGTCAATTAATTTCGTAAAGCGACCTTCGTATTGTTTTGTTTCAGCATCTTCTTCACTGGCTTCACCGCCTCCGATACTACCAAAAGGACGAACGCCGTCGCCATATTGTAAGCTTAAGATTTGGGCTTTCTCGGTTTCCACTTTAACGAGCTGTTGGGTTAACTCAATAATTTCGTTTTGTAAATCATCTTTTTCGATCTCTCTTCTCGCGAAGCGAACATAGCGACGAAACAAACGATAAAGTAAAACGATAAAAAGAGCGATAAACAGTGCATTGACAATAATAACAATGACAGCTGCAATCCAACCACCGATGCCAAAGCCAACGGAAGCTTCACCAAACTTTACAAAACCAACGTTGGTGTTATTAAAATTGAAGAGTTTCCCGTACGCGGAGAATCGCGTCTGAAAGAACAAGATAATATTCCGAAGAATCTCTTGTAGGAAACTAATATACCATTTTGCAAAGTTAAACATACAATCTCCAATAAATTAAGGTAGTAAATCGAACGTAAAGTTGATGGTAACTGTTCCATCCATAATTGCGTTAAACGCTTCTTGGTCCCATCCTTCAACCCAAACGCGGACACGGATGTGGGCGTAGTTTGTGTAAGATGGACCAAAGTCGTGTTCGACTTCATCTGTTACTAAAATCGTTCGGGTTGATCCAATGATAATACCTTCTTCTGGTAACACTTGATCCCCACGAGCATTTAAATCAGGAACGGCATTGATGACATTTCCATGAATGGCGTTATAGTATTGCACCGCGAAGTTATTTTGAAGGGTGCTTGCACCAATGGTGTTGCCAAATAATTTAGGGCTGCCGTTTAACGCATCTTGTGATGCTTCTTTTTCAAATATGTTAAGATAGTGAATGTTTGCCCCATCATCTTCATAACCAGCACCTTCAACTTCTTCAAAGGAAACGCGGATCGCGTTTGCTAAACTTGAAGAAAGTAAATCGCCTGGTTCAACTGTTCTTCCGTCTACAACCACATGTGTTTCAGATTGCCAAACGGTTGGATCAGC
>JALNWO010000116.1 GCA_023230825.1 Acholeplasmataceae bacterium
AACCATTTCTAACATTTGAAACTCAAGAGCGTCTTTAACGGTAACGACAGGACCATTAATGGAATAAACTTTTGATTTTGCCATACTGTCCTCCTAAATGCGCGTGAAAAGTTGTGAGTTTTGATAAAACCACGCTTTTCGTTCTCTTAATTTTTCATCTAATGTCTCATCCACTTCAACAGAGTCAGAAGGGATTCTCGCCAAAAAACCACCCAAGTGAATGTCTTGGGAATACACAATTTCATAAGCCGTTGTCATTGTTTTTTCAATGACATCCGCAATTCTTTCATCAACGGTTGCGACATGAAAAACGACTCTTTTGTCTTTCACAAATGCTTGAAGTGCTTGAAGTCTCTCCGTCATCGCTTGATCATATGCTTCTGTTTGAATATAATCACCTAAACGAACCAGAACATTATGGAAAATAATATCAACGATAAAGGTTCTTTCTTTAATGAGTTTCTCATCAAAGCCAGCTCCGATTTGGTTAATTTGGTCTTGATATTCAATGCGAACATCACGCATATCTTTTTGGAGTTGCAAGTCCGCTTTCATTTCTAAATCATCTTTAATCTTTTTCATTTCGCGTTGATAAAGACGATTAATTTCTTTCGTCAACTGGCCAATCTTTTTATTAGCATCTTTTTGAATCGCGTCTTCAAAAAACTTTTTCAATTGATCTTCATTATAATATGCCAATCTTTCCACCTCACAATTTCACGCCTATGGCTTCAGATACGTACTTGTCAATGGCTTCGCCAATGCCCGCATCGCCATGACGGTCAGGAATTTCGACAATCAGTTGTCTCGGTTGTGTGAGTTTTAATTCAGAAATAATATCAGGCGCTAAACCAACCAATTTTGTCGTCACTAAAATAACCGCGATTGATGGGTCCTCTAAGGCTTTTTCTAAAGCGCGTAAAAAGGCTTGTTTCTCATGGACAACAACACCTTCGATTCCCACTAAACGCATCCCGACTAAACTGTCTTGATTGTCACTCAATAAGAAAAATTTCATATGAACTCACTTCCAATATCTTAAGATAAGTTATTAATAATTAAGATGGAAATTAATAAACCGTAAATCGCAACCCCTTCACCTAAGGCAACGAAAATAAGTGATTTACCAAAGTTTTTCTCGTTTTCTGAGAAAGCGCCAATCGCAGCTGGAGCTGCTGCAGCAACTGCAATCCCTGCACCTAAAGATGAAAGGCCGGTTGCAAGGGCGGCACTTAAGAAGCCTAAACCTTGAGCCATTGTTCCAATAATAGTTGGTTCAACTTCGCCTTCTGCGAAAACTCTAGGGCTAATTATTAGTTGCATAACTAAAACTGCGGCAACAATTCCAAAGAAGCCAAAAACATGCATATAAATCCGATTTTTTGCGGTTTTTGCTGATGTTTTTCCTCGGAAAACATTGATTAACGGGATGGTGATTAATACGAGCATTACCAGTGGTAATAAAATTTCTACTAAGCTTAACATTTTCTATTCCTCCGAAATTATAAATTTAATGATTTAAATTGAACGCCATTACCTTCGTAAAAGCGGGAAAACAATTCGTAAAACTCAAGACGTAAGACTTGAATCCCAACAATGAGACCCTCTAAGGCAATGACAAAGATATTACCAAAGATGAGTGTAATAATACTGCCGGTTGTCCCAAACATTGCCATGAGGCTAAAGACAACGAGCATCATGCCGGCATGTGCCAAGGCGAAGCCGCCAACTCTTAAGAAACTCATTGAGTTGGTGACGTATGATAACACCGTTTCAAACAGTTCGAAGAACCCTTCTGCGAAGAAGCCACCAAATCCAGTGGGAAACATCGGTTCACCTTTAAACTTTCTTTCTAATGGTTCTTTTAGGAAGATAGCAAGTAAAGGAGTAATAATTAGAAGTAAGATCGTTACGATGTTAAAAACTGCAAGACCTAAACCCATTTGAAGAATAATACCAGCAAAGAGGAACCCATAAAATAGGAAACCTGCAACACCATTGTGGGAAACGATCGCTTTGGCATAGTCCTTCTTCTTCATTAAAGTCATAATGTTGAGGATCATCACTGATAAGATGAGAAGAGCCCCAATCCCAACCGCAGAAATTAATAAGATCATCGTAAAGTCAGGTGACATAACGTGAATCGGTTTTCCTGCAAAGCCTAAGGCATGATACATTGGATCAAGGATTGTTTCATTGCCAAAGACAGAACCGAACATAAGGCCAAAGAGCATCGCTGATAGTCCAATGCGGACACCAATTCCACCCAGTGCCATCCCTTTTTTCTTTTGGGCAAACCACCCGATTAAAAGAAGAACGAGGCCATGCCCTACATCGGCGAACATAATCCCAAAAAGAAGAGCATATGTTAACGCGACAAAGGGTGTTGGGTCCATGTCTTTATAACCAGGAAGTCCATACATTTCGACGAACATCCCAAACGGTTTTGAGAACCACCCATTTTTTAGTTTTGTTGGTGGTTTAATCCGTTTATCAGCATCAGCTTCACGAATTTCGATTTCAACCTTTTCTTGGATATCCCCAAAGGCAGCTTCGACGCGGTGAACATTTTCTTCTTCTACGAAGCCTGAAATCATAAATTTATCACCAAGACCAATAACATACTTTTTCGCTTCAAAAGTTTTATTTAAGAAAAGCAGTTCACCTTTAATACACGAGAGTTTGTTGCTGCAGCCACAAGAGATATCATAAATGTCTTCTTTATATTCATCAATTTTTGCTTGTGCTTCCGCAATTTTTGCTTCTAAAGATGCGATGGCTTCCTTCGGTCTACCTTCAATGAAACCTGGAATATAAATTCTTTCGAAAAAGAGTGATGAGAAAATATTATCAATTTCATGACGGTGTTCTTTCGTTGTAATATACATACACCAACTATTATTTAAATCTTTCGTAAACGATTTAAACATAAAGGGTCGCGATTGAAAGAACTTTAATTTATCCAAACTGTCGTTTGGAAGTCTTCCAAAACGGAAGGAGATGAATTCCAAATGAAAGAGATCTTCTAAAGGAATATCTAAACTCTCTAAGTTTTGGACTTGAACGATGGCGTCTTTGTATTTAACAATGTCGCTTTCAAGATTTTTGATTTGTCCAATTTCGTTTTCTAAACTTTCTTTAATTTGCGTCATATAATCTTTCATTTCATGAAGGTCATAATGACAATCTCGCATGTTTACATCTGGTAAATTTAAAGAAAATTTCTTTTCGATTTCGTCGAGTTCTTGTAAGAGTGGTTGACACGGGTTTTCAGTAACAAACGATGTCAAACCTTGGACACTATCTAAAATTTCAGTTGCTAAGACGGGATGAAAGGATTTGATATCAATGAATCTCGAGATAACGGCATCTAAATCGTTCGTATTCGCGATGATATCAATTAGTTTAAGTTTTGCAATTGCCAATGATAGATCCTCCTTTAATAAATTAACATTTGTTTAATTTCATTTTCGCCAACCTCATAACGAATGCCTTCGACGATGTTGGTAATGTTTTCGATTTCTATTTCTGATAATGTTGCGAAGGCAGTATAGACTTTCGGAACATCTGTTGAAAAGTAAATAAATTTTTTAGCAAGTTCATATTTAATCTTACCGGCGTAATATTCAATATAAACATAGTCTTGCGAGTTGGTAAATTGTTTAAATTCAGATTTAGATAATAAAGAAAGTAGTTCATCAGGATTATCTAAAGCAATCATTTCATCAATTTTACGCTCGCTCAAACGACCGTTTTTACGAATGAGCACATTTTTTATCGTTTCAGAATCGGTATCATAAAACTTTTTCAACCGATAAATTTTAATAATGTTACTCAGTTCGATCTTTGTTTGATAGATTTCTTCTAAGTCTCTTTTTAAGCGTCCGGTATAATACTTACGAATCCGTTTAAAGGCTTCTTCGTAATAATATACCTCCAATGCAGATTCGATATCTAAATACCGAAGATCATCTCTATCTTTGACATAGTAAGGTTCTAAGATTTGATAATATTCTGTTTCTGAGATTGCTTCTAGCAAGTCATCAAAGTTAACTGCACGAATAATCTTTTCAATGTCGAGTTTTGTATGAACATCGAAAAAATAGGGAATTCGTCCGCGCTGTTCTTCGGTATCATCAGATATGAAGGCCCGAAGGACAGAAAGGATGATTTCACTTTCTTGTTTAATAATATAGAGTTCATAATACTCAGCATCTTTTGAGTACACCGCTTTAATTAAGCGAATCATTTGTTTAAACGCATTTTTGCGGACAAGAACTTCTAAATTCCCCCGATGAATTGAATGTTCAGAAACGTCTTTAAGGATGTCTTCGTAGTGAGGATGCTTTTTTAAGTAAGCGACAACGTCTTGAACGTTGTTATATTTCACAAGTTTTTCGTAGTCACTTGCCTTTAAAAAGTTTCCATACATCGACTTTGCTTTCGCAATGATTGCGTTATTAGCCCAAGCACACATGTTTTATAGCCACCACTTATTTGATACAAGCTTTATAGATTTCTTCAATCCACTCATCTTTTTTCTCACGATAACGTTGATGAAGGGCTTTGAGAGTTAAATCGTATTGGTCTTGTTCCTTTTTTTGACGTTCATCAATTTCATTGGTAAATTGATCGCGTTGTTCTTGTAAGATGCGGGCGTTACGGTCTTTAAAAGATTGTTCTAAAGCTTTACCATCTTTTTTAATTTTTTGTTCGAGGTTTTCTTTTTCTTTTTTCAACGTTTCAATTTGGATTTTTGCTTGTTTGTCGAGTTGAATCGTTTCTTTAATTATTGAACTGTGCATCATTCCACCTCACTTTTAATAGGCACGGGCAAACCAAACGGTTTGCGTTGCGGGTTGTCCCGTGACGGGACATGTTTCGGTTATTAGATTTTGTTCAAAAGGAATGACCCGAGCGGTTGCGGTGGTGTCTTCTTTAATTTTTAATTCTGCTTCTTCACCGGAGATGCTCATAGCAACATAGCCACCCCGTTTAATGTGGGTTTTAAATTCATCGTATGTTTTTGCAATATAAGTGTTTGCTTCAACATAAGCTTTCGCGTTATCATACATGGCTTGATGAATGTTTTGTAAAAGGCTTTCCATTTGGTTAGCGACATCATCAATTTTCATTGTGAATTTTTCTCGGTTGTAACGTGTAACAATGGTCACTTCTTGGCGTTCTAAATCGCGAGGCCCAATTTCAATGCGAACCGGAATGCCTTTCATTTCGGATTCACTAAATTTCCACCCTGGGGATTTATTAGAATCATCGATTTGAACCCGGAAACCTTTCGCTTTCAGCTCATTTGCAAGC
>JALNWO010000117.1 GCA_023230825.1 Acholeplasmataceae bacterium
AAAAACAGGGTATAAATCCGCGGATGTGTATGTTACTAATTATTTTGCAGGTTATGCGACTATAACAGTCACTGATTCTATTAGTGGAAAAACCGGAACAGGTAAAGTTTATTCTTACGGTAAAACTATCTTAGTTTCATCTTGGGATTTAGTTCAAGGGTATCATGGAGGTTTTATCGTTTCTAATAGTAGTGATCCAAGAGAATCCGCAGGACCACACAACGTCGTTGCAGCAGGAACGGTTGATTATGGGTTAAGTTATTATAATTCTACCGGTGAATTTCTTCCATTAGTACACGACACAGATGATTATTTCTATTCGGGAGATTGGATTCACCTTATTGATACGGTATATTTTCATGTTGCTTATAATGGAAGTTTTGCTCCAAAAATTAAAAACACCTCTGATAATAATGCAATTTATTCTAAGTCAAACGACGTAGCAAAAGCTCCTGGTGTAGCACAAACTATTATCGAAGTTGAGTTAGTTGAGGGATACAATGATATTTTAATTATCGGTGGAGAAACCGGAGGTAGTGTTTTAGCAGCTTTAACATTGGTATATGCACAAGAAGTTTCTAATATGTCTGTACCGGACATAACATTTATAAGTTAAGGCATTCAAACAATGAGTAAATCGAAAAAAAAAACTTAAAAGTAACTAATGGAATCCTTATTGGATTACTACTTTTAATTACAAGCGTATTTATTGGCCTGAATGTTGTTGAGTTTCAAAAACCAAGTCCACCTGAAGTAACTCCGTTTCAAGTTTATATTGACGATAAGATTCAAAACGATGGGGATGTTGTGTTTTTGACTGAAATAGGTGATATTAAAACAATCAAATTATTAAGTTACGGAGCCACATATTATTATGGAGCAAGAGTTGAATTAGATACAAATATCGATAGTTATATAAAAATCACCGACAAATCAGAAGAACAACTTAACACCTTACTAGAACTAGAGTTACTTAATAAGGCCACAGAGGACTTATATATTAAATTTATTGAGCCTACAGAAAATTATTCTATTACTTTAAAAATAAAGACAAGCGTGGTAGAAGTTACAAATTTAGTAATACCTGATCTTGTCTTTTTATCTTAGGAGGACATATTATGAACAAATTACTAATTGCATTTATGGTCTTTGGTAGCTTGTTTTCAAGCAACTTAAATAAAGGACCGGCACAAACACCTTTACAAGCAAATGACGATCCTATTGTTGAACCTAGTAACTACTTAAACTTAGGTGCAGCAGATACAGATGCAGCATGGATTACAAAACAAAATCCTGAACGACCAAAAGACAGTCCACAAGTAAGAAATCCAATTATATTTTTTAATGCTAATCCTAAGTATCAAATTGACCATATTAAGCATATTAATTATCGAGTTAAAGATGTTGAAAAAAATAAAGCTTATCATGGAACGGTTAGCTATGATGAAACTTTTACAAGCATATTTTATACGGAACGTAGATGGTTGCCATCGCCTCTTCCTAGTCGTTGGCCAATAACAACAATAAAGTATGAATATCATGATAATTCTTTTGTAAAAACATCTGAAGTGGATAGCATTAGCGATGCAGCTTATGCCGCATATACAAAAAACATTCATGTTTCATATCCTGAAATGGGCAAAACAAGCGTTGAAATTAAAGCTTTATTTTCTTTATTAGGACAAATCGATGAAAACATACCTAAGAGGGTTCTTTGGGAACACAAAACATCTAAAGAGGGATATAAGAATTACAATGCTTTTAATGTTGATAAAGGATCGCCAAATTTTAAGTATTATCTAATTTTACCTTTAGAGTCAACAAATGGTGTTGTGGTGGATTATTTATCATTAGAAGCTTATGACGTTAACGGCAATCTTATTACTGATGTAATTGACATTGAACAAGATGATAATTTCGATCCTAATCCTAATGATCCAAATTCAACACCGCTTCAAGACGTTTATAAATTTTTATTTATTAAAGAAGAGGGCAAACTTAAAACATCACCAGCTGTGTATTTTCCTGGTTCTAATAAGTTTAAATTAGTAGGTATAGAAATTAGTGTTTATCAAAAAAAGGATGATAAAAATTATCCTGTTTATTTATTTGCCGGAGATCTAGTTGGAAAAAAGACAATGGATTTAAAAGACGGTGTTAGTAAAGAATGGAAGTTTGTTGGTCTAGAAAAACGTTATACAACTTATGAGTTTCAAGGTACTAATAATTCTTTACTAATTGACATACCTATAGAAGTAACCGACATTACATATATTATTTACTATCAAAAGATAAATATTGTTGAGGGTGAAAACTTAACACCTTTTGCCTTCAATCTTACTGATAATGAGGGCAACTTTGGTGTAAGAGGTGAAACTCCTTTAGATGATGATCCAAATAAGAGAAAAAGCTTTTGGGAATGGTTTAAAGATTTGTTTTCATTTGATAAAGATGTCGGTATTTTTGGATCACTTAAAAACATCTTAGGAACATTGCTAATTTCTCTTATCGTTTTAGCGGTTTTTGTCCTTGTTGTTCGTCTAATTAGATACAGACCACGGAGATAGTATCGTGGAGTTTAAAATACCTAAAAAGCAAGTGTTTCTTAAGCTAGCACTTGCTACTTTAATCACACTCGTAGGCGTCTATTTATTGTCGGCCTTATTTCTTGTTAGCAACCGTGTTAATTACGAGCTAGTAAATACTACCTGGGTGAGTCGTGGCGGTGGAGCAATAAGCTTCATCAGCGACACATACGGCGAATATCTTGACGCTGAGTTCGACTTATTTGAATTTACTTACGAACAAAGTCGAGGTTACATCATTTGTGATCAAGAAGATGGTCGATTATTTGAACTTATCGGACTACCAGAGGAACGTTTATACGCTGTTAATATGAACATCATGTTTTACGATTTAGCAACTTTAAAATAAGGAGGAAATGATATGAAAAATAAAATAAAACAACGCTTTAATCATATTATTACTCATTTAAAAAAGTTCTTTAGTAGTATTATCCCTTATTTAAAAAAAGTTAATCATAGAACTTATATTTTACTAGGTCTTTTATTGCTTTCTACAGCTCTTAGCATCATCTTCTTTACATCTAGCTATCCTAGGACCTTAGAGTCAATTAAAAGCTTCTTTAAGGCCTTTCTTTTTCTATTTAAAAATCCAGATGAGGCACCTTTACCACCATTACCTAATGATCCTCTTCAAAGTAACATAACTGTACCTCTTTCAGTTAAAGAATTTGTTTATAACTTTAAATCTTGGGCCGTAATTTCATTTAATGGTGATTTTTTTGTTTTTAAATCATTTGAAATGCTTGTTTTTATAATGAATAGCTTAAAATTTATGGTCTTTATACCTTACATCTTGATTTTCGTGATTCTTATTAAAGAAAACATCGTAATAGAGGAAGAAGATCCAATTTATCGAGAAAGCAAAGCTCTGACTAAGTATAAAAAATTTGAAAATAAATATTTACAACCTATTTTTGACTACTTTGAGTCTTGGAGAGTATACCTTAAATATGATGCACCAGATCTTTACGGCTATCTTTTCATCTTTGTCTTTTTGTTTAGCTACCGTTTCGTTGCGATGGGCATCGATTTCTTAAGTTTTTACCTGGTCTTTACTAAAACATTTAGTTTAAGTCAGTTGCCGGCCTTATTAGGCTCGTATTTAATTGATTTAATAAGCATAATTATGGAATATCCTAAAATAACAATCGCGATACCTATTTTTATCTTTATTTTAATTAGAAGACATAAGACAGCTAGAGAAAAACTTAAAAAGATGCTTGAGTACGACAAAAAAGAACAAGCATCTCATGGTGTTTCAAATATGATCTCTGGACCACCAGGCACAGGTAAGACTGAACTAATGACCGCACTTGTCTTTTTAGCTAATGAGTCACTAATCGAAAGAGCTTTTGAAAAAGTAAAGAAATTTGCTAAGATGTTTCCGGATTTTCCGTTTCCTAGACTAGAGGCTTACATTCGCGACGGCATTAAAAGCCGCCTGTTCGTTAATCGAGCACAATTAAGTGAAAACATCCATAAATTATATAAAGACGACCAGGACGAGTTTATAAGGCTTTTTGATTATAATCCTAAAATAAAAAAGAGCGTGCACTTTGATGGCATTAAGTATTTTAGAATAGATGAAGCACTATCGATTTATGCTCAAGCTTTCTTTTTATACGACGCTAGAAAGCCACTTTCTTTTGCTAACTATTCGATCGGTTTTGACTACATTGTCGATGGACACTTTCCGATCTATGATTTTGATACTATCTCGGCCGATAAAGAAAGAAACAAGAGAAAAACAACTAATATTTCATCATTTGACGCATATCGTATTTATAACAAAGTGGGTGATTTAATCTTAAATCATGAGGATGATAGCTATATAATGGACGGCCATGTCGAAGCAATCACTGAAATTGATAAAGAAAGAGGCAATAAAATTTCACAGGCCGGCCAACGTAAGGAAGAAATTACAGCTAATCAATTAAACGATGGTTTTAATGACTATATTAAGACGATGCGGCATCAATACACAATCGATGGCACAGCGTTTATTATCAATTACTCAGATACACAACGACAATATTCTGTTAATGCTGATTTAAGAGAAACAAATGAGGGCCGGTTAGAAATCCTTAAAAGAAGCGATATTAAAGTTACTTTACCGTTGTTCGAGCTAGATTACTTAATCTTGGGCTTTATAACTAAAACTTTTGATAAATATATCTATGAATTTAGAAAATTACGTAATGATGCAACGCTTTATAATTACTTATTAAACAAGCTTGCGGCCAAAGCAGGAAATTACCTCCAAGAACTTTATAATTTATATAGTTATAGTGTTCTTTCATACACTTATAGAAGAAATGTAACTACTGATTATCAAGGAGAGGCTAACAACAGGAATTTCTATATGATCAATCAAATTACTCGTGCAAATAACTACGCTACTGATGCATATAGTGAGTACTTTAAAGGCGAACGTTTAAAGGCCACTAAGGGCTTTTATGATGCAGTACAATATAAGACACATCGAGCAAGCGTGCAAGAGCTAGATGCTCAACATTCCTATTGGATTGATAAGCTTAAAAACATGACAAAAACAGTCATTGAAGACGAAGAAGACACTAAATAATACTCTTTTATTGGTCTATTTGAATAACAAAAACGACCATCATTTTATCGTTAATCCACATGATTGGTTCTAGTGCGTTCTGTCTTGGGCCACCA
>JALNWO010000118.1 GCA_023230825.1 Acholeplasmataceae bacterium
AGGGTGAGCTGTCCGATCCCAAAGTGGTACAGATCATCAGTACTATTGGTATAAGCGAACAGAATACCATTGACCTGCATATTTACCCTAATCCGGCACACGGACAAATAACTATCAAAAGCAGCCGGTCGGTGAATACATCTTTGATGATCCGACTGACGGACGTTCTGGGTAAGGTGATGCGTAGCAAACAGATCGAAAGTGCAGCGGATGGGTTTACGCATCAGTTGGATATAACCGACATTCCTAATGGGATTTATTTCCTTAGGGTAGAAGGGGATGGGGTGCGTTCGAGCTTGAAACTAGTGATCCAATAACCAAAACAAATAATGTAAGCTGCAGTCGGTTGATTGCAGCTTTTTTCTTTCCATGTGTTTTGGAAAGTTTCCGAGATATTTTTCTTAGTTCACAAGGTGATGAATCTTGTCATAATCAGGTGGCTGAGCCTGTATAAGGTGGCTGAGCTTGTCGAAGCCGCCTTTGGGGTTGCTTAACCCCCTTTTTAATTTTTTCCACTTCTTGAGCGGGAATTGGAATAAGGTGGCTGAGCCTGTCGAAACCACCTGATTTGGGATACTCAAAATCTGATCGATAACCTGAATAGAGAAATAAGGGAATACATAAATAGCATGCTCTAATTTCCGACTGATGTAGTTGTTATTAAGTATATTTACTTGGCTCTAAGT
The DNA here is from genome assembly GCA_023230825.1 of Acholeplasmataceae bacterium. GTDB lineage: Bacteria > Bacillota_I > Bacilli_A > Acholeplasmatales > Acholeplasmataceae > Mariniplasma. Next base: position 687 of record JALNWO010000118.1, read on the forward strand.
ATCACATCAAAGAAATGGGCAAAACCAATAAGGAGCTGGGACCTGATTCTAAATCAATTTTTGACTGTTTTTGCACAAAGGGTTCGACTATAAAGTCAAACCCTCTGATTTATGCATACACACTATAAGGGATAGTGTCAAACTTAAAGTTATCTATTATTTTTCATTTGATTGCTTGGTTATTCAACTATCAGTTTGATTGATTCAAAACGGTGTTTGTCGTGATATTTCAGAATATAAATTCCTTCTGGTATATTAATAGGTATTTGAATCTGTTGCAGGAACGTATCTTTTTTTAAGATCATTTGGCCTGTAATAGAGTAAAGTTCTACTTTTCCTGCTGTGTTATCACTTCTAATAATATTTATATTTTCTCCTTGTCTGATTGGATTTGGATAAAATTGTATATTTTTTGTTGTCAAATCAGCTATTCCAAAAGTTTTCTGAAACTCATAAGCTCCCATATCTATGATGCCGCCTTGTTCATATCCATACACTCTGGGATTCCCTGCCAGATCAATAGTGTTTTCATCTAATCCAGTATAATGCTCATTGCTTCCAGTATTTACAGCTGGTGAGTCTTCAATCAGGGAAAAGTCGCCATTTTCTTCATTAGTGAATAGAGGGTTAGTATTAAAAATAACATTGTTACATTCAATATTTGGAGGGCATTCATTATCCTGAAGGAGTGAGTTGTTTATCACAAAAGTTGGGTTGGCAGCACCACTTAGTGAAGTAGTATTGTTCCAAATGATTGTGTTATTGATTTCAACAGGAACTCCATTAGCTTCCTGATCGTACCAAATTCCTAAAGATGCTCCTGTTTCTGCTTCATTGTCATAAAATGTTGAGTTTTCTAATTTAAACGTAGTTCCTCCTTGTTGTGCGTCATAAAACATTATCCCTCCTCCGTGTCCATTGGTCTTATTTCCAACAAACAGACAATTTTGGAAAATTACATCTTCGTTTATCCCATCCGCCACAAAGCCTATCCCACCTCCTGCTTCACCTGATTCATTTTCGATAAAAGAGACACGATCCATCTTTAATTTTACTTTGACATAGCTGTAGAATCCACCTCCTTGACCGGTGTTACCGGTAGAATTACCAAAAAAGGTAACATTTTCCAAAGTAACAGCTCCAAACTCGACGCAGTACATACCTCCACCGGCTAATTCACATTGGTTATTTGCGATATATACATTTCTAAAAATTGGGTCTGAATCTCTGTTATGTACACCACCTCCCCAAAATGACCACCCATTAATAATTTCCATATTCTCAAAGATAGGTGATGATTGATAATTGTAAATCTGCCCGCCCCAATATCCAAGATTGTTGTCTACTATCAAATTTCGGAATAAAACTGAAGTAGCATTCGTATTGATAGCACCACCCCCACTATTTATTTCGAATCCATTGACAACAGGCCCACCAAAAATACTTCCGTCACCTCTTCCTTCGGTAAGAGTAAATCCGTCTAAAAGAGCTTCCTGCATGCTTCCAGCAGCAATAATAATATGATACACATTATCATAAGGGTCGTCTTCATTACCAATGTTTCCAGAAAGTATGCTTGGATTATTTTGCCAGTCTCTTTCTTCTACTGAGGTTTCATTGCCAGAAAAACCTCCAAAAATCTGGACGTTTTTGACTAAGACAAATGCATTGGCTCTATCTCCATTTTCTGTATATAACCCATCATCAGCATTGTACAGAGGTTTGTAAGTCCCTTTTGCTACCCAAATTTTTAAAGGACTGTTTTCCGACCAAATTCCTGCATTTTGATTTTCCCTTGCCCATTTAAGTGCATCAGCTAACTCGGGTATTGCATTTTCCCAACTGTTACCACTATTTGTTCCCGTTGTTTGATTCACATTTACATAGAGGACATTGTCTTCATTTGGGTTTTGTGAAATTAGATAATGCGAACAAAACAATACTAAAAGAAATAAAAGTAAATTTTTTTTCATCGTTTTAATTTTTTTTGATTTGCAAATCTAAAAGTATAGACTCAAAAGACTTAGAATCAATACTCCTGATAGATTCCTTTCTTGTTCCCTTTTAGTTCCCATCAGTATGGATAGTCTTTATTTGGTGGATATTCCGGTTTGATTTGTGCCAGTGATTTCGGTTCAAACCGTGCCACTTTTTACAGTTCGATTTGTACCACTTTGAGAAGATCAAGTTATCTTGCTCCTAAAAAAGATATGGTTTGATAAATAAACAAAATTCAAAAGGATGTAATCCATTACATCATTGTTTATAAGATAGTTACATCTAAATTCAATTGAAAGTAAATAAATAATAAACTATTTGGATATTTTATTTTTAGGGAGAAAAGCTTATCTTTTTGTTCTGCGTGTTCAACATATTGCGGAGTCAAGTCAATATCAGCCATTTAAACTGTATGGATTTAAGTCATATCAACATTAATACCTTCATCCTTTCGCTTGATAATAACAAGGTATGTATAATTCAGATATTTCCTACCCATTTATTCAAATCGGTTTTAGCTGGGAGATTCAGCTTCTTTCGTATCATATATCTGTTGTTCTGAACTGTTTTGTGCTGTAGGAACTTGAATTGTGCGATTTCTTTGTTTGACAGGTTTAATCTTATCTTCGCAAGAAGCTCAATTTCTTGTAATGTCAGCTCTGGCGATTTAGTTTGTAGTTTTTGTGTGAAATTGGGAAATTCTTTTTCAAAGGCAAGCAAAAAACTTGGATCATTATTTCTTATGAGCTGTATCAATTGATTATATTTTTCGGGAGTAAGCGAGTTTTGAACATTCTTTTTTTTTCGGTTTAAAATATATCTTTGAAATAGAATAGTAAAAGATAAACCCACAAGTACCAAACTTAAAACTATATACATCCAATTTATATGTTGAGAATCAACTGGTTGATTATCATGTATGATTTTTCTTAGAAACTTATTCTGGCTTTGAGAAATTTCGAACTCAAGTTCTGTTAGTTTATTCTTGTAAATCATGGCTAATTCAGTTGAATCGAGTTTTTTATATACCTGACTCATCTTTTTATATAAGTCTTTTGTATTGAGGAAGTGCTTATTATCCTGAATTTTTTCGGCCATTTTATAATATTCCAAAGCTTTCCCGTAGTCAGCCCTTTCTAAACTTACCCTTCCCAGGACAATATAATTTAAATAAGTAAGGTCGTGAGTTTCTTCTTTTTCCGTCATCAAAGTTATGGATCTTTCAGCATAAACTTTGGCAGAATCAAGGTTTACATTTAGATATGCGCCCCCAAGATTGGAATAATCCATAAAAGTTGCACCCCTTTTCCATTCAGGGTCTGTTAATTTTTGATGGATATTTACTGAGCTTAATAGGCATTGAATACTACTGAAATACTCACCTTTTAAATTATATACATTTGCAAAAGCAGTATGAAAATTAGCTTGCTCCATAATAATTAATATATTATCGGATTTAGATTCGTCTAAAATAGTGAGACCGATTTCCAAATTTTCTAAAGACTTGTTATATAATTCATTCAATGAATATGCCTGCGCTATGTATTTATGCGCCTTCGCTTCATACAAGTGATTGTTATACTGTTTTGCCCTTTCCTTAAGGATCGATGCTGATTCAAGCATCTGCTCAAAATCGGTATTCAGAAAATAATTATATTCCGCCTTATTGGCAATTAGTTCTAGAATTAAACTATCCTTTTCATAATATTCTGCTTCTTTGATCAAAGTATCAATATCACTCAATGCCTTATAAGGCTTGATTTTGAATAGCTATTGATTTTGCCGGATTTTGTTTTGTAACTCTATATAATCTGCAGAATAAGTGTTTAGAGTAGGTATGAGGATACCTCCTAAAAGAACTATTATCCCAATTAAAAATAAAATTCTAAGTTGTTTCATCTTTAATTACTGGTACTTACGTTTTAGATTATACATTAAGGTATCAGTTTCTTTGAAATGGAAAAATGCTATTTTATTAAAGCCTTTTATCTAGTTCGTATTTAAATATCATTATTATCTTCGTCGCCACAAATATTTTCCTTCAAACATACTAAAAATATAGCTAACGGGAAGTTAACCTCATCAAATTTCTTGTCGTAGTCAAACAGGTGGTTTCGACAGGCTCAACCACCTATTTAGTTTGCTCAACTACTTGAGTAGGAGTTAGAATTAGGTGGTTTCGGTAGGCTCAACCACCTTTTGGGTCGCTCAACCACCTTTCATTTCCACACAACCACCATTCTTTTTCACTTAACTACTAGAATTTTGATTCAAACCTCGCTAATATATTGATTAAAAGGGACTTGTTAATTGTTCATTGTTCCCGAAAGCCTTCGGGATCCATTGTCCGTTGTCCATTGTCCATTGTCAATTGACTAATCTCAGTCGTTTCTAATTTATCGTAGTGGTTAGACAATGAAAAAACTAATTTTAATCTTGCTTTTAATGTCTCAGTCGTTTCTAATTTATCGTAGTGGCTAAGTTCAGGTGGTTGAGCCTGTCGAAACCACCTGTTCTTTCCACACAACTACCATTCTTCCTCACTTACCTAACAGAATATTAATTCAAAC
>JALNWO010000119.1 GCA_023230825.1 Acholeplasmataceae bacterium
AAAAAGTAAATCTCCTTCTGGTAAAGCCCATGTTTCTGGCTTAAAATCAGTTTTTAGATAATGGGTCAATTGATGTTGTTCGTCTTCTAACTGATATATTATCAAAGACCCATGTTTTTGAGTTAGAGTTTTGTTTTCATTCGTTACTTGACGGTACATGGAAAATTGTTTTCGAATGGCCAAGATTACTTGTAGACGATCTACTGAAGTTGGATAAGAATGCCAACGGATTCCATTGATATGATCAGAGTCTTGATAAGAATTAGCAACCCCTTGTTTACTGCGGTATAATTCTTGGCCTGCATGATAAAAAGGGATTCCTAAAGCGATTGCTACCAAGTGGTTGACAAAATCTTGCAGTTGATGGTTTTCCTGAAGCGAATGATGAGAAACGCTCATCAGTTTATCGAAGTAAGTCATGTCATCATGACATTCAACATAATTAATTGTTTGATTTAAAGATTGATATCCTTTTGGACTTCCTACTAAGGCTTCCATCGCTTGATTTATCAATTGAATGTTACCCATCGCATACCCTTTTTGGTTAGTCTCGCCTCTCATGGTATTTCGAAAATAATCATTAAAATGAGCATACATAGGAAAATTGTTTTGGTTGGCCATCGTTGCTCGTTCTTCTAGTCTCATGACAGAATCCATCATCCAGCCTTCGCCATAGAGCATCACGTTAGGATTGATAGATTTTAGTTTCTTTTCAATTAGTCGCATCGTTTCTATATCCATGAGTCCCATTAAATCGAAACGAAAACCATCGACACGATAAACTTCTGCTAAAAAGACTAAACTATCTACAATCATTCGTCTAACCATAAAACGTCTTGTTTCTACATCTGGGCCACAACCACATGACTCAGTTAATTGGTTATTTTTATCGTGGCGATAAAAATAGCCAGGAATGATTTTATCATAGGCAAAAGTCTTTCTTGTAAAAACATGATTGTAGACAACATCTAAATTGATTCCTAAACCAATGCTATGTGCATGTTTGACCACATTTTGAAAAGCAGTTATCTTTTCAAGCGGATTATTATTGTTTTTAATAAACCATCCTTCTAAAGCAAAATAGTGCGCTGGATTGTACCCCCAATTATAATGGGAATCTTTGTTTATTTCATCTACCCCATAAAATGCTAAAATGGGCAACAACTGTAAATGAGTCATCCCTAAGTTTTTGATATATTCTAAAACAGTTCCTTCAAGCTTTTCACTGCGTGCAATTAAACCATCGAAAAGACCTGGATCGGAAACATCTAAAAAGCGAGTTAAATCTCGGACATGGCCTTCATAAATTACTGCATCAACATTATTTTTTAACATAATCGGTGATGGTTCAAGTTTTGGAACTCGATTTAAATCAACAATGATGCCTTTTTGTTGGTAGATTATTTTAGCATAAGGATCATCGACTTCATCCAAGGCATCAACTAAACGCACTTGAAAATGATATTTTTCTAAATGATAATCGCCAGGTAAAGAAAGATGCCAAACGGGCATCTTATAAGTCATGGGATAAGATTTCCCCCCAACAACAACAAAAACGGCTTTCGCTACAGGCGTAAATAAATAAAAATCTGTTTGTTTTTTTGTACAAACTGCACCTAAAGGACCTTCATAACGAAATCGTTGATCAAAGGTCTCTTTTAAAGTGACTAAACCAATTTGTAAAGCAAGCTTTTCATTATCAACCCAAATCGTATCTACAAGATGGAGCTCAAGGTCACGATCAGTTTCAAAAAATTGGTTATTATTTTCATTTTTCACCCATTGAAGGTTGTATCCAGGTAAGTGTATTTGTGTAATATATCCTGCATCTTCAATGCGAATGACGCGAAAATCATCGATAAAAGCGAGCATGTTTCGTCTCTTTTCTTAAATTATGAGTGAAGCCACGTAAAAGGGCGTAATTGCCAAATATCTGTATTATAATCTTGAATGGTTCGATCGGATGTGAAAAAACCTGAATGAGCAATATTCATAATCATCATTTCTAACCATTTGTTTCGGTCCTGGTATAAAAGATTGGCTTTTTCATGCGCTTCAACATAACTAGCAAAATCTTTTAAAACAAGGAAGTAATCTGTATTTAATAAATTATGCATAATAAAATCATAATGTCCAGGATTGTCTTTTAATTTTCGGATAAACTTAAAAACATCTTTTAACCGTTGATCATTTTCATAAATTTCGTTGGGTTTATAATGATTATGACGATATAGAGCAACAACTTCTTCAGAAGATAAACCAAAAATAATATTGTTTTCGCTTCCTGCTTCTTGGACAATTTCAACGTTAGCGCCATCCATTGTTCCAATGGTAATTGCACCATTCATCATAAACTTCATATTTCCTGTTCCACTCGCTTCTTTCGAAGCTGTCGAAATTTGTTCTGATAAATCAGCTGCTGTCATAATGTATTCTGCGTAAGTCACATTGTAGTTTTCAACAAAAACAACTTTAAGTAAGTGATTTGTTTCTTCATCGTGATTGATTGTTTGGGCTGCATCATTGATGAGTTCAATAATCATTTTCGCCATCCGATAACTAGGTGCTGCCTTCGCTCCAAAGATAAATGTATGGGGAACGTAGTTGGCTTTAAAATCAGCATCCGTTTTCAAACGTTGATATAAATAAATAATGTGCAAAATGTTCATTAGTTGACGTTTGTATTCATGCAGCCTTTTTACTTGAATATCAAAAATGGAATTAACATCAATAGTGATGTTTTCACGTTGCTGAATTTGCTCAGCTAAAATACGTTTTCTTGTTAACTTGACTTCCTCAAGCCGTTTTTGAACTTTAATATCTGTTTTAAATTGAGCAAATTCCTTCAGTTTAGTTAAATCTTTTCGCCAGTCAATACCAATGGTATCGTCTAATAATTGGACCAATTCAGGATTGGTATGAATGAGCCAACGACGGTGAGTCACACCGTTGGTTTTATTGTTAAACTTATGTGGATATAGTTGGTAAAAATCATTCATTTCTTGATGCTTTAAAATCTCTGTGTGAAGCGCAGCAACACCATTGACACTAAATGCCCCAAAGAGGCAAATGTGAGCCATCCGCACACGGTGTTGACCTATCAAACCCATTTGATATATTTGTTCGTTGTTAAAGCGACCATCCGCTTCTAATTCTCTTTTAAAGCGGCGGTTCATTTCTTGAATGATTTCATAAATTCTCGGTAGTAAAGTCCGGAAAATATGGATATCCCATTTTTCTAATGCTTCTGATAAAATCGTATGGTTTGTAAAGGCACATGTTTGTGTCGTAATCTTCCATGCTTCATCGTAGCCCAAATGTTCTTCATCCATTAAAATCCGCATCATTTCTGGAATAACAAGAGTTGGATGGGTGTCATTGAGTTGGAACGCATAATAATGGTGGAAATGACGGAGATCACGACCCAAATTGCGATGTTCTCTAATTGCAAGTTGAACCCCTGCTGCACTAAAGACATAAGACTGGGTTAAACGCAATGTTTTCCCTTGGTCGGTTGAATCATCGGGATATAAATGATCATCAATTTGGGAAACCATCTTTAAATAGCCCTCATCTTGATGTTTTTGTAAATCTGACGGTTCTGTTCCCCAAAGTCTTAGATGCGTCACGACACCGTTTTGATCGCCAACAATTTTCACCGTATAAGGAACTGCTTTAATCCAAACGGGATGTTTCAGTTGGGTGTGTTCTACATAACCAAAAAGCGGCAGATGGATTGCGTTTTCTTCATCCTTCTCTTCCCATATAAACGGTGTGTTTAACCATGTATCAGGATATTCAACTTGTTGGTTATTTTCAAATTTTTGTCTAAAAAAACCATGTTTATATCGTAAACTGTTACCATAAAGCGGCAAACCCAATGATGCAGCTGAATCTAAGAAACAAGCAGATAAGCGGCCTAAGCCACCATTGCCTAAACCTGCATCAACTTCAGCGTGTTCAACTTCATTTAAATCATAACCAAATTCATAAAACGCTTCTTTAACAAGGTTATAATATCCGCTGTTTTGTAAGTTATTAGTAATTAAACGTCCCATTAAAAACTCCATCGAAAAATAAATGGTTCGCTTTAATTGGTTCGTTATTAAATCTTGATTCGTTTTCTCAAAATCAGTTTTAAAAGCGTCATCTAATAAATGTGCTAAAATATGATATCTTTGAGCAACACTTGCCTTCTTGGGGCTGGTTTGATAAATCGTTTGAAGTTTTTCAGTAAAAACTTCTTTAAATTGTTCTTTTGATTGAAATGCGTGGGTCACGTCTTCAACTCCTATTCATAATGTCACAACTATTTTAACATAAAATGCTTATTAAAGCGTCAATATCCCCTTAAATCCCATTTAAAAAAGGTGAAGCATTTTCACCTTTTTTTAGTCAATAATAAAGTAATCCGTTGTCTCACTTCTTCTTCTAAGTTCATTCTCAAAAGCAGTGCGATCGACAACTTCGGGATAGTAAATATCTTGGTAGGTTTGAAATTGCTTATAATTACCAAAGACATAATCATTCGTTGCAACCCAATACCATTCATTTGCTTTAATATTTTGAAGTGATAAACCGGGTTTAAAGTTTAGAGCAACACTCGAGTTTTGTGAGAGTGAGATGACTTGTTGACCCGAAATGAGTGCTGAGATAATTTGGTTATCGAAAGGGAAGAGGCGGTAAGTTGTTGCAACTGTCATCGGTTCATGATAAGCTAAACTATCTCGGGTTCCCCCGTAGTTATGAACACCAATATCAGCATCGGCACTTTCACGAATGATTTGAGCCATGAAAGTCGTGAGGGTGTCACGGCTATAACCAAATGAAGCCGTCAAAATCACATCATTCATTAAACCATCAATTTCACTTGCGTAATCTTGAATAATAGCCGATAACTCTTGATGAGGTGTATTTAAATTGCTGTTGCCTTTGTAATAATTACCATAACCGGTGTTTGTGAGTTCTTTATTAACAACCGTATATGACATGTAACCTAGGGC
>JALNWO010000120.1 GCA_023230825.1 Acholeplasmataceae bacterium
GGAACAACCTTTATCAGTACTCCCTTTACTACTCAACACTGTTAAAAAGAAAATGATGGGCAAACAACTCGAAATCTTTGAGAAATACGATATTCATCGCAGTCAAGTCCCTTATCTTGTTTTGCTTTGGAATAACCAAGATGGATTGACCCAAAAAGAGATGATAGGTCGAACGAAAATGGATAAAGCCCATGCTTCAAGAGCTTTACAAGAACTCATTACTAAAAATGTTATTGTAAAAGAAGATAAAACAGGATATAAACATAAATACTTTTTATCTCCTTACGGTTTAGAAATTGCGCAAACCGTTAAAGCGAAAAATCAAGATTTATTTGAAGAACTTTTCTCGGTTCTTAGCACAGATGAAAAAGATGAACTCGAACGGATTTTACGTAAAGTAACCGATCATATTCAAACTGTTTCTAAAGAATAAAGCAATCCACCAGGATTGCTTTTTTTTATAAGGAAAGATGAACGACATCATCACAGTTGATTTTTTCTGAAGAAGTTAAAATAATTTTTTTATTAATCGGATCAATTGTTTTGATATGACCAAAAAGATGTTTGAAATAACCGTTTTGATAGTATTCAATTGTTATTTCTAAGTGATGATGATAAGCAAAGGCAAGTTGACGGTTAAGCTCTTCAAACTGATCATCGCTTAACAGAGGTTTTTCTTGTTTACCGAGTTTTAATCTTAATTCCTTAATTAGTTCATTATAACCAACTAAAGCATCAAATGGAGCCCATTTGATTAAACCGCGATCAACATATTCAGGCATGGTGACCACCCACCATTTTCTTTCGTGCTTTTGCAGTTGAGGCTTCAAGTTCAGAAGAAGCACGGTAAGTTGCGAGATTACCAAATTTAAACTGAATCTCATCAAGCGATTGCCGTAAGGCGTGCTCTTTCATGATTTGCTCAGGGTTGTCGAATAAGGAATATGTTTGAAATTGTTTTTTCCGTAGTTGACTGACGGAAACTTGAATTCGTCGGATTGGATCCCCCTCATAAAACTGGTGGAACAAAGACAGACAAGTCTCATATAAAGTTGTTTCAGATGCAGTGGGTTGTTCTAAAGTGGTTTGCCGGTAGAAACCACCTCCAAAAGCTTTACTATATCCAACCCCTAAATGAACGGTTCTAGCAACTTGGTGAGAAAGGCGGAGTCGTTGAGCGATATCATCGACCATTTCTAAAATAATTTGAAAAATATCGGGGGCATAATAATCATGAAACAATGTTTGACCGACACCATAGCTTTTATCTTTTGCGCGGGTCTTTCCTTTATCTTGAATCAGACTCATATCGATGCCGTGACAATGGTAGTAAAGCTCCTCACCTAAAATACCAAACTGACGTTTTAGTTCTTGTGGTGAATAGTGAGCGATATCACCGATGGTTTGGATACCCAAACGGTTTAATCGTTTTTCCATACGGTGACCAATTCCCCACATTTTTGAAAGAGGAGTGAGAGGCCAAAGTTTATTTGGAACATCATGATAATTCCATTCGGCAATAAATTCTGGTGCTGTTTTAGATTCGATATCAAGAGCGAGTTTGGCAAGGAGCATGTTTGGTCCAATCCCAATTGTTGCATAAAGTTTTGTTTCTTGGTAAATAGCATCAAGAATTTTTTGGGCCAACTTAAAAGGCGTTGTTTGATAGTAATTTAAGTATTCTGTAACGTCTAAAAAGGCTTCATCAACGGAATAAACGTATAAGTCTTCCTCAGCAATAAAGCGCAAATAAACTTCAATAATTTTTGCAGAGTAAGCCAAATACAGTTTCATTCTTGGTTTGGCAATGATTAAATTTTGTACACTTGGAAGTTCAAAAAGACGAAGACGATTTGGAATGCCAAGGCTTTTTAAAAAGGGGCTAACAGCTAAAACAATCGAGCCTCCGCCACGACTTTCATCGGCGACAAGTAACGGTGTCTTAAATGGATCTAAGTTTCGTTCTGCACATTCAACAGACGCATAAAAACTTTTTAAATCAATGCACAGTATATGCCGATGTAATCGATACGCTTCCATTTTTTCACCACCTTTGTTCACCCATTATAACAAGTATTTTTGAAAAAGGAAGAGGGAAAAACGATGATTATAAATGAAAGTGTTACCAGAAAAAGTTACATTAAATCCTTTTGAAAAACGAACAATTTGAGAATCGTTTTAAGAAGGCAATTCCCTAAATTTCATAAAAAAAACAACGACGATATGTTCGCCGTTGTTTCTAAATAAGCAATTTAATTACGCAGTAAGTTTAACGCTAAACGCATATTCCCAATCAGGTAATTTGATGTTGATATAGTCGTTGGTAATTTTATATTTTAAATTCAGCGCTTCAAGACCTTTAATGAAATGACTTAAAGCAATCCCCATATCAATGGCTTGAACATCAAAGTCTAAGCTCTTTTGATAGACTTCACTGCGTTCAACATAAAAGTGAACCGCTTGTTGCTTAACAAGAACACGCCATGGTTGTTTGTTGTCGGCTGAAGGTGCAAGTCTAATCGCTTCAAGGGCTTTAGTCAGTAGATGAGAAGAAGTGAGTGGCTGTTCAAAGGAATCTAAGAAAAACAATTGTTCAAAAGGAAGTCTTTCATCTGCGTGAACATGATCACGTACTTCACTTTCTTTTGCAGATTGTTTTTTGCTTTCATAACCTACAGGTGTAATCGTTGGAATAATGTATTCGTCATGTTTTAAGAAATCAAATTTCTTTCTTGTAAATGTACCACCAAGCCAAACGGTAGCAAGTCCTGCTTGGGTTAAATCTAAAATCATGTTTTCAAAAATAAAGCCGTAATCAACCATTCCATAAAAGGAGTTGTGAATGGCTCCAGCGATGAAAGCTTGAGGGTTTTGAATAAAACCGTAAGTGCCAATTTCGTTTTCTTTTTCTAGATCAATAAAAGGTTCATCAAAAAAAGCAATTTCAATTTGATGACCAAAAGGACCTTCTGTTAGATGATGTGTATCAACAATTTTTTTCACTGTTTTTAAATCTTTTTCTAATAAAGGTTTTTTTAAATATGTCCGCACGGATTTTCGTTGTTTGATGATATCGAGCATGGTGAGCCTCCTCAATTAATTTTTAATCTTTCTTTACTTATATTATAAGGTGAAAACGCTTAAATTTCAATCTTTCCATCCTATTTAAGAAAGATTATAGATTGGTTAAGATAAAAAAACTGCTTAAGTGAGAGCCACTTAAGCAAGTTTCTTTTTATCAATTAACGTAAGGTCTTTTTTCTTCTTCAGGTTCTTCAATAACAGGTCTTGGAACATCTTTTTCAATTTCTTTGGTTTTTTCTTTGCCAAGGTTAAGGTCTTTTTGGAATTCACGGTATTTCTTATAACCACCGTACCCGTCAACACTTAAATACACAGAGCCGATTAAGGCAATAATTAAGAAGAAGACACCAACAAGTCCATAATCAAAGTTTGGGTAGACGGCGATAATTGCGCCGAGTGAAAGAATAACAATATGCATCCAGAATTTGGGCACTTCTGTTTTCTCTCCTAAAAAGACAACCGAGTTAAAGTAGACAAGGGCCCGGGCATAAAAGACAAAGACTAAAGAAAAACGATACACAGCACTCCAAATGGCTTGATTACTTAAATTAGATTGCGAGAAAGCAATATAAATCATCACGGCACCAATGAGTGTGTCAAAAATCACTTCAAGTAAGTTTAAAGTCCGGAGAACTTCTTTATGGAGCGATTTAATTAAAGGATAAACTCTAAATAAAGAAAAGACAACAATTGTTACTCCAGTAATTGCATAAACAACTTCATCAGCAAAAACCATATAAATCCCAACACCAAGTAAAATCGCTGCGAGAATAAACTTTAATAACCAACCATAACCGTATTTAGCTTTTTGCAAGGGAACTACCTCCTTTTATATGACTATAATTGCATTATATAGTAATTTAAGAAAATATTCAATTGTCTTCACCTCAAGAGTCTATTTATAATTTATTTAAAGCAAAGTGGGTCTTTTTTTGAAAAAAAAGCAATTCTTAAAGAAGATTTGTTTTTCATCAATTATTATGTATAATGAATAGGGGCAAAGATAAAGAGGAGTGAAACTATGCGCATTGAAGAAGATTTAAAACTAGATTTTGGTGATGTGTTGATTAGACCCAAACGATCAACTTTAAAAAGTCGTAGAGATGTCGATTTAAAACGAACATATACGTTTAAACACAGTGGTCAAACGTGGACAGGGGTTCCGATTATGGGCTCTAATATGGACGGTGTGGGTGTCATTGAAATGGCTCATGAATTACAAAAACACGATATGTTTACGTGTTTAATTAAAACATATACGCCCGAAGACATTCAAAACACACAACCCGCTTTAAATCCGCAGTTTTTTGCGGTTAGTACTGGAACGAGTGATAAAGACTTTCACAATCTTTTAGCAATTATAAAAGCGACACCAAGTATTCAGTTTATTTGTATCGATGTAGCAAACGGTTACTCTGAGCATTTTGGTAAATATGTTGAAAGAGTTCGCCAAGCTTTTCCAGATAAAACCCTCATCGCTGGAAACGTTGTTACAGCTGATATGACACAAGAACTTATTTTACGTGGCGCTGATATTATTAAAGTCGGGATTGGTCCAGGTAGTGTTTGTACAACAAGAATTCAAACCGGCGTTGGCTATCCACAATTATCAGCAATTATTGAATGTGCCGATGCAGCGCATGGTTTAGGAGCGCATATTATTAGTGATGGCGGCTGCACATGCCCTGGAGATGTAGCAAAAGCATTTGGAGCAGGGGCTGACTTTGTCATGCTTGGAGGAATGTTAGCAGGCCACGATCAAGGTGGTGGACACATTATTACTGAGCACGTCTTCACCGGTCTTGCAGATCCAGTAACGAAAGAACCACTTTTAGAAGAAAAGAAGTACATTAAATTTTATGGAATGAGTTCAGAAACAGCCATGATGAAAAACTTTGGTGAAATGGCAGACTA
>JALNWO010000121.1 GCA_023230825.1 Acholeplasmataceae bacterium
AAAGTTAGAGCAGGTGTACAGTACACATAGTGTTGAAAAAATACCTTGCGTCATCATCACTGTGACATGTAACACTGCCGGTGGCCAGCCTGTTTCTATGCAAAATATACGTGAAGTAAGTACTCTATCCAAGAAATATGGTGTCAGAGTGGTTTTCGATGCGGCACGCTTTGCCGAAAATGCGTATTTCATCAAGACACGCGAAGCCGGTTATCAGGATACAAGCATACGTGAAATTGTACGGGAGATGTTTTCCTATGGGGATGCGATGACTATGAGCAGTAAAAAAGATGCCATAGTGAATATGGGCGGTTTTATTGGCTTTAGAGATAAGGAGCTGTTCGAGCAGTCATCAGTGTTCAATATTATGTTTGAGGGATTTGTGACCTATGGCGGCATGTCGGGGAGAGATATGAATGCGTTGGCTCAAGGCTTGTATGAGGGTACTGAGTACGACTTTCTGGAAACCCGTATCGGGCAGGTGGCCTATCTTGGCGGATTGCTTCGTGAGGCGGGAATACCCGTACAATACCCTTTTGGAGGTCATGCCATATTTGTGGATGCTAACTCTTTTTTACCCCATGTTCCCCGTGAGGAATTTAAAGCCCAAACCTTAGCTGTTGAATTGTATTTGGAAGGTGGAATACGGGGCGTTGAAATAGGAGCTATACTTGCCGACAGGGACCCCATCACACGCGAAAACAGATACCCAGCTTTGGAGCTTCTACGCCTGGCAATACCAAGACGTACCTATACCAACAATCATATGAACTATGTGGCAGCCGCGCTGATCAATGTCTGGGAACGCCGAAATACGATCCGCAGAGGATACCGCATCGTGAAGGAAGCCCCTATACTCCGACATTTCACGGTTACCTTAGAGAAAATCAGCGAGTAACAGCCTAGAATTTCGATCCCATAAATAAGGGAAAAACGATGTAAGACCAGTACTAAACCATGTAAAAAAGTTTCAGATCAACTAACTGGGTTTGTTCGCATGATGGTTTTGTTATATCGTATCCTGCTGAATAACTTATAGTTACCATACGCCTATTAATTACTAGCTATAAGATCAATAGTATATAACTTTTGGTTGGCTCTTGTAATACTGTCCATTATATGGGATCCTCCAGCAAATGTAGTGTACGAATCCTAATCCGGCATCAGCAAGAAATCGGTCAAGTCTTAGTATAGATGCAGTTTAGTGGATGGATGCATAGAGTTTGCATTATTTTCTTGTAAAATATAAATAAATAGGTTGCAAAATAAAAAAATACCTCCTATTTTTGTAAGCAATAAATAAAAAGTCAACTAAATCAACAAGGATATGAATAAATCAAGGTAAGCTCAGAAATAGCCAACGCCAAACATGCAAATTCCAGCTATTCTTATAACATAGTGAAACACACTAAAAATCTATCACAAGGTGGCCGACTATCGACCGGAATATCCAAGCAACGAGCTGAGGCGATAAAATGTGTAGGCGAAAGGTATAAGCATGGTGTGTATGGATGTGGTATATTTACGATGTAAATTAGACGTTACAGCATATTTTAAAAAAAAGAAATCTGTCTTCAAAACCAAAAACATATAAACCAAATAATTCAACGAAAAATATGGAAACAATCATTATAGACAACATAACAGAAAACGATGTAACTAATAAACAACTAAGAATTACTGTTAACAATAAAAAACTATTTCCTAAAGAAATTTTGGGTAAACCAATTAATCACAACTTACTTTTTTCTATTTATCCAGAATCAGAAACATATCAAGCAAGTTATAAAATTGGGTCCTGGGATGGAAAGTCGAGGAGTGGAATTTTAAAATTGCCTAAAAACATATATGAGGAAATACTAAAAATAAAATCCAATTCAATCTTAGAAATATCCAAAGGAGAGAATAAATATATAATTAAAAAAATAAAATAGCGGTAGGTGATAAACAGTTTGAACGCAAGACAGATAAACCGTTACAACTGTACAAAATATTTGGGATTCGGTAGGAAAAAAGTATTATCTTCGTATCAACATTTGTCGGTAAAATCCGCCCTGCGTCAAGCCGCCAGAGGCGTTAGGCACAAGTTGTACAAAAGAGAATGTTTATGAATAGAGTTGAATTTAAAGAAAAATTATCGAAGATTAAATCTGTCAAAAGTAAAACAGGGGGAGCTAGTTATCATTCAATTAAAGTAAATGGTAATGTTATAGAGTTTGTAAGGGAAGGAAACATAAAAATTGAAAAGATTTATATTGATGAATTGCTTGATTTTTATCTAAATGGGAATGACATTACAAAAACAGGCGAAGCTAAAAAATATATTGGCGGAAGGGTGCAATCGCCAGCAGTTGCATTATTGATTGAGTTTTCAAAAATAGAACAATCGAATAAAGAAACTTCTACGCCGAGAAATACTTCAAATAACGAGCCTTTGATACTTAACAAAACAAGAACAAGTAAAACACAACTAAAAGATGAGGATTCTTTTTTTATAGCGATAGCAGAGATAGTTGGAGAAGATTATTTGTATTCTAAGAGCATAGGAAAACCAATCAATTCGGATCTCGTTTTTTTATCAAAAAATTATATTGATTTTGAATTTGAAGAATCCGTAAATAATTGCTATTCTGAAATACTAAAAAGATTAAATTCTCAAAATAAATTCTCTACTAGTAGCATAGCTCATAATATTGATGGATTAATATATAATCACCCGAAAATCGGAAGCCGTATTGTAGAATTTGATGAAGAACAACACTTTACACCTGCTCGAAAGGAATCAATTCTTTGTTTGTTACGAATTATTGAAAACGAGTATTTGACCGAACAACTTGGGTTATGTAATAATCTCACATATTTTCAAAATTACGTTTTAAAGAAACATAGAATAAGTGCAAAAGTGGAGGAACTGCCCGAAACCTTTAATGATTTCATTATTTGGCTAATAGACGTTAATGCAAAAGAATCGGGGTATATAAAAAGAAAGGAAAACTTTAACTTTATAGGAGGTAGAATTGCCCAGAGAGCCTATTATGACACATTAAGAGACACAGCTCATTTATCCTCGAAAAACAAATTAGATTCACCGATTAGATTTTCGAAAAAAGAAGTAGAAAACTTTTTTGAAATGGATTTTAAGGGAATAACAAAGAAAAAACTCAAAGAATTTATAACGAAAGAACTGAAAGAGAAATATAACCTATGCCTAACATATAGGACTTAAACGAAATGCAGCGCAGCGAAATTTCGGCTTAAGTCTTTGTTGACAGAAGCGTAGCGGGTCTTTTATTCTAGCTATGGGGTTTCAATTCGGGCGCTCAGTTGTTGAGAAGAAAATTGAGCCTTATTTTTTGATTTTCCGAGCCATTTTATCTACAATGACCGGCCCTTTTTTTTGTTTTTCATATCCTGTCGGATAAGATTTTGCCCTAATATTTGAAAATCAGCTGTTTTTTGATGATTTTCTTTAGGTTTGAGCATAAAAAATCTGTTCCGGTTTTACCGGAATTTTTTATTGGCTGGTTATCATCGTTTTGTGTTTATCGTTGACTTTTAGCGGAGGGGCATTAGCTGCAAATTGGATGATAATTTTCATCTTTCCGGTTTTGCAGCACGGACATTGCTCCAAGTCAATACCTAATTGTTCCTTGATGATTTCAAAGTAATCCGGCTTTTTATCCTGCACCGGCGGAAGAGTACTTTGTTTGAGTTGTTCTATCTGCAGTTTTAATGCATTGCGCGAAGCCAAAAAACCGTAATGACGGATTTTTACAAATCCCCGGGGTAAAATATGCATACAAAACCGTCTCAAAAACTCTACTGCAGTCAGAGTCATTTCCTTAGTCACGCCCCCATGACGGTAATCCTTCCATTTGAATGTTACCTGACCGTTTTCAATATTTACGATACGATGATTGCTGATAGCAATCTTGTGGGAATATCTACCCAGATAGTCAATCACGCTTTTAGCATTTCGAAAAGGCTGTTTGGCATAGACCACCCATTTCTTATCATAAAGATTCCGACGTAAAGCGATAGGAAAGTCCACATCCTTATCTCTCATCAATTCAAGAAAATAAGCCATGAATTTACCACGATAAACAACCCTTAACTGATTTATTGGAAAAAGAAAATTCCCTTCGGATTTACAACGCTTCCAATTGCCGTTTTTGTCTATTCCACCGCCCGGCACAATCATGTGTACATGTGGATGTAATGACAAATTTTGACCCCATGTATGCAATACTGACGTAATGCCAAGCTGAGCGCCAAGATGCTTGGGATCACTGCCGAATTGCATAAGTGTGTCCTTACTCGCCTGAAAAAGCAAGTTATACATCTTTTTCGGGAACTGAAGAAAATAAGTATTCAACTCCTCCGGCACAGTAAAAACCACATGAAAATAGGTGCAGTTCAGCAGTTGTCTTTGTCTTGCCAATATCCAACGTTCTCTGTCCGTGGCTTGACACTTCGGGCAGTGTCGGTTCCTGCAGGAATTATAGGCTATCCGTTCATATCAGCAATTTTCATTGTCGCAACGTTCAACATGCCCTCCAAGGGTTGCCGTCCGGCATATCTCCAATGTATGAAGTGTCTTTAACTGATGAGACGAAAGACGATATTTGGACCGGAATTCTTCACCATAATCACGAATGATTTGCCCTACTTCATAGTGAGGCCGCATCACTTTTGCTTCTGTACAAACCCATATAGTGTATCCAATGGCGAATGTGCCAATTTAGGGAGTACTTGAGCTATATGAAGATAAACAATAGTCGTTCGAAGTTGGGCATGACCAAGCAATGACTGGATGCTGTAAATATCCACTCCCTCTTCTAATAAATGCGTGGCAAAACTGTGACGAAGGGTATGCATAGAGCATTTTTCTGTAATCCCGGCTATGCGCCTCGCCTCATTGATGAGGTGCTGCATACTCCGA
>JALNWO010000122.1 GCA_023230825.1 Acholeplasmataceae bacterium
AAGTTTCTGCTTACCAGCATATTTAAACTCCTTATTTAAAATAAAGGTAATTTTGTCGACGGTGTAACCTAACAATTGGGCAACGATTTTTTGATTTGGATTCATTTTTTTCTCCTTTTATTCGCTTCTTCGGCTTCTCGCTCCTGGTAGTATTTCTGCCAAAAATCCATTGGATGAATGGATGCTTCGGGGATGGTAAATAATGCAGAGCTTGCTTTTTCTGTCTCTTCATTATATAACGATGGCTCGTAAGCAAAACGTTGGTCCTTATCTACGAGTAAAGAACGGACTCCTTCTTTAAAATCATGTGTTAAGACAACATGTTGACTGAGTGTTTGTTCAGCTTTTAAACACTCCCAATATGTTTTTCCTTGATTTGTTTTTAACAACTGGTATGTTGTGAAAACCGCGGTTGGTGAAACTTGATGAAATAATTCATCAATCGCTTTTTCAAATGGGTCATCTAACTGTAAGTCGTTAATTATTTCTAATACGGAAGGTTTAGAAAATAACCTTTGAATTGTTTGGCGATGCTTTTCTATGTTAGATGGTTCATGATTCGTTTGATAATACTCATTCAAAAACAAGGATAAAGTACTATTAATCTTTTTTTGAGAAAAAATTTGGGTAAATAGCCTTTCTTCTACTTCTTGCCATTTTATTTTATCAATCATGCCGTGGGCCATTTTTAAAGATAAAATATCGCTTGGAATCAGTTGAATACCCAACATCCCTAAATAATAACCAACATAATTTGGTAATTCATTTAAAAAATAAGACGCTCCTACATCTGGAAAAAAGCCAATTTTTGTTTCGGGCATGGCAAACTTTGTTTGGGAGCTGATGACACGATGCGAAGCTCCATAAAAAAGGCCTAAACCTCCACCAAACGTTAGCCCATCGGCATACATAATAATTGGTTTTTCATATGTTTTAATGTAATGATCAAAAACATATTCTATCGCCAAATAATCGGTCGCTTCTTCAACTTTTTCTGCCACAACATCTTCATAAACTTTTTTAATATCTCCACCTGCACAAAAAACTTTTGGATGATTGGATGTTATGACAACAAACAAAATCTCAGGATCCATTTTCCATTCAATCAAAGTCTCCATCATTGACATTATCATTGACTTTGATAAGGCATTTAATGATGCCAAACGATTGAGGCGGATAACACCGCATTGTTGTTTTTTTTCTATGATTAATTCTTTCATCAAAACAGTGTTCACACCCTTCCCGTTTCTTCTATTTTATCATATCCTATGGCTCTATTTATAAATCCTGAAAAAATATCAATTTGCAGTTTACTTTTCTTGACAAATCGTTTACAATATAAGTATACGGAGATGGAGGTAATTTTATGCCCAGAAGAATAAATGAAGATTGCATCGCTTGTGGAGCTTGCGTTCCAGAATGTCCGGTAGATTGCATCGCTGAAGGCCCAATCTATGTCATTGACGAAGATATCTGTATAGACTGTGGAGCTTGCCAAGAAGTTTGCCCAACAGACGCAATTTTCGAAGTATAATTTTAGACACAAAGAAGAGCGCTTGCGAAAGTGCTCTTTTTTGTTGCAAAAAAAAGACCACAACTGTGGTCATCTCGTTTTGAATTATAATTTGCTTGCTGCAGCCTCATCCAAGATTACTATAACCTGGGGATGAAGTTGTAAAACAGAAGCTGGGAGTTGTTCTGTTACTGGCCCTTTAATCATTTGATAAATGGCTTCACTTTTACTTTCACCACTGGCCATTAAAATAATTTTCCGGCTGTTCATAATGTTTTTAATTCCCATTGTCATCGCTTGATAAGGCACTTCATCGATGTGATTGAAAAACTTTAAGTTATCTTGTCGGGTTCCTTCATTTAAATCAACGACAAATGTTTCTTGCCCCAATGGTGTTCCAGGTTCATTAAAACCGATATGACCATTGGTGCCAATTCCTAAAATTTGTAAGTCAATTTGGTACTTCTTTAATAAATCATTATATAAACGGGCATTCTCATGGGCATGTGTGGGATCATTTTTTGGTAGATAAACATTTTTCTTTTCAATATCAATGTGAGAAAAGAGATGATCATCCATAAATTGATGATAACTTTGAGGATGAGTAGGTTCAATACCAACATATTCATCTAAATTAAAACTTCTTACATTTTTAAACGTAATGAGGTGCTTTTTATAAGCGTCGACTAATTTCTTATATAACAGAATGGGGGTAGAACCTGTAGGAAAACCCAATGTTGACATCGGTTTTCTTTGCAGTTGTTTTACAACCAATTCTTTCGCTTTTTCGCTGACTTCTTCATGATTTTTACATATAATTATTTCCATCTTCATTCTCCTATGTGTTGTATTTTAGTGATTCTCTAATGTTGCCGTGGTGTTGATCTAAAAGCTCTTTAATTTTCGTCGGTTCTTCAATTTTACTCATAATGGCAAAAATTGCGTGTTTGACTGAACCGTAACGGTCTAAATATCTTTGAGCAATTTTTTCATTAACACCGGTAATTTCTGTCACAATCCGTGTTGCTCTAGAAACCAATTTGTCGTTGCTCATTTGGACATCCACCATTAAGTTTTCGTATACTTTACCAATTTTAACCATGGCAGCGGTAGAAATCATATTTAAAATCATTTTTTGAGCAGTCCCACTCTTCATACGCGTTGAACCTGTTAATGGTTCCGCACCCGTAATCGCTTCAATTGGATATTTAGCAATTTTGGCAATTTCAGAATCAACACTTGTTGTCACACACGCTGTTGCAACACCTAATTTGTTGGCATACTCAACCGCACCAATGACATAAGGGGTTCGGCCGCTCGCCGCAATCCCAATGACAACGTCATTTGGCGTCAATTGATATTTCTCCAATTCAGATACCGCCGCACTCTTTGAATCTTCAATGCCTTCTACTGCATATCTTAAAGCTGTATCACCACCAGCAATCACACCAATCACAATATCTTCAGCAACACCAAAAGTGGGTGGAATTTCACTAGCATCTAGTGCACCAATTCTCCCCGATGTACCTGCGCCTACATAAAACAGCCGACCATTTTTACGAAACGATTCTGTCACCACATCAACAACAACAGTAATTTGATCCAACGCTTGTTCAACAGCGTAAGCCACTGTTTTATCTTCGTTGTTAATTAACACTAAAATTTCTTTTGTTGATGCAACGTCGATATTTTTTGTTTTTATATTTCGTTTCTCTGTGCTGATTTTACTTATATCTACCATGTTCTCACCTCTTTTTAAGTTTAGAAAGACTCAAATAATAGGCACCCTTCACAGGGCTTTCTTCACTTTCATTCACTTTAAAGTCTTTAATGTTTTTTCTAAGTTCTTTAACAAACATCTTTTTTGCTATATCACCTTTTGTTAAAAAACCTCCCCGCAAAGCGATAACCAAGTTTTCTTTGTTTTTCATCTTTGCGTATGCTTGAAGCGTTTGTTTCGCTAAAGCTTCGGCTTCAGCTTGAACCATCGCCACGGCTTTTTCTACTTTTGCTTCTGCCATCATTTTAATAAATTCAGATAGTCGAGCAACTTTTGATTTATCATTGTTATAGACATAATCACGAACATCATATTTTGTTTTTAAACTTAGGTGTTCTAAAATATATTTACCAGACTCATCAAACGCATCGGTTTCATCATGAACTGCAATCACATCTTTTAATGCTGTTATACTCAAATGATAAGCTGAGCCTTCATCTCCTAAAATATGACCATAACCACCATGTTGCTCAAGACGGTTTTTATTGCTATACATAATAACGCTTCCTGTTCCGCCTATAACAACTAAAACATTTTTATCACTTTCTCGTTTAATGTCATAATAAGCAATCATGACATCACTTTCTAAGCTCACGGTCGTTCCGTAGCGAAGACTCAGTTCTTTTTCAAACGCTTTTTTATCTGTCACTTTTGAATATCCTGAAATTCCTAATTGAATATATGACAATGTCAGAAGAGGCGTACGGCGATATAAATAATCGAGAAGTTCAATTAAATTTGCTTTTGCTTGGTCATAGTCAATGTTAAAATTGGTAAAGCCGACTGTGTGACTTAAAAGTTTTTTCCCCGTCATGTCATAGAGGACACCAAGTGTTTTTGTGCCACCACCGTCAACTCCTATAATGTAATTAGCCATTTTGTATCGGCACCTTCCCTTTTAATTGTAAATTTCCTTTTAAGTATTCTTTTAACACGCGCACTGAGTTAGGTGTATATTCGTATAAACAAACGTAATTTTGAATGACAGGAACATCGACTAAGTCATAAGGGTTCCTCATCGCAATCACATGAACTTCTTTTCCAAGAGTATGAAGCTTTTCTAACAATTGGACTTGATTGCGATAAACGTTTGCATTATATGTTGTAATAATGATTTGATCATAAGCCTGGGCTTTATCTAAAGCCATTTCGACATCTTCTTCTGAAGGAATCACGGGAATCTTTAAAACGGTCAGTTCAGGAAAATCGTGATTCAACTCTTGAAAGATATCATGATTACCTAATCGATCATCCGCAATCGTCGTTGCTTTGGGCAACGTGCCGATGAGTAATGCCTTATTTTTAAGTTGAAGAGGCTTTCCTTTAACTAATGTTGCTGCCCCTTTAACAATTTGGTAACTCATGTCCCTCGCTTCTTCTGTTCCGATAAGTGATTCGACATCAGCGAACTCAAAATCAACGTTTGTGTGAGCATACTTTTCTTTGTAGTGGAGAACTCGTTCAACCCTTTCGTTAATAACGTCTTCACTGATTTCACCATTCAAGACTGCTTCTTTAATTCTTTCCAT
>JALNWO010000123.1 GCA_023230825.1 Acholeplasmataceae bacterium
CGGTGAGTGTTCTAACGCACCAAAAGTAGTAAATTGCTGATAAACATTCAACTTTACCTTTCAATTAAAAATTCAAGATATGAAAGGAAATTCGATTTCAGTAAAACCGCTGAATGAAAGTGGAAAGACTTGGTTAGAAAAAACTTTGCAACTACTCAAAGTACAGGAATACGGTAAAAGCAGTGTGCGAAACTATATGCAGGAGCTGACTTTGCTTTTCAAGCACTACAACGGACTCCCAGTAGCAGACTTGCGACAGGAACACATCGAACGTTATTTGATTTTTATCAAAGAGAACCACAAAGTAGGGCGGGCCAAGTGCAGGAGTGTGGCGCAGGCTTGCAGCTTTTTCTTTAAGAATGTGATGCCGGCGGATTATATCGTACCGATTAATCTTTATCCTAAGAAACAATTTAAACTACCGAACATTATGACGGAAAACCAAATTGAGCAGTTGTTCAATGCTCCGTTAAACCTTCAGGAAAGTTGTGTTTTGGGCTTGCTTTATGGCTGTGGTATGCGGATAAGTGAGGTTTGCAATCTGAGGATAAGCGATATTGACAGTGCTAATAAACGCATCAAAGTAGATCAGGGCAAAGGTGGCAAAGACCGTTTCACCTTGTTGCCAAAAAGTTTGCTGAACCATCTGCGTCAGTATTATTTAGAGGCCGGACGACCCAAAGAATATCTGTTCACCAGTCCTCAAACCAAACGGGCTTTGCATGTAAGAAGTATGCAGGTGATAGTCAATAGAGCGATGGAAAAAGCCGGTTTTGAATCGGGAAGGTTTACGGCACATACGCTTCGCCATAGTTTTGCTACCCATATGCTCAATCAGGGCAATAATATCCATGTGATTAAAACACTTTTGGGTCATAGCAAATTAGAAACCACGATGGTTTATCTGCATTTGAACATCACATCCAAATGGGCATAGTCTCTCCCTTAGAAAAGTTGGGTGATGGAACAGCAGGAAATTAAGCAATTGCTTCAAACCGAAGTGGTAGTATCCCAAAAAGTGTGTAATTTCTATCTTGATTTATAACAAAGTTAAACATTATTTTGATTTAAAAATCTCTTGTGAATAAGGGGCAATGGAACGAAGGCGTAGCCGAAGTGGAATTGCCCCTTATTCCTCCCATTTAAATTTATCTTTTTCATCGTTTAGTTTTGGTACTTTTCTTTCATAAGCCTTTTTGGTCATACTCACGCCGGCTAAAAGCAAAATGGTAGCATCAGGGTTCGGCAATGCTCCACGCATTCGAGTTGTCCTTTTGTAATCCCGATTGAGCCGCTCTACCCAGTTGGTCGTGTAGATCATGGATCGAATTCGATAATCATAACCGATATAGGTAAAGTGAAGTTCGTTCCGCGGATTGTCTTTCCGTCTTTTAAAATAGGGATAAAGCTTCGCCCATTTATCGCAAAAAGAATTAAATCGAGTCTTAGCAAGTTCGATGCTGTCATTGCGATCATCTGACCGGAATACGTCTTTGAAATCATCAGCAAGTTCTTTCTTATGCTTAGGTTTTACCTCTTTGAGAAAGGTTCTTTGCAGGTGAACAATGCATAGTTGTATCTCTGATTGCTGAAAATGCTTCCAAATAGCATCTTCTATACTTTGAAGGCTATCGGAAACAAATAGGTCGACAGATTGTAATCCCCGAGCTTTTAAGTCTTCAAAAATAGCCTCCCAAGCTAAACTCCCTTCTGTGGGATAATTATAAACGCCCAAAACCTCTCGGGTTCTATCCGGACGAACGGCCAGTAACGTATAGTAGGCTTCCTTGCTAACGCTATCACCACGACGAGTGGGTATAAAACAGGCGTCAATATAGACGATGGGATAGTAATCGTTTAAAGGGCGCCTAAGCCAAAGAGTTACCTCTTCTCTAGCGGTGTCAAACATACGACTCACCTGGCTCGTACTATAATGCTTGCCATAAATCTCGTCAAATACTTCTCCTACCTGTCCCGTGGTAAGACCTGATTTATAAAGATGAAATGCGATGCTTCGGGCTTCTTGCTCCTGGTTCTTTAATAAACCCAAAATAACGGGATAAAAACCGCCATTACGTGTGCGAGGAACTTGTAATTCGAGCATTTGTTTGTCACCAAAGGCCTTTCGAGAACGATAACCGTTACTATAATCCTGTTCTGATTTATTGTGTTCCGTTCGTTCAGATTTCATCAGAGCTTCTAAGCTCATCTTTAGGATTGTATTTAATCCATCTTCTTTCTCTAGAATTTCTTCTAAAATTTCACTAACTTGCTTCTGTGTAAAGTGCATAATCTTGATTTTTTGTTGTGATTAAATCAAAGATAATTATTTGCGCTTTACACACTTTTTGGGACAGTATCACCGAAGTAAAACCGAAATCAAAACCTGCCTGAAATCTCCGAGAATTTGGGTAAGGGGAGCTATATTCCAAAACAAGAAAACCGGGCTGTTATTTTACCTGAAACCCGAATTGAAACCTGAAAATTTAATCAAAAGGAGAAGCCAAAAATCTACAAATCCACCTATAGGTATTTAGACACGGTGTCGCTGAACAACGAATAGCAAAAAGCCCCAACAATTTTACATGCTAGGCTTTTTTCTATTCGTCATGATGTTGGCAGCTGGTGTTTTGTTGTTCGTACTTGTAAAGCATTGTAATTGTTGGGATTAAGTGTCATTTTATGTTTGCTTTTTTGTCTGACTGTGTCGGGTTGTGCGTTGCGTTTTTTATTTTTTTTTGAAGGGTCGGAAATTTTTTAAAAACAATTTTGTCCTGCGTTGGCTTTGCAAGCTCTTTGACAAAGCTTTGGTTGCAGCGTTGGCTTGTGGGGCTTTGGCAATGTGCTTGCAAATAGGGTCGGGAACTATAATTTCTTGAAAAAACCATAATCTTTGTCTATTAGTAATGCTCTATCAAGAAATGAATTGAACTCCTCACAGGCGTTTTCTGGAACCAAAGTACAAGAGTAGCAAGCAGCCATATTTAAACCACCAATTCCCTGTCCGTCATCAGTATTATAACAAATGGGATCAGAAGCACAATCCGAGGCTCTATTTAATGCAGATTTTAAAATTCGAGTTATTTGTTGTTCTGTTGCTTGGGAAACCAACCCTCCAAAACTGCCTTCCGCTCCTGCTACGGTATAAATTAAAAGACCTTGCATATTCTGCTCATCAATAAAAAGTCTTTCATTTAATGAAGTTGCAGGATAGCCACATAAAAATTCTAATTCTTTAATTAGGATATGTGAAATCGTATGAATCAATACAAATCTTGCCAAGTGTCTTTCTGAAAGAAATTTTTCTCGAACACTTTTATATTCGTGATTTATTGCGTTTTGAAAAAGGGTATTTATCCTCATTAAAAAAGATTGACTATCGAGTGAGTTATCAATCCATTTTTCTATTTGCTCATTTGAAAACGATATAAAAATACCTTCTCCAAAGCTTTCTACTGCTGGTAAATATTTGGTGTCTAATTTCCATTTAGAAGTAAACTTTCCTTCTATAGTTGTGAAAGTTTCTCCTGTATCTGACATAAAAACATCGCTTGTCATAGGTTCCTGTCTAGTGAAACCTGTCTGGACAGATGTAATCTTTAGTTTTTTTATGCCGATAAGTTGTTCAATGCCCAGTTTTGAGAGTTTAGAAATTTCTACTTTATTGAAAATTAGATTTCTAGAGGGGTCTTCATATTTTGAACCAACAGACTTGGTTAAAAAATTATATTCAGTTAAGCGATATTCTAATTCAGGTGCATACTGGTTTACTTGCTTATTATCAATATATTTTTTTATGACCTCAATTGGGTATTTCTTTTTAAGTGCACGGTAAATAAAATCTGCATCTTCATTCTCATTAATCCACTCATCAATGCTTTCTTGATCCTCAATTGTTATTCCTTTGTCTGTTGGCAGGAAAATACTCGAAACCATTATCGGGTAATAAACACTATTACTTGTTCTGATAACGGGTTTAAAAAACACTCTTACATCTTTACCATCCTTTTGTATTTTGTTTCCTTCATCATCTTTCAAGTACTTTTTAAATACTCTTAAACCAAACAAACCTGCTAAATTAATTTCACGCCCTTTTGTTTCGCAATCTTCATTGACACATTTAATTCTTATACCAGCTAAATCAGAGAACTTGTTTGATTTTAGATAGCGTAAATCTTGCTTATCGCAACAAGGGTTTCCATAATCAAGCAAAATAGAGCCGTTTTCCGAATCTTCGTCTTTTATTGCTTTTTGGGCTGTAGTCCATAGTTCCCAAGGAATATCTTTTATTTCACCATCAGGAGAAGTCATTACAAATCTTAATTGCTCTAATTCAGGAGCATACTTTTTCTCGCTATTTTCATAACAAATGCCGCATTTGGGAGGGACAAAGTCCTTTTTAGTAGCTGTTCTCCCTTTTACATTTTTCCAAATATCCCACCATTGGTTAATCGGCTTAAAACATTCACACTTATTACAATAAAACCATTTAGGAAAGAATATCGCACTAATAGTTTCATCTTCATTTTCTGGTATGTCTGCACGTTTACTTGATGAAACATTGTCGGGCACGTGAACAAAAGCTTCAAGTTTTGAAAATCCGCTTTTATGATTTAGTCTTTGTAGTAGTCTTTCATCATTAATATGAAAGGCACTAGGGATATTAATAACCCATTGACCATCTTTATAATCGCCTTTAAAGAACGGCCATCTATCAAAATCCTCAATCATTAAAGCACCATACGGAGTTTCAATTAGAGAGCCTGAACCACCATAAGCACTAATTACCTTTCTAGTTTGAATTTTTACAAA
>JALNWO010000124.1 GCA_023230825.1 Acholeplasmataceae bacterium
TCATTGCCTAAATAAAATTTCTCAAGTCGGTTTAGAAATTTTACCAGAAACATATGTCCAAACCGATGATATGAAAGAAAGTCATGCGATTTTAGTTCGTAGTGCCCAAATGCATGATTTAACCTTAAACCCTAAAACATTGGCTGTTGCTCGTGCAGGTGCCGGTGTAAACAACATCCCCTTAACTGGATATGCTGATACAGGTGTTGTTGTCTTTAATACGCCTGGCGCAAACGCCAATGCGGTCAAAGAATTAACCATTGCAGGGATGTTCTTAGCTTCCAGAAATATTTATCAAGGGATTCAATGGGTCAAAGAAAATCAAACTGATCCAGAAATTAAGAAAACTGTTGAAAAAGTAAAAAGCCAATTTGCTGGAACTGAAGTTTTAAACAAAACCTTAGGAATTGTTGGTTTAGGTGCGATTGGAATTATGTTAGCCAACGCGGCTGCTAAACTAGGAATGAAAGTGATAGGAACGAAACGCAATTTAGATTCTTTAAAAAACTTAGACTTTCACGACAACGTAACTTTAGTTAAAACACAAGCTGAAGTATATGAAAAGGCTGACTTCGTTAGTTTAAACTTACCCCTAAACGACAATACAAAACACATGGTAAACGAACAAGTTTTTAACCAAATGAAAGACGGTGTCATCATTTTAAACTTTGCCCGCGATCAATTGGTTAATGATGATGACTTAGAAAAAGCTTTACAATCCCAAAAAGTACGAGCTTATGTCACTGACTTTCCCAATGCTAAAACAGCGCAAATGGCTGGCGTCATTCCCATTCCTCACTTAGGTGCTTCTACTGAAGAAGCTGAAGACAACTGTGCGATGATGGCTGCAGCTCAAATTCAAAACTATTTAGAAATTGGAACGATTAAAAATAGCGTTAACTATCCCGACATTGCTTTAGATAATAAAACCGTTCCTTATCGCTTCCAATTTTTAATTGGTGGCTCAGAGGATGAGTTTACGACACTTAAAGGAAACATCTTAGCATTTTTTAAAGAAGACAATACCCATACAGATGCATTTTATAACAACTACGGCGTCTTCGTTGTCGATACGAAAGAAAACGTTGACCTTAACTTATTTAATGACCTCAAAGGGATTAAACGGATTCGTCTTTTATAAACACTAAGACTCGAGTTTCTCGAGTCTTTTTTTTAAATGATTATTCAGTCATTCAAATCACAATTATGATACAATATAACCGTAATCATGGAAGGAGATATACAGATGGCATCTTTAGCTGATATTGGCTTAATTGGTATTGCGGTAATGGGAGAAAACCTCGCTTTAAACTTAGCAAACAAAGGGTTTCATGTTGTTGTTTCATCACGTCATCAAAAAACGATTGACACCTTTTTAAAGGGACGGGGCAAAGATAAGACCATTACTGGGACAACCGATTATTCAGAGTTGGTGAAACAACTCAAACAACCACGAAAAATTTTATTAATGATTAAAGCTGGACCACCAGTTGATGAGGTTATTGAACAACTCATACCTCTACTTGATCCAAACGATATCATTATTGATGGGGGAAACTCAAACTACGAAGACACAACTCGTAGATGCGAACAACTTCAAGAAAAAGGGCTTCTTTATGTTGGAATGGGTGTTTCTGGCGGTGAAGAAGGGGCATTAACTGGACCTTCAATGATGCCTGGTGGGCATATGAAGGCATGGCCTCATATCAAACCGATTTTTGAAATGGTTGCTGCTTCTGTTGATGACACACCGTGTGTCGATTGGATGGGCGAAGCAGGGTCTGGTCATTTTGTTAAAATGGTTCATAACGGTATTGAATATGGTGATATGCAACTCATTGCTGAAAGCTATCATTTAATGAAAGATCTTTTAAATTTAGATAACAATCGTATCGCCACCCATTTTAAAACATGGAACGAGGCAGAATTAGAAAGTTATTTAATGGAAATTACCGCAAACATTTTCAAATATCAAAATGAAGATGGTGTCTATGTCATCGATACCATTTTAGACCACGCTGGTCAGAAGGGAACTGGGAAGTGGGCTGTAGCTGCTAGTTTAGATTATGGGGTTCCTTTAACATTAATCAGTGAATCCGTTTTTGCCCGTTTTCTTTCAAATCTAAAAGCAGATCGTGTGACTGCTGAAGGTATTTATAGCCACGATAAACCGATGCCTTTTGTTCAGTCAGAACGTTTTCTTGGCCATTTAAGAAAAGCGCTTTATGCTGCGAAGATTCTTTCTTATGCACAAGGGTTTCACCTCATGCATGAAGCAGCACTTGCCGAAGATTGGAATCTTAATTTTGAAGGTATCGCCACCATTTGGCGTGGGGGTTGTATCATTCGCTCGGCCTTTTTAAATGACATCAAAAAAGCTTATCAAAAGAATCCTCAACTAAAACATTTATTGCTCGATTCACACTTCATTAAAATTATGAAAGAGACGATTCCTTCATTGCGCGAAATCGTTATGGCCGCGGTTGAATATAGAGTACCCGTTCCAGCATTAAGTTCAGCTTTAGCTTATTTTGATGGTTATTCGACCGGAAGACTTCCCGCTAATCTTATCCAAGCACAACGAGACTACTTCGGTGCCCATACTTATGAATTGTTAAAGGGACCAAAGGATGAATTTCATCATACCGACTGGACTGGTACAGGTGGTAAAACAACTTCAACAACCTATGAAAAATAAAACGTTTGTTCATTTGAACAAACGCTTTTTTTTACTTCAATGTTAAGACGATTGGACAGTGGTCACTTCCCAAAATCTGCTCATGTATTTCTGAATCAATGATTTGTGGTAAATACCGCTTACTCACAACAAAATAATCAATCCGCCAACCAATGTTACGGGCTCTTGCTTGAAACTGATAACTCCACCATGTATATTTTATTTGATCTGGATATAAAGCTCTAAAGGTATCCACAAAACCAGCTGCTAATAACTTGGTAAATTTCGCTCTTTCTTGATCGGTAAATCCTGGATTTTGCCGATTGGTTTCAGGGTTTTTAATATCAATGGGTTGATGAGCAACATTTAAATCTCCTGTATAAACGACTGGCTTCTTCTGGTCCAAATGTAGTAAGTAATCACGCATTTGGTCTTCAAAATCCATCCGTTCTGCCAGTCTTTCTAACCCTCTTTTTGCGTTAGGCACATAACAATTCACAAAATAAAAATCAGAAAACTCTAATGTAATAACCCGTCCTTCATCACTGTATCCTTCACCATGAATACCATACACAACAGAAAGAGGTACTTTTTTTGTATATACGAGTGTTCCGGAATAACCTTTTTTAAACGCATCACTCCAATATTCGTTATATCCAGGAAACGACCATGTTTTCTGGTGTTGTTGCATCTTCGTTTCTTGGATCGCAAAAATATCAGCATCCATCTCCCTAAAATACGCATCAAAGCCTTTTGTCATAGCCGCTCTTAAACCATTCACATTCCAACTGATGATTTTCATTTCTTCATCTCCTCTTCTTTTATAGATTAACATATCTTTTCTTTTTATTAACAAGGTTAGATATACGCGTTTAATTCTTTTTGTGATATAATCATAATACTATGAAGGGAGTTGATGACATGGATTATCAAAAAATCTTAGAAGCACGGTCTTATATTGAAAGACGCGTGAAACAAAAAGCCGAAATCGCTATTATTTTAGGATCTGGATTAGGCGCCTTAACCGATCAGATGACCGATGTCGTGGAAATGTCATACAATGATATAGCCTACTTTAAAAAACCAACTGCTGAAGGACACGCAGGCACTCTCGTCGCTGGTTATTTAAACGGTGTTTATTTATATGCCCTTAAGGGTCGTTATCATTATTATGAAGGTTTTCCCCTGGCAGACGTTACTTTTCCTGTTAAAACTTTAAAAACACTAGGTGTTAAAACATTGATTATTACCAACTCTTGCGGGGCAATTAATACCGATTTTAAACCAGGAGAACTAATGCTAATTACCGATCATCTGAATATGACAGGGACAAATCCCCTTATCGGAAAAAACATTGATGAATTAGGTCCTCGTTTTCCTGACGCAAGCGAGATTTATACTTCATCACTACGAAAGCTTGCCTTAGATGCCGCAAAAGACTTAGATATCAAACTTCACCAAGGCGTTTATGCATGGTGGTCTGGTCCTTCTTATGAAACACCCGCAGAAATTCGGATGTTAAGAACGTTAGGGGCTGACACCGTTGGGATGTCAACTGTTCCAGAAGCGTTGGTCGCTTCTCACATGGGACTTCAAGTCTTAGGTTTATCTTGTTTAACCAATATGGCTTCAGGTATTTTAAAGAAAAAGCTGTCTCATGAAGAAGTCTTAGCTGTTGCCCAATCTTCTCAACAAGCCTTCTCAGCTTTGGTCACAGAAATTATTCAACGTTTAGCTAAATAAGATTGCAAAAAAGAATCAAATCAACTATAATATAAGTAATTAAAGATAAATGATTGGTGTCGCAAGACCTAACAGGGAATCAAGTCAAACTTGAGCTGTCCCAGCAACCGTGAAACGGACGAAATGTAAAAACCACTGCGCAAGCGGGAAGGTACAAAGTAGGATGAAGTTAAGCCGGTAGACCTGCCAGTGATTTAAATTTAAAACAGTCTTCTGGGATGTGAGAGTGTGATAACTTTTTTTGTTATTATAACCATGTCCCTGGACATGGTTTTTATTTCAAAAAAAGGAGAAGAAAAGATGAAAAAGACCA
>JALNWO010000125.1 GCA_023230825.1 Acholeplasmataceae bacterium
CAATAAACTGAAGACTCGAGATAGTGATTCTGACAGGCAGATTCAGGTGGTTGTAGGTAATATTGGTGATTCCCTTGTTCCGATCCTTTATCATATTACCGTTTTCATCATACGCATAATCATCCAATGCCGGATTGGTGTTGCCGTCCACAAAACCTTCGCTGTTTTCCAAACTTGCCGCATCGCTGACATTGCGTAATTGGTTGCTGTTGCCGTTCCCGTTTTTATAGTGGTACGTCAGGATATCCATGTTTACCGCATTGCCAAAAGTGTCGCCCATGGTGCGGAACAGTTCGGTGATGTTTCCGTTCAGGTCATAACCGATGTTTTCCCGGTAAGCTCCTGTATAAGAAGGAATTCCTTGAATGAAGTAATCGGCATTTCTCAGCCGGTTCAGCATATCATAACTGTAATCATAGCCCCGCATTGTATTATCTCCGGATTTCCAAAAGGTTTGGGAAATGTTGCCATTGTAGAGTTTAGAGACTGCATTTCCATGGTTATCAATTTTATCATAGTTTATTTTGAATGCAAACAAACCATCATTCGAGCTGCCCGGCAGTTGTCCGGCTCCAAGCATATTGCCATTGATATCATTGATGCCTGTCAGCCAACCGCGGATGTTGTAGCTGTAATTAATCTCCTGCCAGCGGTCGCTGCCATTCTGCGTGCCACCTACTTTCTTGGTAATCAGCTGTCCTGTGGCATCGTATTCATTTTTGGCAATCAGCTGAGGCGTACCCGAATTGATCTGTTGCGTATGTGTCAGCAACCGTTCCATGGAATCATAAGTGTATATGTCCTTGACGATTACTTCTTCGATGGCATTGGGATCCCGGAAATGCCGGGTAGTGGTTTCTTCCGGCAAGCCTCTGAAATTCAGTTTGCTGTCAATATCCGTGTAACCTCCGAGATGATTTCTCTTGTAAGTGCGTACCGGACGGGACTTCTGGTCATAGAATGTAACGGACTTCTCCCACAGGTTGGTGCCAAGAATGCGGATGTGTGTTTCGGTTGCCATGCCTTTCAATTTGCCGTTTGTGTCTTTTCGTAGTTGGTTGCTGTTGTAATAGCCGGATTCCGGCTCGCCGAATCCATAAACATTCAAAGATACATATTTATCGTAATAACTGACCGTTAGCACATCTGAAAAAGTAGTTGGGAAAGCGGTTTTGGTGTAGAGATTTAGTCATTTCTTTAATAAAACTGAATATCAATTATTTATATGTTTATTATTGAATATCACTAAATTTGATACACTGCCATACTCGCTAATCCTTTAATTACAATTAATTATCTTAAACTCGGAAAAATCTTCTCTATAATATATCTTTGATTCACCACCATGATCACCCTCTTCGAAGATAATATTCACTCCATTGATATTATTATTTTCCGTTAAAGAATAAATTAAAGAAGCTTTAAATAGTGTGGGGGTAGTATCACCTAATTGCTGAGTAAAATAAACTGAATTATTGATTTTTAAATTCAGTATATTTTTATTTAAACTTACAAAACTAAAATCAATCTTTGGATAGTTTTTCCGTATTTCCTTTAAAATCCTTTGATAATCTGTTTTAATTAAATTTAATTTTTCCCCCTTTATCAAAACTTCTTTACCACTATCGTTTAGCTCAGCAAGATAAACAAAAGAGTTTTGACAATTAGAAATATCCATTAAGTTTTTCAAATTTCTAGAATCAATATCTTGTTTTTTATTCATAAAACAAGAACAAAATATTACAAGAGTTAATATTAAGTTTTTCATAACGCATTTAGTTGTTAATTTCTCCTTTTTTATAATCATCATACAATGTATTAACAACGGCATCACCAATTGCCTTTCCTAATTGCATGAGATATTCTTCCGTGTTTAATAAAATTTCTTGATTTTCGTTAGTTATAAAGCCTACTTCTACTAAAACAGCTGCTGTATTAGGATTTTGCTCCCTTGTAACATGATGACTGGCTGTTCTTCTTTGAACCCCTTGTTTAGTTTGGGCTACTTCGGATAATTCTGATACCATTTGTTCAGCCAATTTACTCGATTCAGAATTGGGATTATTTTTTGTATAAACAGTTACCCTGTCTGCGTTTTGATTATCGGCAGAATCAACATGGATACTGACAAAGGTATCTGCATTATTATCCTTTGCTATATTTACCCTTGCGTTTAAACTATTCTTTTGCCCCTTACCTCCAGGGTTTATATCGGAATCTCTTGTTAAAATAATGTTAGGTGGGTTATCCGTATATCCTTCTAACCTTTCACCTATTCTACTAACAGTATAATTTGATATTTTTAGTGTAATATCAGCTTCATTTTTATTTCCATTTCTGGCTTTTGCTCCGGGATCATCACCACCATGACCAGGATCAACAACCGTTGTTCTATTTCTCAAATCTTTACTATTGTCGTTTTCTAATCCTTCTAATTCTTTCCCAACCAAAGGTTCATTAGAAGCAAATGCATAATTTGATTGCCAATGATACTCCTCAGCGAGCGGATCTACTGACATAAACCTACCAATCGCGTAATCATAATTTCTCCATTTGAAACTGTCCCAATTTAAACCTAACTCGTCTTGGCGTTCTTGTCCTTGATATTTGAACATATACTCCGTCTCCAAAACATTTTTAAGTTTCACTTCTCCTTCGCCGGGAACTTCGATGACCAATTCCAAGGCTTTCTTGTCCTCCGGTACGTAAATGCTGTGCTTTAGACCAAACGGGAAATAGTGATTCTCATCCATGATTTCCAAAGTGCCTGTTTTAGGATCTTTAGTATAGGAAATCCTGATATTTCCAAGATGGTCAGTATAATTATAAACGTAATTAAAGAAATACTCTAATGGTTCGGTACTACCTTCCGGAATTCTTGCTGCCACATTGACATAGCCCTCAGGATGTGGGAAAAACTGTAATACACCTCCGGCATATTGGAAGCCGTCTATATAATCCACCTTCTTGAAATCGTTGCCATCAGTCACAGCTTTGCTGATTTTTACGCCGGCAGCATTGTATTGATAATCAATAAACTGAAGACTCGAGATAGTGATTCTGACAGGCAGATTCAGGTGGTTGTAGGTAATATTAGTGATTCCCTTGTTTCTGTCTTTTACCACTGAGCTACGCTCGGTTTCTTCGCAAAAGACTTTCTCAAAGTCTTTTACTCGAAAATCGTTTTCATCGTACTCATAATCATTCAGGCTTGGACTGGTGTTGCCGTTCTTGAAATTTTTTATATGTATCCAATGTTTAATCATTATTTACTAATATGTCTTTGCCTTCTGATTATCAGTAATATACATTTTTGTTTTTTACCACCCACACTCCCGATCCCGATAGCTATCGGGACTTTCGGGATGGAACACTGCCCTATTATCCATCTAGTGAAGAAACCTCTATTAATTTAAAAAAAAGTGTTGACATTTCTATTTATCTTTTAAAACAATATAAGCCCAAATAATTAAAACTGCATAAAAAGCTATGCTATACCAAAGATTTCTTCCTTTTTCATCTTTGGTTAATTCTTTGAGTTTTTTCTTGTTCAAAGTACAGCGATATTCAAATATCCAACGAAGAAAAATGCCAATAAAATCAAAAAAAATAACATCTAATCCAGGCATAATTAGTTATCTTCTATATTATCAATTACATAATTCGTCATCTGCTTTGCACCAAACTTAATTCCAATATTTTTCAGGATGTTATCACTTAAATTTAATGGTGCCATTACTGCAGATACTGCAGGTTTAACAAAAGCATCTCTTTTCTCTTTGGGGGTCATTATATCCCCATCCTTGTATGTCTTGGTAGTTAATGAACCATTTTCAAAAGTTTTTAGATTCAAATCACCTCTAATATGAATATTTTCAGCTTCTCCCGTTTCTATAATTTCTTTTGGAATGTCATAAAGAATTCCTTTAAAAACTACACCTAATATTTGTACTCCTTCCATAACTGGAGCAATTAAATCATCTGTAACAGTATTAAGTACCGCTCTAGAGTTAGAAGTGTGAGAAGTAATTGTTAATCCATTTTCCAAAATTACGGATTGCCCTCCTGTATATTTATCACCAGTTTCTGTATTTGTAAAAGAACCATCATCATTTAGCTGATATGCATTTGAGCTGTCTGCAACCGATGGGGTTTTCCCTACCCATTCTTCACCTTCTTTGAGAATATTAGTGGCATTCTCTTGAGTTAAATTCGGGTTATATTTTAAATTACCATTTTTATCGGAAAACCAATCAGTTGCTTTCATCCCGTCAGGATCAATAAAGAAAACAGGATTATTGAGAGCATAAACATA
This sequence comes from Acholeplasmataceae bacterium, assembly GCA_023230825.1. GTDB lineage: Bacteria > Bacillota_I > Bacilli_A > Acholeplasmatales > Acholeplasmataceae > Mariniplasma. Next base: position 4,316 of record JALNWO010000125.1, read on the forward strand.
CGGGGATGTTTTTCTGCTCATTTCTGCCAACGGGTCAATATTCATCCACCTGCCCAAAGCTGCATCATAATTCCTCGCTCCGTAGTCGTACCAACTTAATCCCAACTCATCCTGAAACTCAGCACTTCGTGCGCTATGTTCGTCAAAAGCTTTCTCAAAGCTTTTTCCTCCATAATCATTAAATTCATACAAATAATCCGTTTTCGTAACCACTTTTATTTTCAGTTCTTCTTCGCCGGGTTCCAGTCCAAAGATTTTCTTGTCCGCCGGTACACATACCGAGTGCTTCATCCCGACTTCCGATGGAAGAAATTGCGGATAAGAAATGTAGTTACTATTTTCACCTGAGAAAGTTTTCATCGGATAAATTTAATCAATTTTTTCAA
>JALNWO010000126.1 GCA_023230825.1 Acholeplasmataceae bacterium
GCAACTCACTCCTTCAGACCTATATCTGCCTAAAGATATAATAGGCTTACCCAATGAATTGCGCCTCTGTTTCGTTTTCTCCATAGCCATTATATCGTATTTATGTAAGCGCTGTCAATTGGATTTTTAAGAAATTACTAGGAACAAGATAAGGATTTCCGAAAGTGGTTTAGTATCATTGAAAAATGAACTATTTTTAAAGATAATAGTTTTCCCACTACCTAAATATTAATAAATAAAAAGAGCACGCAGAATGTGCCCCTTTGAATTAATCGTTATAAATATCTTCCGGTCTATCTTCTTTTGCTGTAAAACGCGAGTACTCAGTATCAAACCGATAACTTAACCGAATGCCAGCCATCCCTTGACGATTTTTAGCAATACTCAACTCGACGTCACCCGTTTTTTGTTCTGGATCTAAAACGTAGTAGTCTCCACGGTATAAGAACATGACGATGTCAGCATCTTGTTCAATCGATCCCGATTCTCTTAAGTCAGAAAGAACAGGTCGTTTACTTTCTCTTTTTTCAACTTCACGAGAAAGTTGAGATAAAGCAAGGATCGGTACTTTAAGTTCACGCGCCATTTGTTTGAGACTTCGAGAAATCTTGGCAACTTCTTCTTGACGGTTACCAGAGCGATCATCACCTTTATCGATCAACTGTAAATAGTCAATAATGACAAAGTCTAAGTTTCCTTCTTGAGCTAGCTTGCGACATTTAGCGCGAATATCATGGACAGTTACACTCGATGAATCATCAAAAGAAATATTGAGCATCGCAAGTGATTGGATTCCACCTTCTAAATGTTGCCACTCGGTTGCGGTTAATTTTCCGGTTTTAATTTTATTGTTTTCAACATTAGACTCACTCGATAGCATCCGTGCAGCCAGTTGCTCATTACTCATTTCTAATGAAAAAATCGCAACCGAAGCTTTCCCACCTTTATTGTGCTTAGCAACGTTTAACGCTAGGTTCATCGCAAATGCGGATTTACCCATCGATGGACGAGCAGCTAAAATAATCAATTCTTCTGGCTGCAAGCCAGCGGTAATAGAGTCGAGGTTTTCAAATCCAGTATGTAAACCCGTAATTCCACCTTTCTTATCGCGGTTCTTCTCAGTTTTATCTTTAACTTCTTTAATAACAGAAGCAATCTTTGAAAAACCAGAAACTTTGCGCTTTTGTGATAAGGCAAAAATACGCTCTTCGGCATGATCTAAATATTCATTTGCCGTTTGGTCCGATTGATAACCTTCTTCGAGGATTTCACCCGCCAAATGAATAACACGACGTTTCATCGATCCGTCTTTAACTAAATCGATATATGTTTCTAAATGAGAAATAGAAGGAACAGATTCAGACAATTCATAAAGATATTTAAAACCCCCAACTTTAACAAGTTGTTGGGCTTGTTCAAGCCTAGCGACAACGCTGGCATAATCAATATGTAATTCTTCTTCATTTAAGTCCTTCATGGCTTGATAAATTAAAATATGGCGACTTTCAAAGAAGTCTTCATTTTCTAATTGATCAATAACTGAAGTAATGGTTTTGGGATCTAAAAAGATAATTCCTAAAACCGCTTTTTCAGCCTCCTGAAAGTAAGGTAAATTTTTAGCCATTCCTCTTAACCTACTTTTCTACAATATGAATTTCAAACTGAGCTTTAATATCTTTATGGAGAGTTACAAAGGCTGTATAAATCCCAACTGAGTTAATTTCAGATTGAAGGTCAATTTTTTTACGGTCAATTAAAATTTCATGCTCCGCATAAAATTGATCAACGATTTGTTTGTTGGTAATGGCTCCAAAGAGTTTACCATCTTTACCGATTTGAATTCCCAAGGTAATTTTTTTACCATCGATTTCAGTTTTTAAGTTTTTCATTAAAGCAAGATGTCTTTCAGCTTCCGCGACTTGTTCTTGTTTCTTTTGCTCGAGTTGGGCTAAAGCTTCATCGGTTGCAAGAACGGCAATCTTTTGGTTGACTAAGTATTGGCCATACCCACTTGCAACATCAATCACATCGTCTTTGACCCCCTTACCCTTTAAGTCTTCTAATAGTATCACTTTCACAGGAATGCCTCCTTCTGCGTATTCTAATTCGAGAATGTTTTTAATTTCGTTAACAACTTGTTGAATGGATTTGTTCTTAATTTGCGCGGCAGCGGCAGAAAAGTGTCCACCTCCACCTAAATTTTCGATAATCACTTGCACGTTGATTTTTTGGAAACTCCGAGCACTAACGGCAACAATATCATTGCTCATCCTTGAGATGGCAAATGCGGCGTCAATTTGGTTAATCAAGAGTGCTTGCTCAGCCACTTGGGCAAGGAGCGTTCTATCATCATAAATATCTTTAGTAATAATAAAAGCGAAGCGATCTAAAAAGATTTCAACATCGTTTAGTAGAGAGTTAATTTCCATCATCCTTAAATAATCACGACGTAACCACCGTTTAACTTCCATTGCATCGGCACCAAACTCACTTAAATACGCTGCCACTTCGAATGTTCGTGCATTGGTCCGTGTAACAAAGTTACCAGTATCCATAACCAATCCAGCGTACATCACGGTCGCTTCAGTTGGATTAATAGCAATTTCCATATCGGTTTCATAAAACATTAAAAGTTCAATTAAAAGTTCAATCGTTGATGAAGCAGAAGGCTCAATAATAGAAAACATGGAATTAAACCCTTCTTCACCGACACGGTGATGGTCGATCACGACAATCTTTTCTGTTTTTGTTAAGAGTTCTTCATTCATCGCAAGCGACGGTGATTGGGTATCAATCACAATTAAAACGGCATCGTTATTAATTTTTTCTAACGCTTCTGCAGATGAAACAACATGATCCATCAATTCTGTCATATCGTCTTTTACAAGCTCAATTACTTTTTGCACAGTCGCATCGGTTTTTTCATGATCTAAGACAAGATGAGCAGACACATTTGATAATTTCAACATATGGTAGACTGCAATCATCGATCCAAAAACGTCTAAATCGGCTTGGTTATGCCCTAAAACAAAAACATCATCCGCATCTAATATAATATCTCTAATTGTTTGGGCGTTAATTCGAACACCAACACGAGATGTCTTCGCTGATGAGTCACTGGCCGCACCAAAGTAAGTAATCTTTTGGTCTTGGATGTTGACAACCGCTTGGTCGCCACCTCGTTTTTCCGCAAGTTCAACCGCATTTTGGGCATAAACGCCTAAAGATTCATAATCGATATCCCATGACGCCACCCCAATTGAAATCGAGACCCGTACTTTATTTCGACTTGAAATGGCTCGGATTCTTTCGACGATTTCAAATTTATTTTCCACCATTTTTTCTAAGTTTGAGCGATTACTTACAAGTAAAATCCGTTCATCAGAATAAGGTTTTAAATAACTTTGGTACGTATGAGCCCAGTCGTTAATGGCTCGTAAGTATTCACCTACGAGTGAAGATTGTTCAGAAACGTCTAAGACAGCGAGTGATTCTTCTAAGTTATCTAAATAAATCACTCCGAGAGCAGGAATTTGTTCAGTATATTTCTTTTGAATGTTTTCCCGATCGGTGACATTAAATAAATAGAAAAAACGATATTCGTCTTTATAAACAACATCATAAATCTCTTTATTGATTTCAGCCATAAACTTAACTTTATTGTTGTTGGCTTCCCGATAAAGTTTTTCACTAATATCTTCTAAATATTTCCCATCAATTTTTTGATTAAAAATAATTTGTGCATGGGGGTTAGCCCATTTAATTTCATATTCTTCATCACAAGCTAAAATCCCAATCGGAAGTTCATTAAAGACTTCATCTCCGACAAGATTCACATGATAAGATAATTTTGTCCACATCGACAAACGATTTTGTAAAGTCCGAATTTTTTGTCGTGTTTGATTGAGTAAAATAAAATAAAAGCTGACAAAAACAAATAAAGTTGCCAACACAAAGAAAATAAATTTAATCAATTGTTCTGGATTCGCAAAAGTAAAGTAGGGCCAATACAAAAAGATGCTAAAAAGCATAAGCAGAACGGCTATTACTAATAACATCCAACGTTTCATTTTTTGTCACCTACTTTTCTCATATTATACCAATAATATGTTTGTAATTCAATGTTAAATCCTTTTAAAAAAATCCACAAGATAGAAAAAAGAAGTGCATGCACTTCTTCTTTTAATCTTTTACGTAGGGTAGTAAAGCCATATGACGTGCGCGTTTAATCGCGATTGCGAGTGGGCGTTGCCATTTCGCAGATGTTCCTGTTACCCGTCTTGGTAAAATTTTTCCTCGTTCGGTAATAAATCCTCTTAACAATTCAACATCTTTATAGTCAATATACTCAACTTTGTTTTGCGTAAAATAACAAACTTTACGGCGTCTTTTGAATCCGCCTCTTCGATTGCTTTGCATGTTTATCCTCCTTAAAATGGTAGATCTTCTTCAGCAGCTAGTTGCTTAGAAGTTTCATAAAATTCGTTTTCATCATCATCGTTTAATTCAGTTCTTGGTGTCGGTTCATGTTGAACATAGTCATCAGAACGCTCACCTCTTGATTCAAGAAACTGTATGGAATCACAAACAACTTCAGTGATGTAACGTGTGGTTCCATCTTCGGCTTCATAATTTCTCGTTTGAATCCGTCCTTCAACACCTAATA
>JALNWO010000127.1 GCA_023230825.1 Acholeplasmataceae bacterium
AACAGCCAGAATATCACGCATCCACGCAATACGAATATATGAAATAGGAATTTCATACTATGGACGCACTTATGCCGAAGGCAAAAAGATTAACTGGAAAGACGGTTTCAGAGCTATTTACTGCATACTGAAATATAATATACTCGATCGGAAAGACAAGCTATAACTGCTGATTCGCTTGTATCCCTATTTGTTATTATTCATAATTAAATTATAATTCAATATATTAGATATTTCTTATAATCCTTTTGTATAGCTGCTAAAAATCATCCAACGAATTTAGAACCTAAAGAGACCAGCATACTCCGGAATCTTATTGATTTTTTTTAACAGTAGGGAATCAGCCAGTTCCGGTTTATCCACTATAGGGCACTTGCTAACGGAGAAAAAGTTCTTGGTGAAGCATTAAAAACTCATAGATAGTAAATACATTGATTTCAGCACCTAACTCGAAATTTGGCATAACTGGTATTAACAATTGTGGGTGGAGTGTTTGGATTAGTCTAAAATAGTGATGTTTGTGTTTCTATTTTCGGGTGAAAGGTTCCGATTATCATGAATGGATTTTTCCCAGTAAAATGATGGAGTTGTGATGTGCCTAAAAATAAATGTAAGTCTTTTGTTTTTGCAAAGTCGTCAAAATATTTCTTCTTTACATCTTTATCGGCCAAGGATTCGTTGCTTTCGTGACGAGCGAGGCAATTCCAAAAAAGTTGTCCAATTTCCCAATCTTCAATCATCATTTTACTTTCTTTTCCGTTGTAATCACGCAAAATATAAGAAAATTTATAAGGTAGTTTCTTAACAACCTCGAACAAGTCTTCATCTTCCTGAGCAAATAAGTTGCTACTTCTGTCTTGTTTCGACTTTTCAAGTTTCTTTTTGTCCCATACCCGATCGACCTTCTCAATTGTAAAATTCAAAATTTCAGCAGGTTTGAATACAGCTAGAGAAGTCATAATTTCTCTATTTTTAGCTTCGGAAATAAGCCCATTAATATCAGTGTGTATCTTTTTTTTAAACACAATTTCTTTCCGCAGTAACCAATTACTTTTAGTGTCTAAATGTTCTAAAATTTTAATTTCAGTATCATAGGAAATTGGGCGATAACTTTCTTTTCTGAAGTCGCTTTTGTTTTTTACAAGATCTAATTCAATCCAATCATATTTTTTATACTGCTCTTCAAAAGATTTTTTACGGAATTGTATTGGGTAAATCCTAATCCAGCTTCCATCTTCAAGGAAACCAGCTGTGCATACCAATTCATCATACTTACTTGAAATGACAGGATATGTCTTGACTGTTATTAAAACTTTTGTTTTTGCCATGTTCAAATATGTTTTACTTCACATTTAAAATCAGATAGGCTTTCTATTGCCTCCGCTAAAGGCTTGCGATGGCATTGACATATATTCGCTTCAAAACAAGTCAGAGCAACACGTTGGTTCTCTTTCAGTAAGTTTAAAATCTTCTTTTGTGAAGATATTGTTTTTGTTAAATTATATTGACGATAAACGGCAAATAACTTATCGTAATCAGCTTGAGTATTTAATTCTTGTCTTTGTTCAGATTGTATGCCAACTTCCGGAAAATGCACATATTCAATTCCTATACTACCACAATATCTTTGTAACTGACTTCTACTAAACCCATATTTCATACTTAATGGATTGTTTCGAACATCCACTAAAACTTTAACGCCATTTTTGAGTAACCGGTTTAAGTATTCTTCTAAAGATATTCCCTGATAACCTATTGTAAACAAAACGTTTCCTTCATTTACTGGGCAACTACTATTTACTTTCTCTAATTGTTCTATTGTCAATACATCTTTAGCTCTTATACTATTTATAGCCCAATACGGATAATTTAAATAAGTGTATTTCATTAGAGCATTTACACTCATTTTTCCAAAATTAGTCTTTACTTCTAAAATTAATTTTCTATCTTCTTCTTTTAATGTTTTAAAATAATCGACTGTTTCGCAATTTATAAAATGACTTGATGTTTCTGATAACATCCCTCTTTTGACCATAGCTATTAAATCAGCATTTGCTGTATACGAATAACAGCCGTATTTATACGGAATAAAATCATATTCTGCGATAGCCTGACGTTGAGTAAATAAAAAGAGTAATTTTTGTAGGCTGATTTTATCTATTTGGCCTTCAAAAATCTGTAATAATGCTAATATAATTTTTCTTCTGTAAAACATTCCGTAAAAGTACTAATATTACTTTTTTATTCCTAATTTATAGATAGAAAATTTTTAAAACTCTAAGGCACCAAATCTTAAATTCTTATTTCAGAATATCAATTTTCCCGATTGACCGTCATTTACTTACTTCGTATCAGTCCGGCAATCTATATCTAAAATTAGCACGTATCAGAACCTTCATCACTTTAGCCTTATAGTGAGGTGTCATAGGTTTTTTGACACAAAAATCAACTACAAGACCAAAAAAAATAGGACTGGCAGTTGGATCACATATGATGTAATTGGAGAACAAACAACAGCGGATACAGTCTTAGACTGGGTAATAATAAACTCATCACACAGAATAATACTTAAAGGTGAATCACTTAGAAAAAGGGAAATAAGTACAAACAAGTAAAATTATTAACCTTGCCAATGATTTTTAAAATAGGTGAAAAAATCATGAATTATAGTGGCACGGTTTCAACCGAAAAGAGTGGCACTATCAGACCGAAATTCCCAGCTATGAGTTGAGACTTGCCACAGTGTAGGGGGGTTAGAATCACTAAACTTTCAACCAAGCATAAACTTAGATAGAATGACAAAGATTTAACTATTCACTTTATCCCACATTGCGGCAAGCCCGTGTTGGGCGTAATACTTTATTTCCTTTTTGTTTGTTGGATTCTCAAGTTTGGGAATGATTAACTTGTCACTAAACACTAAAATCTCAGAACCTATACTTGCCTTACCTGCGTGATAATTTAAATCATAAATCTGTTGTCTATATTTCGAGTATAGTTTATTAATATTTTCATCATTGTCGTACGATACCAACCAAAAAGAACCTTTTAAGTTATCAATAAGACTTGCAATTTGAACGTGGTCAGCGTGATTATAATAGTTGATGTAAAGCTCCTTGCCCTTTTTGTAATAAGGTGGGTCAAAGTAATAAAATGATTTTCGGGGAAGTTTATTTTTAATTGAATTAATGAGTTCAATCGCATCAAGATTATATAAATTTATTCTGTTTTTGTATCTGCCTATTTTCTGTATTCTTGTAATTAATTCAGATTTATTAAATCTAGCGTCCATTTTCCAATTTCCCTGTTGATTGTTACCACCTATAACACCTGCATTTAATATACCGGACCTATTAGTTCGATTTAAAAAAAATGTAGAAAACCCGACTTCAATTCGTTTGAAATTTTGTGAGTTCGCTTGAATAGTTTTCTGGATTCGCCAATTTTCAATAGATAATTCTGTCTTTTCAATCAAGTCACAAAGCTGATTATTTGAATTTAAAACGCTATCCCAAAAACAAAATATGTTATAGTCAATGTCATTAATGTGTATTTCAGAAGAATACTCATTGAACAGCATAGATAGAGCTACGGAAGAGCCACCTGCATAAGGTTCAATATAGTGTCCATCTGATAAAAGGTTGTGTTCTATTAATAACTGAACATAAAAAGATAGTTTGCCTTTACCTCCAGGATACCTTAATGGTGAGTAAAAATTTGTCTTTAAATTAAATCCCATACTTTCAAAATAAATGGTTCAAAATTATCCCAAGTCAGCTTCAGGTTGTTAGGGTCTGGTTGAAAGTGTTTGTTATGTACATATGAATTGAAAGTGTCAATTGACATTACACTATTCGGATTTGATATTGCCGTTTTTATTCCTTTTAATTTGTGCTTATCTAAATGTCCATTTGTTTCGAGATAATTGGTAACACTATCAATCTTTTTGGATAATTTATGGTCTTTGTTTACCCCTGAAAGCTTCAAATCTTCAATAAATGCGTCTATTGAAAGTTCAACAAAAACGCGAAAGGTAATAGCGGCTGAATTGGGAAAAACACGCAAATCTAAATCCTTAAGTTCTCTGTAAAGTTTATTAATTCTTGGATGGCTAATTTGTATAATTAAACTTTTAGGAATAATTGTATTTCTGCTCGTTGATATCGGATTACTTTTCTTAGATGTGGAAATTGTTTGATTGCTATTTTTAGATGCAACTTTTGGCGGTGTCGTTGAAGTTAACTCCCAATTTCCTGCTAACTCCTTTGATTTATCTGGTAAATCAGTTTTTTTAAAGGTTTCAAGATAGTTAAGACGGTCATCTTTATAGTAAATTTCTTTTACCGTAAAATCATCTCGTAACAAATCATAAATTACCTTTTTCAATGGCTTTGTTACCTCTTTAGGCTCGTAACGTGTTGTGATTTTACCATCTTTAATATCAATACCAACTGTTTTTCTAAAGTCAGGGTCAGTAGCAAGTCTTTGTACCTGAATTATTCATAAAAATGAAAAAAATGCGGGTAAATATACTGTTATTCCATTGAATTTCAGTATATTTGTTGTAGATAAAACCCCGCACTATGGACAAAGATAAAATAAAAAAAGCAT
>JALNWO010000128.1 GCA_023230825.1 Acholeplasmataceae bacterium
ACTCAAAAACATGGGTCTTTGATAATATATCAGTTAGAAGACGAACAACATCAATTGACCCATTATCTAAAAACTGATTTTAAGCCAGAAACATGGGCTTTACCAGAAGGAGATTTACTTTTTTCTTCACAAAATGTTGAAATTAAAAACAATTTCCTTTATACAAAACATCCAGGAGTCATTATTTTTCACAAACAGAAAAAGTGAGGTGATTAGATGCGTATCATTGATCAACATGATATCGATACATATTTACAAGGAACGCATGCTTATGCATACCGTTTTTTAGGCGCTCATTTATTGAAAAATGAAAAGGGTGAAGTCATTAGCACCCAGTTTACTGTCTATGCTCCACACGCCAAAGAAGTTCGTTTAATTGCTAGTTTTAACCAGTATGAAGGTTGGAAACACGTTTTGACTAAAATTAATCATCAAGGATTTTATCGTATTGAAATTCCTGGAAATTTAGAATGGGAAACATATAAATATGAAATTCATACGCATGATGGTCATATTTTATATAAAGCGGATCCATTTGCTTTTTTTAGTGAAGTAAGACCTGATACAGGTTCAAAAGTTTGTCGTTTAGACCACTACCAGTGGCATGATGAAAAATGGCATAAAACAAAAAAGAAAAGTTATCAAGAGCCTGTCTTAATTTATGAAATGCATTTAGGGTCGTGGCAACGAAAATATGGTCAATATAAAACCTATGGAGAACTCGCCCCCGATCTTATTCATTACTTACAGGATTACGGTTATACTCATGTTGAATTCCTCCCCGCATACGAACATCCATTAGATGATTCTTGGGGTTATCAAGGGACCGGTTATTTTGCGGCAACTTCAAGATACGGTTCACCACACGATTTTATGTATTTAATTGACCAGCTCCATCAAGCTGGTATTGGCGTCATTATGGACTTTGTTGTTGGTCATATTTGCCGTGATGCGCATGGGCTCAGCTTTTTTGATGGAACTCCTCTTTATGAATATTCCGATACATTCCACCGAGAAAACGTTGTTTGGGGAACAAATAATTTAGATTTTTCAAAAGGTATTACAAGAAGTTTTATGTTATCAGCCTTAACCTTTTGGCAAGAAGTGTTTCATATCGATGGTTTTCGTTTAGATGCAGTCGCTAACTTAATTTATTACTTAGGTGATATGAATCAAGGTGTTAATCCAGATGCAATTGCTTTTTTGAAACAAGCTTCGACTCATTTATTTAAAATAGATGACCGCTTTTTGTTCATAGCTGAAGACTCTACAGCTTATCCGAAAGTGACTCATCCTGTTGACCAAGGTGGTCTAGGTTTTAATTACAAATGGAACATGGGGTTTATGAATGATGTCTTAAGTTATTTTAAAGCAGACCCTCTCTTTCGCAAACATCACCACAATCAAATAACGTTTAGCATGGTTTATGCGTATAACGAACAATTTGTATTGCCTTTCTCACACGATGAAGTCGTTCATATGAAAGGGAGTCTAGCAAATAAAATGCCTGGTGATTTATGGCAGAAACACGCGCAGTGGCGGCTTTTACTTGCTTTTTGGATGACGCATCCAGGAAAGAAATTATTGTTTATGGGACAGGAGTTTGCTGGCTTTCATGAGTGGGATGTTCATCGAGAATTACCATGGGAAATTTTAGCAGATCCAGTTTATCAAAAACAACATGCTTATTTTAAATCACTGGCTTGGGTTTACCGTAATCACCCTGCTTTATATCAATATGACCATAAACCAAAAGGTTTTCAATGGTCAGTTGTTGATGATAAAAACCAATCGGTTTTTGCCTTTGCAAGATATGGAGATGATGAGACGATTATCGTTGTTTTAAATATGACACCCAATACCCACCAAACATATGATATCGGAGTTCCTTATTCAGGGAACTACCAAGAAATTTTAAATAGTAATGATGAAACATATCAAGGTACAGGCTTAATCAATCCTAAAACACTTATAACAAAAGTAGGAGAAAGAGGTCCATTTAAACACCATCTCCAGCCACGGTTGGGTCCCTTCTCTGCCCTTATTTTAAAATATAAACCTTAATCTTGGAGGCATTTTTGTGAGAAAAAGCGGTATCTTATGCCATATTTCCAGTTTGCCTAATCCTTATGGAATCGGTAGTTATGGTCAAACGGCATTCGATTTTATTGATTTTCTTGTCAAAACAAAACAATCTCTTTGGCAAATCTTACCACTAGGACCGACTTCGTTTGGTAATTCACCTTACCAATCGTTTTCTGTTTTTGCTCATAATCCATATTTTATCGATATTGATTTATTAGTTGTTGAAGGCTTATTAAATGTGGAAGAAACAAAAACAGCTAAAAAACGAAAGAAAAAGATAGATTACGGTCACTTGTATGAAACGAGAACACCTTTATTAAGATTGGCTTTTTCCCGCTTTGAACCGACAGAAGATTATCAAACTTTTATTTTAAAAGAGGCGTCTTGGCTTAATGATTATGCTTTGTTTATGGCAATAAAGAAAGCTTTTAAAGATCAATCTTGGCTTTATTGGGATGAAAACATTCGGATGCGGAGGCCAGAGGCTTTACTTACCTATCAAGAAAAATATCAAGAAGAAATTGCTTTTCATCAGTTTTTACAGTTTAAAGCTCACCAGCAATGGTTAAAATTAAAACGACATGCCAATAGCAGAGGGATTGAAATAGTGGGTGATATGCCTATTTATGTCGCATACGATAGTAGTGATGTTTGGGCCCATCCAGAACTCTTTTTACTTGATGAAAAACGCAAACCTACCGATGTAGCTGGTGTACCACCGGATGGTTTTACGAGTGAAGGCCAACTATGGGGTAATCCCCTTTATCATTGGGAAGTATTACACAAACAAAATTATGCATGGTGGCTTCATCGTGTTCGTTACGCTTTAAACTTATACGATCATGTTCGAATTGATCACTTTATTGGTTTTGTTCGATTTTATCGCATCCCTTATGGAGCCAAAACAGCAGAACATGGTGTTTGGGCTCAAGGACCGGGGGAAACGTTCTTCAATACTCTTAAAGAAGAGTTAGGTGATGTTAATATTATTGCGGAAGATTTAGGAGTTTTAACAGAAGATGTACGAACCCTTTTAAAAACAACCGGTTATCCTGGGATGAAAGTGTTTCAATTTGGTTTTTCTGATCAAAAAGAAAATGAATATCAACCCCACCTTTACCCGATTCATACAATCGCATATACTGGAACACACGATAATCAAACAACCCGTTCATGGTATCGTGACATGGACCGAAAGAATCGCCGTTATATCCGTTCGTATATCATGGCTAAAAAAGGTTTACCGATATCTGAACAAATCATTTGGACTACGCTTCAATCTGCTGCAGAAACTGTCATTATTCCTCTTCAAGATTATCTTAATTTAACAGATCGTGCTCGGATGAACCAACCAGCAACCGTAGGGAAAAACTGGCAATGGCGCTTCATAAAGCGAGATTTAACGAAGAGTCTTCGCTATAAAGTCAAGTGGCTCACGATTTTATCAGGTCGAGCACGAATTGACTAAATAATAAAAATGGTTAAAAACACATAATGGTTTGAATTTCAAATATTTAATCATATTTCGTTGACAAAATTTTATAAATCACTTATAATACATATGCAAATGAAGGAGGATATACTTATGGTATTCGAACGCGTGAAAGAATTAATTGTTGAAGGTTTAGGTGTAGAAGCAGAAAAGATTTCTCTAGATGCACGACTTGCAGAAGATTTAGGAGCTGACTCCATCGATGCGGTTGAATTAATTATGAAAATCGAAGAGGAATTTAACGTTGAAGTTAGCGACGAAGAAGCACAAAATATTAAAGTTGTTGCGGATCTCGTTAAGTACGTTGAAGCTTTACAATAAAAATAAGGGGTTCACCCTTTTTTTATTGGGTTTACTTATTTTTTTGTGTATAATAGAGTTAAATTGAAAGTAGGGATTTTATGAAACATTATCTTTTTAGAGAAATTGAAAAAAAATGGCAAAAACATTGGCATGAAAATAAACTTTTCAAGACCCAAGATGACAGATTTAAACCAAAATATTATGTTCTAGATATGTTTCCTTATCCGAGTGCCTCTGGGCTTCATGTAGGCCACATTGAGGGTTATACGGCAAGTGACATTATTAACCGCTTTAAGCGGATGCAAGGCTACAACGTGCTTCATCCCATGGGATGGGATGCTTTTGGTTTGCCTGCAGAACAATATGCGCTTGCAACAGGTAAAGATCCCCGCGCTTTTACGTATGAAAACATTGCAAACTATAAAAGACAAATTATTGAGTCTGGCAAAGGGATTGATTGGGAAAGAGAATTTGCCACATCTGACCCTGGTTATTTTAAATGGACACAATGGATTTTTAAAAAGTTATATGAACATGGATTGGCTGAATTAAAAGATATTGAAGTCAATTGGTGTGAAGGTCTAGGAACGGTATTAGCTAATGAAGAAGTTTTAATCGTTGATGGCAAAATGGTTTCTGAACGAGGAGGTTAT
>JALNWO010000129.1 GCA_023230825.1 Acholeplasmataceae bacterium
ATATTTCATTTCTCGTTTACCAAACAAATCATAGTGAAACACTTTCCCTAATTCGTTGGCTTTCTTTTTTCCTGTTTTTACAAAAATGTTAATTGATACGCCTTGCTGAATATCAAAGACGTTGATGTCTGCACTTCCATCAGGTGCAGTTTCTTTTTTCTTGCTGTTGCCGTGTAAATCGATTGTGTAAATTTTATCGTAGGTTTTCAGCAAGTGCCAACGCATCCCCCTAAAAGTTGGGTTGTCTAAAAATCCATGAGGATTAATGTATGCTAAAACTCCGCTTCCATTTTTCTCAATAAAATGCTGCCCATAACGCAAGAACTTTACATAATCATCATTCAACCAATGTTTACGTTCATTAAAATGAACTCCGTCAACATATTTGTAATCTTCTATCAGGTTACTTATCCATTCACCATTATTTGATGAAATTCCGCTATAAGGCGGATTTCCAATCACACACATTACAGGTGTATCCCGTTTTATGTGGTTGGCTTCATTAGCTTCTGTGCTCAACCAATTTGCAAATAAAGTTCCTGTGTCTTGGTGGTGTTCTTCTAAACTGTTGGTAAGGTAAACTCTAAATCGTTGGTTGGATGTTGGTTTAAATCCTGTTTCGGTCAAAAGCAAATCCAACTTTAAATGTGCCATTGCATAACTCGCCATCAGCAACTCAAAACCATTCAAGCGTGGCAGTAGATGCGTTTCTACATAATTGCTCCAAATGCCTTGTTGTCCTTGAAATTTTTTGTGAATGTGTTTTACCACTTCTGCCAAAAAAGTTCCTGTTCCTGTGGCTGGGTCAAGAATCTGTACTTTGTGTACTTCTTGTTCCATTTGTTTGTAACCTGTTGCCGAACGTTTGTCTGCGGTTTGGGTGTTTACTTTTATGGTTGTTTTGCTGGTGTCGGCAAGTCCTTGCGGTAAATCAAATTCCGTTTTTAAAATGTCGTCAACTGCCCGAACAATAAAATTTACAACGGGTTGCGGTGTGTACCAAACGCCACGAGATTTACGCAACTTTGGGTCGTATTCGCTTAGGAAAGTTTCGTAAAAATGAATAATCGGGTCTTCCATTTTGGTGGATTTCCCATAGTTCTTCAAAATTTCTTCTACGTTACACGCCAAAAAGATTTCCGAAAGGTTTTCTACTACCCATTTAATTCGGTCGTCAATGTCTGGACCTGCAATGTAACCAAACAATTTTCGTAAAAAGGGATTTGATTTCGGAATCAATTCAGCCGCTTCTTGTCTGCTAAAATTATCCAAAGTAGGGTCGTGCAAACGAGCCGCAAACATTCCATAAGCGATTGTTTGTGCGTAAACATCTGCAAAACCTTGTGGGGTGATGTCGTGAATCAGAATCTGTTTAAAAGCCAACATTTGGTCTTTCAATGTACTGTCTTCGTGATTTGCTTCATCACTGGTCAAAGCTTTGCCAATAATATCAGAAAGAAGGCGGGCTTTCCCGGCCATCATTTCGGCTAATTTTTTACTGCTTTTTATCGTCTGCCCGATGTGCGCACAAAAATCTTTGATGAGATTTTCAAAAGTTGTAAAGTTTTCAGTCAAAGGTTTGATGCCTTTTTCTGTTACTTCTCCAATTGAAATTTTAGTGATAAATTCTCCATCTCGGTAAAGATGAAAACTCAAATAGTCCGTGAAAATCAAGTTGTTTAACGAAGCTTTGTAACGGTCAAACTGCTCTTTGTTTCCTGTTTTCTTTGTTCCGTCAAGGTCTTTGTCGCCAATGTCTTTAGCTTCAATAAATCCAACTGGAATATCTTTTTTAGTCAAAATATAGTCAGGTGCTCCGCAACTTTGTCTTTTCGGTTCGTTGGTCGCTCTTATTTCAGGCACTAAACTTTCCAATAACTGTTGTAAGTCGCCTCTAAAAGTATGCTCCGTTGCATTCCCTAGTTTGTATCTCTGATTTATGTTGTCGATGTATTTTTCTATTGTCATTTTCGCTAATCTCTATTTTCATTTCAAAGTTAATCTTCTTTCTACGTGTTAAGAAAATTTAGCTCTTTTGTTTTTTAGTTTTGGCTTTTGCGATTGGAAAAAAACAAATGTGCTAAATGTGCGGTGGGTTTTCAGCATGTTGCACAACGTTTCGCGTGTATGAGAAGTAGCGGATTAAACAGCACTTCACTTTCAGTTTGGCACTGACTTTTATTAAAAGCACTAACCTTTGAGTTTGCACTGAACCCGCTATTTTTCATACACGCTGTTAGGTGTTTGTGCTTTTATCGCAATTGAATCACGTATTGCTTTTAATTCTTCACGAATTTTTTCTAATTCCTGAATTTCATTCGATGAATTATTTTTAATTTCCTTTTTGATAGAGTCTAATTGATTTTCATCAAATTTCGTATCGAAAATAAACGGTGCTGATAATGAAAACAATAAAGCAACTAAAGCAATGTAAAAGGAATCTCGTGATATTTTTGTTTGTTTTCGAGATTCAGTTATTTCTGTTTCGTGATGAATTTGTTCATTTGTTTTAAATTTATTTTCGGCAAGTTTTTTTAATTCTGTTCCAACAACTAAATAGCTTTTTCTGTAATCAGAAATAATGTCAAAGATATTTGTAGGTATAGGTTGAGAAATTAATTCTGATGCCTTTTTTGTGATTGTATTTTGGTCCAAATTCTTTGAAATATAATTGCCCTCATTCGGAAAATGATAGTTTGTATGAATAAATATTAAATCATTACGTTCCAAATATTTAATTAAAAACAAAGTTTCGAAAAATTCATTTAGTGCATTTTTGTCCGATTTAAAATAAACTAGAGTAATTTCTTTCTCTTTTAATTGAATACCTCTATCAATCAATGTAATGTTAGATATAACATTAAGAACATTAGATTTTTGTAAATCCGTTTTTACAATTTCTTGGATTAATTTCTTTTCGTATTCACTAAAATTTCTCATTTGGATTGGTTTTTTCAGCATAACACCTAACGTGATTGTGTAACAGGCGTTGCGTGGTTTGGTAACTAAGATACTTAAAAAACACGAACCTTCACGCTTGCGAGGATTTTCCGAAAGGAAAATCAGAAGCAATACGTGTTACACGGTGTTGCCAGTAGTGCTTATATCTTCATTAAATCTTTGTTCTTGTCATTTAAATACCAATATTTCTCTTTTCCATTACTATAAAAAGCATTTCTGGTTGCTACAAATTCCATATCTTTTAAATTGATACGTATTGATAATTCTCTGATTTCGCCTCCTTCTTCGTGTTGAATTAAAAATGATATAATGCCAGAACCAAATCCGCTTAATCCTGAAAAATATTTTATATCAATAATTTTTGAGCCTGCTTTAAAACCCTTTTTAATCATTTCCTTTGTGATATGGTCTTTTCCATAATCGAATATCACTTGAATATCAGTCAAACGTTCTTTTTTTCAGATTCAGTTAGGTTTTTCCACATTCTGTAATCTTCCATAAAGATGAATTTTCGGTTTGTGATTAAATTTGAAGCTTCAAATTCAGGTTGGATTTTTGGAATTTCTTGTTCCTTACTAATTTCAGTTTTTTTCTTTTTGAAAATTAGTTTATAAAACCAATAAAAAGGAAGTCCAATAAGGAATAGAATTAATAAAATTAGTAATATTCCAAGCATTGAAATTTAGGTTTAATTTTTAAAGGTCCGTTAGCTTATTTTTTTCCAAATAATTTTTGAATGTTCCTTTTTGTTAATTGACGTGAGTAACCTATAACACTTCCACTTTTGTCTACGGAATGACCAAACGAAACTTGTTTAACTCCCATAACTCTATCAAATTTCAGCCACAAATATCCCTCTGGTATTTCCAACATTATATCATCCTCAGGCATATCATCAAACCCATTTATAATCATTTCATAAAGGTTTTCAAAAGCATTGTCTTCGTCTTTAAATGAAAATTGTTTGTATTCATCTAAATGTTGAAATTTCCAATCCTTGTACCTAATTGTGTATGTATCTCCACGTTTTTGGCAATCAATTATAAACTGTCCCATAGGAGCAATTTTACCTATTTCTTCTGCCTTTGTAGTTTCTACTTTAGATATTTGAGCAAAAGCTGAAGAAGTGATAAATAGAATTGTAATAAAGAATAAATTTCGCATAATAAGATGTTTAATTGTTTAATGGATTATTTAAATATTAGTAAATTTTACCGGTTTGATTTTTTCGCATTACTGGCAACGTTTTGGGTATTGCCGAAGGCGGGGAAATCGAAGCCGAAAGTTTCGATTTTGCACCGAGGCGAGCCAAAACGAATTTTTATGAGTTAAATTTAAAAATAAAAAACGAATAAAATTCGTTTTTGGCGGAATAGTAGTACATACTTTCAGCTTAGCCGTTCAGCCCCGCTTTTGGCAATACCTTGTTCAAGCGACACCTTCGGTGAGTGTTCTAACGTACCAAAAGTAGTAAATTGCTGATAAACATTCAACTTTACCTTTCAATTAAAAATTCAAGATATGAAAGGAAATTCGATTTC
>JALNWO010000130.1 GCA_023230825.1 Acholeplasmataceae bacterium
TAGCGAAAAGCTCTCATCAGTAATAAACTATATAGAAAATAATAATCTTATTTGGTTGGCAGAGGAAACAGATTTTTCTCGCTTGTTTTATTCTGATAAAGCTAAAATGTGGGGTGCTAATTACAAATCTTTTGGGTTAGAGTTCTATTCAAAAGGATTTTATTCTATGTTTGGACCAGATAGTGAACATACCATGAATCATGGTTATGTCGATAATTTTGATTGGAGGAATAGGCATGGAGCGAATAATGAAACGTCTCCATATTATGATAATGACCCAAATGGAACAGGTTGGATTACTCCAGTAGTTTGTCAAGGATTGGGTTGTTGGTATAACAATGAATTTTTGTGTAATGTGGGCCCAGCTGAATGTGCAGCCTTAGGTGGTATTTACAGGGAGGCAGCAACATGCTGGGCTTTTGGACCAACAGCTCAGGTTGAGGCTCTGATTAATTTGTATTACAATGAGCATATTGATATAGATCTATCAGAACAGTATATTGTTTGTGAGGAAAATACTATTGGGGCGTGGATTCCTGAAAGGGCATACAATCATTATTTGGAAGAAGGTGTGCCGGATGAGGATTGTTTGCCATATTCTGCTTCGCTCGAGAATTGTGATGATCTTTGTGATAATCCAACTGAAAGAGTCTGGATTGATAATTATGAATACCACGGCCGTGATCACAATAGTCATGTTGATGTGAGAAATTATTTAATGGAATATGGACCGGTAAATGCCTCGGCAATGGAACATCCATGGGGACCACAATCACATTCAATGTTATTGGTTGGTTGGGGTGTGATTGACGAAGATGCATTACATATAACTGGGATTAATAATGAGCCAATTCATACTGATTGGTATGGTGTTACCTATTGGATTTATAAGCAATCGGAAGGGCCTGGAAAATTCAATAATGGATTTCAGTACATTATTCATTGGAAGGATAAGCATCCAAATATATACACGATTGACCCGAAAGTTACAACGTTAAATAGGACAGAAAGCGATATAAATTGTTATGATAAAGATGGAGATGGATACTATTTCTGGGGTATTGGTCCTAAACCAGATCATTGTCCACCTTGCCCGGACGAGCCAGATGGTGATGATTCAAACCCTAGCCTAGGACCAATTAATGAATATGGGGTTTGTTCAATAATAAACACTTATACTGCAAGTTTTGAAAATGGATGGGATAATTGGGTGCAAACAAATGAAGATGATGGGGATTGGTGGAGACATCAAGGACCGACACCAACAGACAATACTGGACCAGATGCTGCACAAGATGGGGATTTTTATATTTATACTGAAACAGATCCTTGGTTTTATCCTGATTATAAATTTATTATTGAAAGTCCTCCCATAAAGTTAGATAAATATTGTGAAGGACAAATAGAATTTTATTATCATATGCATACACCTTTATGGGGAAATCCAAATACTACGAAATTAGAGTTACAGTTTAGTTATGACGATGGGTTAAATTGGTCACCAAGTAATTGGAGCGTTATGGATGATCAAGGTAATGAATGGCATTTAGGTAAAGTTGCCTTCCCTACGAATGTAAACAAGATGCGATTTATTGCAACTACAGGTAAGAGTGTACAAAGTAATATTGCTCTTGATAATATTACTATTGGACCTTATATTAAGGAGGAAGTTCCATTATCTATTACAAGCGATACGATATGGAGTGGTAATCCGATATTTGGTAATAATATTGTAATTAATAGTGATTTAGTTATAGAAACTGGAGTAGAACTTTTAATACTAAATTGTACTATTAAGCTTCATGAAGAGTCGAAGATTATTATTAAACCGGGCGGAAGATTAATACTTGATAATACTTTGTTACGAAGCAAATGTCTTGCCCATCCCTGGCAAGGCATTGAAGTTTGGGGAAACCGTAATGCATCGCAACATGCTTTACCCGGGCAGCCTAATCCGCAAGGTAAATTAATTTTAAAAAATGGCGCGGTCATCGAAAATGCACATAATGCCGTAACTTTATGGAAGCCGGGCGACTTTAATACAACGGGCGGTATCATTATAGCAAATGATGCTGTGTTCAGGAATAACAGACGGTCTGTGGAATTTATGTCTTATCAGAACTTCCACCCGTTGGACACTTTGGCTTATGATGGGAATGTAAGTTATTTTACTAATTGTACTTTTGAAGTAGATGAAAATTATCAAATAAACAGTCCATTCCATGCACACGTTACGCTTTGGGATGTAAGCGGAGTTCAATTCAAGGGCAACACTTTCCAGAGCAGCCTTGAAGATACGCCAGGAAAAGGAATTTATTCCATTAATGCCAATTACAAACTGATCCCCTGGTGCAGTGATCAAATGATACCATGTCAAAACCTTGTGCTAAACCGTTTTATCGGTTTTGATGCTGCTATTGAAGCATTGGTATCGGTAACGGGGCCGCTTCGTACGATATTTGTTGATAGCGCACAGTTTATCAATAGCGGTTATGGAATAAAACTCAACAATCTAAACAATGCTTCTATTACCAATAGTGTATTTGAGATTGGCAAATTCACAAACCATACCTGCACTACAGATTTTGGTATTGGGATAGAGTTGAGCGAATGTAACGGATACTTGGTAGAAGGGAATCACTTTAGTTTGGCAGCTGATAATAGCGGCGAAGGCAGCATTGGTATTCGGGTGTTTAATGAAGATTATCCGTCCGTAGTCAACGAAATCTACCGCAATAGCTTTAACGGGCTTAACCGAGGAAACTTAGCCGAAGGAAAAAATATATTAGCAACTAATTCTTTTAGAGGGCTTGTATATCAATGCAATCAAAATACGGACAATTATTGTGATTTCCATATTACGGGACAAGGTATAGCAGGGCATCAAGGTAGTCTGAATATTCCTGCCGGTAATACCTTTTCTTTTATGTCAGGTGTTTTTATGTCTCCGCGACATATTGCAAACTATTCCACTAATCATATAGATTATTACTATTCGTCCGCTCGGGATCAAGAACCTTTGTATTTCATCAATACCACGAAACGACTTATTGTCAATTTCAATAGTTGCCCTTCGAGTTTTGGTGGTGGCTCGGGACAGACTGATCTCTTAGGACTAAGTCCTGATCAGCAAATCTATTTCGCGGAACAATCAGCTTCAAGCCGTGCGGCTTTAAACAGTTTATCCGCCCTATACGCAAGCCTTGTTGACGGTGGAAGTACTACTTCTATGTTGACGGCTGTGGAAACAGCTTTGCCTGGAGATATGTGGGATTTGCGCGCCCAGCTTTTGGGTGGTGCGCCGCATTTGAGTAAGGAAGTATTGAAAAAAGCTGCTGATCGTACGGATGTATTGCCTGAAAGTATTATTTTCGAGCTGCTTAGTACCAATCCTGATGAACTTAAAGATGCAGAACTGATTGAATTTCTGCAAACTAAATCAAATCCTTTACCTGAAGAGATGATTGAAGTACTTATAGGACTGCGTGATAATATCACCTATAAGACCATATTGCAAAGTCAGATGGGGAAATACGGTCTGCAACAATTCCGAGCTGATAGAGCTTTACTACACGACCTTGTTCACAATCATGGCTCAGATATAGAGGGTATTCGCAATCTATTGGCTGCTGCCCAAAGTTTACCTATGGATATGCAACTGGTAGAATTGTTTATGCAGGAAAGGAAAACAGAACAAGCTTTAAGCCTTGCAGCAATGCTTCCTCAGTTGTATTCGCTCACAGGCGAAGAGCTTGAAGAGTACAACCGTTTTGTGAGTCTGAAACAATTGCAGGCAGATATATGGTCGGAAGGCCGTTCAATCTTTGATTTGGAACCCTCTGAAAAGTCATTGCTCTTCAATCTAATGGATGAAAGCCAAGGATTGGCTGGAACACAGGCTCGCAATATTCTGGCTTTTATAGGCGATTATGAATATTGTGACTGCCCTGCAATTTTTGATGACGAATTGAAGACCCAAGCAATAAGTGACAAGAATGTTCAAACGCTTTTGGCACCTTCATTAGACGTTCGCCCCAATCCGGCTAACAGTTGGGTAAGCTTTGGTTATACCCTTTCAGATGAAAAGTCTCAGGCTGTATTGGAGATTTACGATGCTGCCGGCAAGACGATACACCAAGCACAACTCAGCCAGTCAAAGGGCTAGTATGTGTGGGATACCCGTCAATTGCAGCCCGGCACGTATTATTACAGTGTGAAAGCCGGAGGCAGTATTAAAACTGGAAAGCTAGTACTTATAAAATAAAATTTAAAAACCATCAGGTATAGCCGGCTCACAGCCGGCTATACCTGTTCTTAAAAATGATAAAATCATGAAAAGGCTTTTCCTTATAATGCCCCTATTGCTTATTAGTATTTCTGTATGTGCACAGGAGTTTGATATTCTTTTTCAGCAGTGTTATGGGGGGTCCGGCACTGACGGAATATTGGA
>JALNWO010000131.1 GCA_023230825.1 Acholeplasmataceae bacterium
TATTTAACATATTTGCAAATATTGCTGTTATCTTAGGAATTGGCTTTGCAGCAAGTCAATATTCTGCAATTAAGGAGAATAATTACCGAATATTTGCAATTGATGCATTGAATAGATTTTATAATAAAGAATTTTATCAAAGTACTGCAATTGTACACACCAAAGAATTTGATAGAAATTCAATAGAATATATTGATGCATCAAATTATTTATTTAACACATACTATTTAATAGCAGTTGTTTATGAAAACAAAATAGCAGATAACGAATTAATAAGCAATGGAATAAAATATGAATTAAAGCGATACGTGTGTACTGAATCTTTTAAAAATCAACCCAATAAAGATGTAAGTGCACTAATAAAGTCAATGAATTCTTCAATTAATAAAAATAACACTAAAAATGAAAACAATAATAATAATAGTAAGTGTAGCACTTTGTAGTTTATTTACAACTACATATGCACAAGAAGAAAACTTTGCTAAAAAAGTAAACCCTACCCAACAAGAAAACCTAGCTCAAATACGAAATTACAGTGGCACGCCAGATCTGAAAGAAAGTGTCAAGAAAATATCTAATAAAACAGATTTTGATTTGAACATCAAAAAACAGACTAATACTAAAACAGAAAAAAAGGAAAATGTTACAAATGTTACAAAGGAGTTTTTATCTGAAGTAGAATATGATGGAGAAGAAACAATAAAACAAAGAGTTCTATTCCAAGAAACATTTTCTGAAGAAGCATTAGAGAATAAATGGTTAGAGGTAGCTGGAACAAAAAACATGATGGGCTACAATGATAGTACTTATGGTAAAGTTTTAAAAATCAGTAATAAACAACCACAAATCTCTTTTATTGAGTATTATTTAGATAATAGTTACAAAGGAAAGAATCTCAAGTTAGAATGCAAAATCAAAGTAGAAAACATTCAAAAGGGTGAAAATAAATACGATATCGGGCAGTTAGCAATAGAATATCAGGTTGACGAAACATTTGTCTATCCAGCAGTACAAGGATTAGTATATACAAAAGATTGGGATACTTATTATGCCCGAGAAGATGGGTCAACTGATATAGATAATACAGGCCTTGGGCATTTCGTATTTAAAATACCAGAAAACGCAAAAAACATTCGATTATATTTAGGCCTACAAAACTGCACAGGTACAATATATTTTAAAGATTTAATCATATATGAAATATTGGAATGACTTTATCTTTTATGCTGATACATTCTGATACAAACTTCGCACATATATCAAATTTACATAGGAGATAGATTTCTCAACAGAACGAAGAATTGAAAAACAGATTGGTGAATTTAACTACAGTCCTGATCACGATAGCTACCGGGATAACGGTTAAAATAACTCTTATTGCTCAACAAAATTATAACAAAACCATATAAATGAAAACAGCTTTAATCACTGGCGTAACCGGGCAAGACGGGGCATACTTAAGCGAGTTCCTACTTAAAAAAGGCTATAAAGTTCATGGGCTTAAGCGCCGCTCTTCTTTGTTCAATACCGACCGCATTGACCATATCTATCAGGATCCACACGTACAGGATGCTAATTTTATTCTTCATTATGGTGATTTAACAGATTCAACCAATCTGATTCGTCTGATACAAGAGATACAACCAGATGAGATTTACAATCTAGCGGCAATGAGCCATGTTCAGGTTTCATTTGAGACACCCGAATACACAGCAAATGCAGATGGAATTGGAACACTACGTATTTTAGAAGCCGTTCGAATCTTGGGATTACACAATAAAACACGTATCTATCAAGCATCCTCTTCCGAGCTTTATGGTTTGGTGCAGGAAGTACCTCAAAACGAGAAAACACCATTTTACCCAAGATCGCCCTATGCCGTCGCGAAATTGTATGCCTACTGGATTACAGTCAACTATCGTGAAGCATATAATATGTACGCTTGTAATGGAATACTATTTAATCATGAATCACCTATACGAGGCGAAACTTTTGTTACACGTAAAATCACGCGGGCCGTTGCAAAAATTGCCTTAGGGATGCAAGATACCCTTTACCTTGGAAACTTAGATTCTCAACGTGACTGGGGTCATGCAAAAGATTATGTCAGAATGATGTGGATGATTTTGCAAGCACCGCAGGCTGAAGATTGGGTTATTGCAACAGGAATTACGACTCCCGTGAGACAGTTTGTCAAAATGGCCTTCGCCGAAGTTGGATTGGAAATTTCATTCGAAGGAACTGGGGTTGATGAAAAAGGTTTTCTTCATAGCATTGATGAAGGAAAATTTAAAGCTACAGTAGGAGAAAAATATTTAAAGTACCTGAAAAATAGAAATAAGGCATCTTTTTTAGTTGCTGTGGATCCACGATATTTCAGACCAACAGAAGTGGACCTTTTAATAGGCGATGCCGGAAAGGCTCGTGCTAAGCTAGGATGGATACCCGAATATGATTTAAAAGGATTGATTGAAGATATGACGCTTTCAGACATTACTTTAATGAAGAAAGATGCATACCTCAGAGAAGGTGGTTTCCGTACGATGAACTATTATGAGTAAAATAGTAGTGAATTAAAAAAAGCTAATACATACAAATAATATATTTATAATCGGTACTCATTCATTGAAAAGATTAAATTTTTAAAATCAAATTCGAGTTGATATAAAAAATATGGATAAGAATGCTAAAATTTATATTGCAGGACATAATGGGTTGGTAGGTTCTGCCATTATGAAAAAACTACAACGCAAAGGATATCAAAACATCATCGGAAAACCCTCAAAGGAACTTGATCTAAGAAATCCAATGGCTGTTCAGTCATTTTTCGATTGGGCTAAGCCGGAATATGTATTCCTGGCTGCTGCAAAGGTAGGTGGGATCATTGCCAACAACACATATAGGGGTGAATTCATTTATGATAATCTGATGATTCAAACCAATGTCATCCATCAGTCCTACCTCAGCGGGGTTAAAAAGCTTCTCTTCCTTGGTAGCACCTGTATTTATCCTCGTGAAAGCCATCAGCCCATAAAAGAAGAATACCTTCTTACAGGACCTTTGGAGTACACTAATGAGCCATACGCTATCGCAAAGATAGCCGGCATTAAGATGTGTGAAAGTTATAATATACAATACGATACTAACTTTCTTTCGGTAATGCCTACCAACTTATATGGCCCAAACGATAACTTTGACTTAGAAAAAAGTCATGTACTACCAGCACTCATACGCAAGATCCATCTTGGTAAATGCCTTGAAGAAAACAATTGGCAGGCCATACGAGCCGATCTCAATAAAAGACCTATCGAAGGAATTACTGGAATAAGCACAGAGAATGAAATCCTCACTATCTTAAATAAATATGGTATTAGCGTACAAAATGAAATTTCAAAGGAAGTACAAGTTGAAGTTTGGGGTAGTGGTACTCCTAAGCGAGAATTTCTATGGTCTGAGGACATGGCAGATGCCTGCGTCTTCATCATGGAAAACGTCAACTTCAACGACCTCATTCCTCAATCTCAACCTGAAATCCGTAATACACACATCAACATTGGCACAGGCAAAGAAATTTCCATCAAACATCTGGCCGAACTCGTCAAACAAATTGTCGGCTTTCGCAGTGAACTTTTTTTCAATACCTCAAAACCGGACGGAACGCTTAGAAAACTCACCGACCCGTCAAAATTAAATCAATTGGGATGGAAACAACAGGTAGATATCGAAGAAGGAATTGTGAGGATTTATGATTGGTATGTAAATTAGCATTACAAAATAAACTTATGAACATCCTCTCCCTCATCGGCCGCACTTCTGAACTCTTCACCGAAGACATCATCGCCAAACACGAATAGCAATTATCTGAGACCGTGCAAGCTTCACGTTTTCTTGTGATTGGTGGTGCCGGTTCAATTGGGCAAGCCATTGTTAAGGAGATTTTCAAGCGGAATCCAAAGAAATTGCATGTGGTAGATATCAGCTAGAATAATCTTGTTGAGTTTCTACGAGATATTCGCAACACATTTAGATAGATTTCATATTACTTTCAGACTTTTTCGCTAGATGTTGGATTGGATTTGTATGATACGTTTTGGTATGCTGATGGATAGTAGGATTATGTGCTCAATCTTTCAACTCCCAAACATGTACACAGCGAAAAAGATCCATATTCTCTGATGCGCATGATTGACATAAACATTTTCAATAAAATAAAAACTCTTAGGCAAGCGATTTCAAAAAGAAAAAAGGGTTTCTACGAATCCATCCAACATTACTTTAACCGGCTTAAGCAGCTTAATATTGCATAATTTGGGTTAAAACGTATAAATTATACAAGAAAAAAACAATACAACGGAAAATTTGGAAGCAAAAGTTACGATAATAGGAGCTGGTGTTATTGGTTTAGCAATTGCCGAAGAATTATCAA
>JALNWO010000132.1 GCA_023230825.1 Acholeplasmataceae bacterium
TCGCTCAGGAATAGATTTGCCAGCAGGGAAAGTTCAAACAGATACAGAAAGTAATTCTGTTCGTTTAGTTGGGAAATACAATGACATTACTGCGATTAAAAATGTACAAGTTGCAATGCCTTTCCCAAATAGCCCTGTTTATGTAAAAGATGTTGCAGAAGTCATCGATGGTACTAAAGAAATTTCTTCTTATAGCCGTTTTAACGGAAAAACAGGAATTGGATTAATGATTAAAAAACAAGGAGATGCCAATGCAGTAGATGTTTCTTCACTGATAAAAGAAAAGTTTCAGAGCATTGAAAAACACAATGCGAATTCAGAAGTCCAATTTGTGGTTACTGATGATAGCACCGATAATACAATTTCTGCTGTTAATTCAGTAGTTATCGACTTAATTTTAGCTGTTATCTTGGTTTCTTTTGTGATGTTATTG
The DNA here is from genome assembly GCA_023230825.1 of Acholeplasmataceae bacterium. Classification (GTDB taxonomy): domain Bacteria; phylum Bacillota_I; class Bacilli_A; order Acholeplasmatales; family Acholeplasmataceae; genus Mariniplasma. Next base: position 434 of record JALNWO010000132.1, read on the forward strand.
TTCCTAAGAAGTTACCGAAACGCATTAATAGTTGCGGTAGCTATTCCGACCTCATTGGTTACAGCATTTGGAACAATGTGGCTTTTAGGTTATACACTAAACTTAATGACGCTTTTGGCAATGTCATTAGTAATCGGGGTTTTAGTAGATGATGCCACCGTAGTTTTAGAAAACATTCAACGCCATTTGGATATGGGGAAAGAAAAGCGAAAAGCATCCTTGGAGGGCAGAATGGAGATTGGATTTTCAGCTGTTTCAATTACTTTGGTGGATGTGGTCGTTTTTGTTCCTATTCTATTTTTACAGGTTTTTGTAGCGGATATGCTCAAACAGTTTTCTGTAGTAATTATCGTAACTGTTTTAACCAGTTTGTTGGTCGGTTTTACATTAACTCCTTGGTTAGCTTCACGCATTGGAGAAAAAGACAATTTACAACCCACCAATTTCTTTAACCGCTTTTTACTTTGGTTTGAAAAACTGTTGGATCGTTTTATTAATTGGTATGGCAATTCTTTAAAGTGGGTTTTACGTCATAAACTCATCTTTACGAGCATTGTTTTGTTACTATTTGCGGGAACAGGAGTAATGATGAAACAGGGAATTATTGGAAAAGAATTAATTGCCACAGGAGACCAAGGAAAGTTTAGAATGGCATTAGAATTTGACAAAAACATTTCATTAGAACAAAACAATATAGTTTCGGAAAAAATAGAAAACTATATTTTACAACAGCCCGAAGTTGAATCTGTCTTTAGTAATGTTGGTGGACCAAGTACAGGAATGGGAAGTTTAGGAGTTGGTTCTGCGAATAAAACGGAATTTACGGTTCAACTAAAGTCTAAGGAAGATATTCGAAATATTTCCACAGAAGCTTTTATGAGAGATTTACGAACTAACTTAGAAAAAGATTTTTCGGGGATTAATTTTTCTATAATGGGATTAGGTTTAATTCCTCGAACAGCACCTATTGAAATCACATTAAGTGGAAGCGACTTAGACCAAGTAATGCAAGCAGGTAATGACTTGAAACACATCATTGAAAAAATACCCGGAGCAGATAATGTACGTTTATCAGTAGAAGCAGGAAGTCCAGAACTTAAAATCATTCCTGATAAAGACAAAATGCAACGATTAGGATTAAATACTGCCTATCTTGGAATGAATCTGCGAACAGCATTTACGGGAAATGATGACGCAACATTAACCGAAGACGGAGTAGAATATCCTGTTCGTATTTGGTTGGATAAATTCAGTCGTCAAAATGAGGACGATATAAAGAAATTCAATATCATAAATCCAATGGGTGTACCTATTGAATTATCGCAAGTTGCTACTATTGAGAAAGATAACTCTCCCACGCTATTAGAAAGAAAAGACCGTCAACCAGCGGTTACGCTTACCGCAGATGCTTTAGGTCGTCCGTCAGGAACGGTAGCCGATGATGTAGTTGCTTATGTAAAAAAAAATCCTTTACCAGACGGAATAGATATGACTTGGGGAAGCGATGTTAAAAGACAAAATGATAGTTTCGGTGCATTGGGTTCTGTCTTGCTAATTTCATTTATCTTGATTTATTTAATAATGGTGGCACTTTACGACAGTTATATTTATCCATTTGTTGCATTATTTGCCATTCCAGTTGCGGCTATTGGTGCATTTTTGGCACTCAATTTATCGTTAAGCCATTTAAGTCTATTTGCATTGCTTGGCTTAATTATGTTAATGGGATTAGTTACCAAAAACTCCATTTTAATTGTGGATTTTACCAACCAAATGAAAGCAGAAGGAAAGCACTATAAAGAAGCTATTGTCTTAGCAAGTAAGGGAAGAATGCGACCAATTTTAATGACTACTTTATCAATGGCTATCGGAATGTTGCCCATTGCATTAGGTACAGGAACATCAGCAGAATGGAAAAATGGTTTAGCGTGGGTAATTATCGGAGGGTTACTTTCATCCTTAGCATTAACAGTGTATTTAGTGCCAATGGTTTATGACATTGTGGATAGTTTGAAAGCAAAGTTTAGTAAGAAAAATTATTTTCCTACCCTATTTTTTTAGCTTTTAAATGTGGATTGAAGTCAGAAATACATTAGAATTGGTCATATAAAGAACGCCAGCCTGTAACATCTTGGCAAAAACGGCAAGAAACGCTCCGATTTATAGTTTTTTGCTAAATTTGGAACTTTCGCTTCGATTGAAGATATGTAATAAAAATGCCGTCTTCGCCAAGCTGAAAACCGTTATAGCAAATTTAAAAGACGACTATGGTTCCAATATTTGAACAAGGACAAGGAAATGGTATCGGACATTCGTTCGACACTTTTTTGAGACGATTTATTGAGATTTGTGAAGAGCATTTAGAGAATGGCAGAGCGAAATCATTTGCTTTTATACTTTATGACTTTCAAGACGACTCCACCAAAGAAGTTCTAAGAAATCAAGGCGGCTTCGCCAGACTTGACAGATTATCAGGAAAAGACCTTTCGGTTTTCTATATCCATTCCGACAATAAGAAAATGATAAGAGCCTTTAATGACATTTTTTTAGGAGCTTTTGAAATAGAGACCAAATCAAAACTGCCTTTTGTATTATTCTTCAACGTAGTTGACAGAGAAGTGACCAATGTTGAAATCGTTGAGCTAGAACAATCGAACATTCTATTCGCATTTGAAGAATTATACACCATAATTGAGAATTATATTGAAAGAATGAAGAACAATTCAGTTGAAAAAGTTAAGCCTTCAACAAATAAGGTTACTGAATTTCTGAAATCTGTCAAAAAAATTGCATTAGATAGATTTATCAAATATCTATTTGATAAAGGAACAGAATATGCTGGTCATAACCTTTTTTAAATCGCACTATGAATTGGGAAGAAGACAAACTCACCATTGTAAAACAATACTTCGATTGTATTGACGCAAATAATCGTGAGTTATTCTCTCGACTTGATAATGACATTTCAAAATCAAAATCTATTTATCAACTAGTAAAATTCATTGATGACAGACTTTCAGCAGTGTGGTTTTTAACTATGAACGATAAACTCTGGGATGCTGACATAATAGACCGTTCAGTTCTTGAAGCGTTGATAAAATTAAATTTTATTGTGTATGCCCCAACTGACGAGGAAAAGCAAAAAAGATTAAAAGAATTTTGGAATGACTTGTGGGAAATCAACTCGCTTAAACACTCAGAGCATTCGAAGAAACATTTAAATCATTTTCCAGACAAGCTTTCTCAATTGGCTCACTTATCTGTTATTCTTACCGACACAGAGGAGGAAGAACTTAAAAACAAATGGAATAGAAAAGACAGAAAAGCATTAGAGCAAAAATGGTCATTCTCTGAAATGCTATTTAGTTTGATTAAAGACTACAAAGGACAAACCTTTGAAATGATGATTGGATTAGCCCACGAATACAGAATGTGCAGTCATATTGCACACGGTGACGAAACAGGAATAAATATTATTGCAGAAAGAAAGTCAAGACCAGTAGAACAAAGACAAATTGTGAATAGAGGACATTTTATTAAACTCCTTAGCAATTGTTTAGCTTATGCTAGTTGGACTTCAATTGTTGCAATGGACTTTATTCAGGCAGACAAGACTTTTTTCTTTAACAATCATTCAAGAATTGAACAAATAAAGGACATAGAAAAATATTATCACGAAGAAGTATTTAATGACCCTGACTATGACAAATACAAGTAAAAAATCTGCTGGTAACAGGCGTTTGGCTCAATGGCGGGTGACGTGGTTAATTGAACATTCTACCTCTCATCAACTTTTGTGGTGTATTGACAGTTTTGTGCTCCGAAATCCGCCACTGCGCCAAGCGCCAAACCGTTGTACAAAATTTTATTCCAAACGTTTGGTTTTTTCTTACGGAAATTAATGCATTTAAATGATAAAAAAAATCGAGTTAAAGCGAAAAGGAAGTATGACTTTCGCTGTCAAACTTTCAAA
>JALNWO010000133.1 GCA_023230825.1 Acholeplasmataceae bacterium
GAGGCGATTGTATCGCCTTCTTTACCCATCACTTCTTGACCTTCAAACGTAAAGGGGATGTCTTTCTTTTCGGTGAAACTTAAAATCGGATGTTTTTCGATACGCATGAATAAATTCCTTTCTTTATGAGTTTAAGACTCGATCGATTTCCAAAGCGGCTTGTTTCCCCGCCCCCATCGCCTCGATGACTGTTGCTGAGCCAGTGACTGCATCTCCACCCGCATACACGTTTGGATACGTAGTCAATCCAGCTTCATTTTTGGTTAAGATACAACCATAATCGGTTATTTCTAAGGTTGGACTTGTTTGCGAAATGATGGGATTGGGTGTTGTCCCAACGGCAACGATGACCACGTCAGTTTCTAAAATGAATTCAGAACCAGCTTTTGGTATGGGCCGTCTTCGCCCCGAGGCATCTTTTTCTGACAATTCCATTTTAATCAATTCAATTGCCTTCACGAAACCTTTGTCATCACCTAAAATGTTTAGGGGGTTAGTAAGTAAATTAAAAATAATTCCTTCTTCTTGAGCATGATGAACTTCTTCTAGACGTGCAGGCAACTCCGTTAGAGAACGACGGTAAATTAAATGAACTTCTTTTGCCCCTAATCGAAGTGCTGATCGTGCTGCATCCATAGCGACATTACCACCCCCAACGACAGAGACTATTTGACCACGATAAATCGGTGTGTCCGCCTCCTTTTGGTAGGCACTCATTAAATTCACTCGGGTTAAAAATTCATTAGCAGAATAGACACCATTTAAATGTTCACCTGGAACATTTAAAAAGCGAGGCAACCCTGCACCAGTCCCTAAAAAGATCGCTTCATAGTTTTGGGCAAATAAATCTTCTAAGTATATGGTTTTCCCAATTAAAGTGTTTAACTTTATTTCAGCACCTCGTGCTTTTAAATCGTCAATTTCTTGTTCAACGACTCGGTTTGGTAACCGAAACTCTGGGATGCCATAAATTAAAACGCCACCCGGTTGATGTAGTGCCTCAAAGATTGTAACTGGATAACCGAGTTGTATCAGTGTATCTGCACAGGAGAGTCCCGCAGGACCACTACCGACAATGGCGATTTTAGCATCCTTATCGAGAATTGGTTTATGAGTTTCCTCTGGTCCATGTGCATAATGATGATCTGCTACAAAACGTTCTAAACGACCAATGGCAACACTTTCGCCTTTGATGGCCCTGACACAATATTTTTCACATTGGTTTTCCTGGGGACAAACGCGCCCACAAACCGCTGGTAATAAACTGTCTTTACGAATAATTTGATACGCATTTTCAAAATTTTCCTTTTTGATTTCACGGATGAATCCAGGAATATCAATTTCAACTGGACAACCTGCAACACATGGCTGGTGCTTACATTCCAAACAACGATTCGCTTCCAAAATCGCTTCATCAATTGTGTAAGGACATTGTACTTCATCAAAATGAGTGACTCTAGTTTGAGGATCTAAATGGGAAACTGCTGTTTTTACGAGCGCTTTATTCACGCTGCCTCCCCCTTACTTCTAGTAAATCTTTGGTTTCTTGATCACGATACATTTGATTGCGTTTATGTAGTAAATCAAAATCAACTAAGTGACCATCAAAATCGGGACCATGAACACAAGCAAACTTTGTTTCTTCACCAACTTTAACGCGGCAACCACCACACATGCCAGTACCATCAACCATAATGGGATTTAAACTGACGGTTGTCGGAATTGCAAAAGTTCTCGTTACTTCACTCACGGCTTTCATCATTAGGATGGGACCGACTGCGAAAACATGCTCATATTCATCTGATTTTGATAGTAGTTGATCTAGGGATTGTGTAACAAATCCTTTTTCTCCATAAGAACCATCATCCGTTGTAAAAATAATCTCATGAGCTACTTCAACAAGCTCATCATGTAATATCATTCGTTCGGCATTTTTAAACCCCGCAATAACTGTTATCTTTGTCCCTTGATTTTGCAATGCTCGACATAACGGATAACCAATGGCTGTGCCAATACCACCCATCACAACAATGACATTTTTTAACCCTGCAATTTTCGTTGCCTCACCGAGAGGACCCGCAAAATCTAAGATCGCTTCTCCCACTTCAAGTTCACTTAAAAGGGCTGTTGTCTTGCCGACAACTTGAAAAAGGATACCGATCGTTTTATGCTTTTGATCGATGTCCGCAATCGTTAAAGGGATACGTTCGCCAAGCTCATGAACGCGTAACATGACGAATTGTCCGGCCTGTGCATGTTTAACAACGTCAGGCGCGAAAACTTGCATCCAAAAAATGTCTTTCGCCAAAACTTTTTTGTCTTGAATGATGTACATGAAATCAACTCAATTGTTTTCTTTTATTATAACATGAAAAATGTAAGCCTTTACATAAAAAAAGTGTTTTTTGGCTGCCTTAAAAACTTTATAAATAAGATGCTATTTAGCAGCTTTTAGTTTTGTTAATTCGACCTTAGGCATGAAATCAATTTTCTTATATAAATACATGCCTAAAAACAGGATCACTACATTACTAATTAACATCGCAATCCAAATGCCGGTACTGCCCATATTGGTATAGTTTTTAAATAAAAGAATGAGAGGGATCCGGAATAACCAGAGACGTGTAATTGTAAAAATAAAGGTGTATCTTGTGTCTCCAGTCCCATTAAAGGTCCCGACAAAGTTTTGGAAAATCCCCATGAAAGGAAGACTAATAATAACGTAAAACAAATATTCAACTGTTAATCTTAAAGCAACAGGATCATCTTTAATAAAGATGCTTGTGACAGGCTCACGAACCAACATTAAAAGCAAGCCACCAATTGCCATCAATCCAGCAGATAAAATCATCGATTTTTTAAATGCTTCACGGGCTCTACTTGGATTTCTATTGCCAATGTTTTGCCCTAAATAAGCGGATAAAACTCCGCCAATCGCCATCACCGGATGAAGAATTAAACTGTTGATGCGGTTACCAACACTAAAAGCCGCAACCGTTTGAATCCCGTAAGTAATAATAATTGAGTTTGAAATAATAAAACCAATCGATGTCACAGACTGACCCAGTGATGCCGGGATGGCATAAACAACAATTTTTTTAGCTGCTGAACGGTCAACTTTTAAATTGTGACGATCAAGAACGACACCCGTTTTGGATTTATATAGTTGGTAGATAATGACTGGGACAATTGCGACATTCGCAATTAAAGTCGAAATCCCTGCACCAGCGACTCCAAAGCCTAAAACTGAAATAAAGATCGGTGATAAAATAATATTAAAAATAAGCGTAATAACACCGTAAATAACTGGTGTCATCGTATCGCCACTTGATTGGCGGATTGCCGTAAAGGCAAAAAATAAAAAGACAAAAGGAAGTTCAAACGTACGAATTTGTAAATACTTCACACTGTTTTCTAAAACATATCCTTCAGTCCCCATAAAACGCATAATCGGTTCAGCTAAAAAGTAAACACTCACCATTAGGATAACCCCAATAACAAAAGAAATAATTGTTAGGTTACCAGCATACTTTTTTGCGTCATGCATTTGCTCTGATCCTAAATATTGACTAATGAGCGCTGTCCCAGCTGCACTGATTCCAATCCCCAGTGATAAAAACGTAAAAAAGACCGGGAAGGTTAAAGAAATAGCGTTGATGGCTTCTGTTGAATACCCCGGTATATTACTTACGAAATACATATCTACGATATCGTGAATTGTTTTAATTAAATTGTTAAACATTAAAGGAATCGCTAAGACTAAGAGCCCTTTATAAATGTTTGGATCATGCAAAATTAAATGTCGTTTTCGTGCATCTTTTGTCACAATATCACACCCAATACGATTATAGCACTAAAGATGTAAAAAGAAAAGCACCAAAACGGTGCTTATCGTAATGTTTTTAATGCTTTACCCCAGGCATTTAACTGGTCTAAAAGCGTTGTTAAATTTGTCGCATGATATTCTTTTGGTTTAAAGGTTGTTCCTTTTTCAAAATCGATGAAAGTGGAAAGTAAAACTTGAGTTCTAACATGAGCAATTTGTAATTCTGATAAAACATTTCTCAATTGTTCAGCTGATCTTGCACCACCGGCAGATCCATATGAAACAATACCTGCGGCTTTGTTATTCCAATTGACGTAATCATAATCAAGGGCGTTTTTTAAAGAAGCTGCCATCCCATGGTTATATTCAGATGTAATGAAGATATAGCCATCTAATGACGCTATCTTATCATTCCATTTTTTAACACCCGATGTGTCTCCTGGTTCACCTAATAAAGGTAAATGGTAATCTCTAATATCAACAATTTCATAGTTTGCATCACCTTTGTTATCGGCAAACTCTTTGACCCA
>JALNWO010000134.1 GCA_023230825.1 Acholeplasmataceae bacterium
CAAACCTATTATGCTTCACACTTTTATAGAGAAGCTGATATCGTTACTAAAGGCTGAAGCTCAGACGAATCCCATCGATTTCATTTTGCAGATAGAGCCTGAGCTTTGCATTGAAGGCGATGAGGTGCAGTTGTCGCAGGCACTTATCAACCTGATCAAAAATGCCATGCAAGCCGTTGAATCAGTATCGGATGCCTGTATCTCAGTACAAGCAGTTTCGGGAGTAGATGGGTATTGCCGTGTGTTGATCACCGACAACGGACACGGTATTCCTGCCGAAATTATAGACCAAATCTTTGTGCCATTCTTCTCAACCCGTAAGAACGGATCCGGTATAGGCCTAAGCCTTACACGACAGATCATCCGAAACCACGGCGGAAAAATCGAAGTTAACTCCAGACAGGGGAGTACGACCTTTGTTGTGTATCTTCAAGCATCTTTCACTAACTAAAGCAAAGCGCAGAAGACCGTATGCCAGCAAATTGTACCTTTCGGCCCTTCGACAGGCTCAGGGACCTCAAGCTCAGGGCATCGCATTACTAATAAATCTTGTCCATTATCAACTGTCCATTATCAACTGTCAATTGCTCATTCATACCTCAACGCTTCCACCGGATTTTTCAGCGTAGCTCCAAGAGACTTAATCACAAACCTCCCTTGTTCACTTTAGCAAACAAAGCAGATTGGAATATCTTTGAACAAGCATTCTTGCCTTTGTATTATCAGGATAAAAGTCGTCCTGCCAAACCCATCCGGTTGATGGTTGGTCTATTGCTGCTTAAACCTATCCGTAATATATCGGATGAGAGTGCATTGGAACAGAGGAGTGAAAACAATTACTCCCAATACTTTTGTGCCGAGAGAGCTTTTATACCCTGTGTTCCTTGGGAAGCATCAGAACTGGTTCATTTCAGGTAACGAATAAGAGAATCCGGCCTTGAATTAATTTAAAAGAAAGTATTTACATCAATGGTTCTGATACAGACTATGCTAAGGTAGGCAATGACCTATATTTTTGATGTATATTATAGTTCATTAGTGGTAGTATCCTTTTGTTATGCTCCTTAGATAATCCATAAATTCATCACTCAACTGAAAAAGATTCAACAGTTTAGCAGACTTATTGTAAAGAACATAAAACCAATATGGGTTATAGAAAGTATCCAGCATTTCACTTTCGTATCCGGCATCCAAAATTTGGTTTGCCATATAAAATCCTATATGATGACCGTTAAACTTAACAATTTCTATAAGTTCATCAATCATTTCAGTTTCAGATATTTCCTTTCTGGCATATTTTACAATTTCATTTTGTAGTTTTTCTAAATCTGATGGAGCCTGATTATATAAATTCACCCATATTTCCACCATTTCATCGGATTCACCTACATCAGAAAAATACTTTTTATATCCTTCCGATTTATCTATCATGTCTGCAATACCTTCATTTTGGATCATATCAAGTATATAATATAAATCACATTTGTAGTTAAAGTCATGATTTTCAAATTTTTCCCTGAAATCATGAAAAAATTCATGAGCCAGAAAATTAATCCGTTGTTTATCAGTTTGTTTAAAAAATAAATTAAAGTCAATATATAATCCATCATCTTTAGCTCCGCCATCTGCATCAACAAAAAAGAAATATATAGGCTTAAGTTTAGTTGTTGAATCTATTTGCATCCCGATAAAAGAACTTAATCTTTGTTTTGCGTTTTCAATCAGAGCATTAAAATCAAATGTTTGTCTGAATATCAGAATTGAGTCATAATGATTATCTACTTCTATATAATTGATTAAAATGCGTTTTTTCAACAACATAGTGGTGTTTTTAATCATTTCTTCTTTTGTAATATTCAAAATATTATTCCTTTCATTTATTGAATCTTTTCCATAAGCAATATTTAATGAGGATTTAATAATTTCAATGAAAGTCTGGTTTTCTCTTAAAGCATATTTCCTGTATGCGGCTGAATTGTCAAAACTATCCCATTGCTCATTTGTAACTGATTTTCCAGCTTTTAATATGGATGTTACTTTAAAAAATTCATCAACAGAAGATAAATCAACTGTTTGCGCAATTAATATCTTACAATTTGTAAAAATTATTAATAGTCCAAATAATAATGTTTTGTTCATAATCAATAAATCACTTTATTTCTACTTTAGGTTATCGCAAGGTATGACACCAAATCTTTGGTAAGTGTTCACACATAATACTACTATAATGATCTCAAATAAACCAAAATATCTAGTCTTATGATTGCTTTCGATATTGGATACAACCCATTGATCACCAGAACCGAATAGCAATTTGAAGAAATCTTTCATAAAATCCATCTCCCAAAATTAAACCTTTTCACGACATTTGGAGTAGAACCAAAGTTTTTGTATGACGGTTTTGTTTTTGTTCAGTCCTTAGAAAAATATTTTGTAGCTAATATACGGAAACATAATTGTTAGTTCATAGGGTTCAATAGAATTGGATCTGAAATTATATGCGTGACCTAAAAGCTCTTTTTGCAAAAGCAGGTTTTTGATTTGAAGAATAATGGAATGAGACCATTTTGATTTATTAATAGTATAGTTCATTGAAATATCAACATAATAGTTTGTAGGTGCTTGTACTTCAAAAACCCTTGAATTATCATAAACAACAAATTGGCTGCTAATTGATTTTTCAACATCAATAGGTGCATATCTTCTACCCCCCAATATAGTAAATTTCCCATTTAAACTAAACGTATTATTTTTTTTAGTTTGCCATTCTTTACCTCCCAGTATATTGAGTACAAGATTTTGATTGTATCTTGTGTTTCTTTCAACTCCATCACCACCTATATATTTTGAATCAAACAACGAAGTTGTCAACAGATAATAATAGCCATTTTTCATAAAACGTTCCAAAGTAATATCAATACCAATATTTGTACCTTTTCCCTTACTGAATAGTTGAGATGAAAAATACATTTCGTTATCATAATTTATCATTGAGAAAGAACTATCCTGGATTACAGGAACATCAAATAATTTCTGATAGTATGGTTCGAATCTCAAATGTAAATCCTGCGTTATTTTCCAATCATATCCAAGGATAAAATGATGTGCTTTGGTAAGATTCAGATTCTTATTTAATATTTCAAAACCGGAGTCAGTCTTTATTTCCATTAGATAAATTCTCAAAGGCTCTATCTTACTGTGTTTGCCATAAGCAAAACTGAACCTGTTTTTTTCTGTAAGTTGCAAATTAATGCCAATTCTGGGTTCTATATTAACTTCGTTATTTGTAGTTAACAACAAGAAATGCAATCCGGAATTTATGTCAATATTCTTGGTCAGTTTAATTTTTGATTGGGAATAAAACTGATAATGATAAGCGAAATCACTGCTTTTGACAAAAAAATCTAACCTATCATTATCAGCAACATCCGTATTCGCTGCAACATCGTATTTATACTGTATTCTATTGACTATTAATCCCGTTTTGTTTGTATGTCTGTTATTGAATTTATGGTTCAAAAAGCTTGAAAAACTGTATTTGTAATCAACCTCATTTTGGTCAGAAACAGGTATTTCTTTTAGATCAGGTTTAAAATAGGTGTTTCTATTTATATACTCTGTAGCAGAAAATGAAACAGATGAGAAAAGATATGAGCTGTTTCCAATTGTCGTTCTGTGATTAAGTCCTGAGGCGGTTAAATTGTAGTGAATATCATAATCGTAGCTATCATAGTTTGTCTCCCATTTTGAAGTATCTTTTTCATTTACATAGTGTATGCTGCCCATCCCATTAATACTCCAGAAAGAAAACACTCCTGCATTTTTCGTAGGAAAGTTTAATTTTAAAGACAAATCTGAGTATGAGGGTAATCCTGTAACCTGAGGAAGCAGGTCTTGTAATAAACCATACGTTGAATACCGGTAATTAAATAAATAGGAAGCCTTCTTTCCCTTGGTAAACGGACCTTCTGCTCCAAAATCAACTCCATACGAACCTAGTTGAATTACATACTCTCTCTTTGTATTGTTTCCCGTTCTTAAGTTGATATCAAAAACTCCAGAAAGGGCGTTCCCATATTCAGAAGGAAATGCTCCAGTAAAAAAATCTGAATTTGATAGCATATTACTATTGAACATTGTATTAACTCCTCCTCCTGAGAATAAACCTGCCAAATGATTTGGAGCGGGGATTTCTGAGCTGGTCTAGAAAAACTGGACAGATAAATTAACTTTATTAATTTTACGTCCTATGAAAAAACATCGTCGAAAATTCAGTTCAGCCTTCAAGGCTGAGGTAGCCCTAGAAGCAATCAAAGG
>JALNWO010000135.1 GCA_023230825.1 Acholeplasmataceae bacterium
AGATTGAACCAAAATGGCAATTATTAGAGACAATAAAAGAAAAAACTTTTACATCAACTATAAGTATAAATTACTTAATGGTGAATGGAAAAATATAAATATCCGTAACAAAGAATGGACTTTTAGTGTTGGCATTCGCTACATGAAGTCAATTGAATATGACGAAATTGAAAAAGACAAAGAAAAAAGAAAAGTAGCATATTCTGGCGGCGACACAATAACAGTAACTGAACTGATTGAATTCTTTTACCAAGTTAGAAGAAGCGAAAATATTGATAATAATACGCTTTATAATTATCAATTAGCCTATAAAAATTATTTGTTTCCGATTATTAGCCCCACTTTACAATGTGAGAAAGCTTTTACCATGCATAATGTTGATCGCTTTCGTATTAACCTAACTTCGCAAGGCTTGTCTTCAAGAACTATCAATAACAAGTTAACGTCCGTGCGTAAGCTCATTGAGTTTGCGAAAAAGCGGCGTTTCATGAACCGAGAATTAGCCGATGAAATACTTGATATTTTAGAACCAATCAAAGAAAACAGAAGAGAAAAAAACCATACAAATTTCTTTATTAACGGTGAAGAAGATTTAAGAAAGTTTATCGCTGCTTTTGATAGTGAAGAGGGAAGTCCAGAATGGCGAATACCCGTTCTTACAATGTTTTATGGAGCGCTTCGTGTTGGTGAGTGGCAAGCAATTAAACGAAATAAAGTTAACTTTGATAATAATACGATTCTTATTGACGCTCAAGTCGATAGTTTCGGGCAATATAAAGAAAGCACAAAAACTGGCATGGAACGCACAATTCATTTGCCAGAAACTTTTATGCGCGAACTTGAGGCTTATGTTGAAGAACGTGCAATTAACCAAGATGAGTTTATCTTTTTAAGCGTTTCAAATAAGCATATTGGACGCAATACGGTTCGTCGTGTTGTTAATAGGCATATCGAAATAGCGGGCATAGCGCATATTACATTGCATGGCTTACGCCATTCTTTCGCAACTCGAATGTTTGATAAGAATTATGACGTCCGCGAAGTGCAAGCTCATTTAGGCCACGCTTCAATGAATACAACAATGGAATATTATATTCACCATACAAAAAGAAAAGAGAAGAAAGATTTAAGTAACTTGTTATAAACAAGTGATTGGAGGAACAACATGACGAAATTAAAACTATCAGGAGGCGACATTGTCCTCTTAAAGAACGGAAGAGTAGTCGAAGTAGCGGATATAAAACTTAATTATATCGTTGTTGCATTTGATGAATGGTTTCCGTTTAGCGACATCGTTGAAATTATTGAACCAAAAAGAAAAAGAAAACGAAAAAGAAGATGAGTAATATTTATCAAGATATGCGAATAGCAAAAGATGAGTGCTACACGACAAGTGCAGAAGCCGATAAACTTGTCGATTTTTTACTTGATAATAAACTTATCGCACTTGATACGAAAATCTGGTTGCCGTTTGATACCGAGTTTAGCCGCATATATCTATCGTTTAAAAACAAAGGGTTTAAGAAGCTCATTCGCACAAGCTTAGCCGAAGGTATGAATTTTTACCACTTCGAGCCGGAAGCGTGGGATGTCATTATTTCTAACCCCCCATTTAGCGGTAGAACAAAGTTATTAAAAAGATTATTTAGTTTCAATAAGCCGTTTATCATTTTACAAGGAACACAATTTTTTAATAATCAATTTGCAGTTAATTATTTATGTAAGCACGATGAAGAAGTTAGTTTTTTATTTCCGGAAGGTAGAATGTCGTTTATGACTTACAACGAAGAAGAAAACATTGTCAAATCGAACAAAAGTGGAGCGGCTTTTTATAGCTTCTGGTTTTGCTTTAAAGTCGTGCGGGGGGGGTATTTATTTCACTCAAAGACAGCGGAAGAGAAAAAGAGACCGAGAAAATGGATCTCTTTGGGAATGTAGTAGAAGAAAGTCATTTAGATTTATTTAATTTTAATTTAGGAGGAGAAGATGAGTAAAAAAATAACAATGTTAAAAATCGTTTGCCCTTATTGTGGCTTTTATTGGCGGAGTGATAGCACACCGCAAGATTTAGCTAGTGCAATGCATGATTGCGATTATTGCAAAAGAAAATATCGGATATTACCGAATATCACTGAAAAAAGGGAGTATTAAAATGCAAATACAATTATTATTAACAATACAACCACAACATTTAGTCCATATCTTAAATGGTGTTAAAACACTTGAATTAAGAAAGAGTGTGCCAAAAGATTTTGTAGGTTGGGTATATCTTTATTGTGTGAAAGCGAAACCAAAATGGCTTTTTTCCATTAGCGAAAAAGTAGTTGCGAGATTTTGGTTTGATGAATATGACTATTATTATTTTAATGAATATATTGGTGATTATAGGCTTTCAAATAAAAATACATACCCGATTTATGTAAACGCAACAATACCATTAGATGATTTGTGTTTAAGTTCACAAGAAGTAAGTGTTTATAGTAAAGGCAAAGACCTATACGCTTGGCATATTAAACGGCTTGAAATCTTTGATAAGCCAAAAGAATTAAGCGATTTTTATTATTTTAGAACTGCAACTGTTTATTGTGGTATGGATTGTCCCCCTTATGTAGATGAAGTTAAACACACATTAAGAAAAGCACCTAAAAATTTTAGATATGTTTATGTGAAAGGAGAAGAATAATGAAATTCTTACTGACACGCAATAAAGAAAAAGGTTTATATTTGTTCGCAAGCAACAACCTTAAGTTTGTTGTAGCAAATGTTGAAGATGATAATGGAATAGGAAATCAAGTTTATTCGTGGTGGAACGGTAAATACTTTGCGACACTAGAGGAAGCTCTACGCGAACTATCAAAGTAAATGACATTATGAGCAAACTTTATAGCGCCTTAGCCGTTATTACGATGATAGTTTTTATAGCGGCTATCGCATTACTAATATATTTACAACCATAAAATAGGCGTTCGGCTTTTAAATTGAAGATTCAGACTCGGTCAAAGGATTGATGCTCCTACAAAAGAGGTAAGAACTTCGCCGACAAAATCACAAAACACGAAACAAAAACGTGGACGCCTAAAATATTCAAAAGAAGGAGAAAGAATTATGAGTAAAAATTTATTTGTTACGACGACAATTGAAGTTGAACATGAAGTTAGTGTTTATTTTGACAATGATGAAGACGCAGTCGATGTTAGTCCAAATGTTATTAGAGAACTTTTAAGGCACGCATTCAGTAATGAACGTGGTTTTGAAGAACATAATCATTTTGAAGAAAGTGATCTTGAATATATTTTTCAAAATGACGAGAACGCGCAAAGGGAACTTTGGGGCGTGGAAAATCTATATTTAATAAAATTATTAGAAAGCCTAAGGTAAGTCTTGATATTGAATATAGTTTGGAGGTAAAGCAATGAAGATAGTTCCCATTTACGCTACGCCAAACGCAGATACAAGAAGCTTAAAAGAACTTGATTATGATTTAGTGCATAGTGATACGATAAAGCACATTGTAGGCGTTCATTTGGTATTGGAAGAATTAGCGAACCAATTAAACCGTAAAGGTCTATACCACGACCACACAAAGATAATGCATTTTGAAGATTTTTTCGCAGCACTTTCGACCGGTAAAACTGGCGAAGAATTTTATAAGTTAGATTGGTGGAAACTTCACTTAACCGAAAGACACCATTTAAACCAAAGCGTGCCGGAAGATGTTAATTTGTTAGATGTATTAGAAATGATAGTTGATTGTGTTTGTGCTGGTAAAGCTCGTAGCGGAGAAGTCTACCCCATAAACCTATCGAATGAGTTATTACAAAAAGCGTTAGCAAATACAGTTGATATGCTTAAAAAGAATATTAAAGTTATTAAGTAATATGGTAAACTAAAATTATGAAAAAACATTTAAAAGATCCCTTGAATATTGCAAATACTGTCTTTTGTATAATTGCATTAGTTTTTATTGCTTTTAATCGAACGGCTACAAGTCATGAGTGGGAAGTAATCACAATGATGTTAGGCTCAATAGGTCTAATCGGTTTTGTATCTACCTTGATACCTATTCTAATTAAAGAGAAAAAAGCTAAAAAGAATAAAATAGACGATTTGGGTAGCAAAAAAGACGACAATTAGTGGTAGATAGTGGGCGATAGTGTTATCTATCATATTAAAAAGGGTCGATAGTATGTAGATAATGAGCGTTAGTGTTATATATTACCTAATTCCCGTCGCCTGCTC
>JALNWO010000136.1 GCA_023230825.1 Acholeplasmataceae bacterium
AAGTCAATCCAAGGTGCTGTCCAAATGTTTGCAAACAAGCTGTTAGCAAAATTGTAATTATTAAATTTGTTTTAGTCATATTCTTATTTTTTTTCGAATTATCTGTTAATGCGTGGTCTTTTAAGCTGACCGCTAACGTTTTGCGGCTTGCTGTCAGGCGGGGCATTAGAAGCTCTAACTTTCAACATAGCACAAATGTTTATTAGATGCACGAATGTTCAATTTAGCACTGTCGCCCCGCTTGCAGCAAACCGCTGTTAGTGCCAGTGCTATCTTGTCCATAGTCATGTCCGAAGATAAACTATTCCTTTTTGAATGTCGTTTCACTTGTATTAATTCCGACAAACAGTCCCCAAATGGTCAGTTCTTTTTTTCTTTTATTAATCAAAATCTTATGTTCAGTTGTTATGCCTGAAGGACTATTAACTAATTTGAGGGATAAGACTTCATTCTCCTTATTGAGATTATATATCAATGTATCAGTTTTTGATGGCTTAACAAAAAACAAAACAGCATCTTCAAAAATCAACGTATGTTTGAATGAATTGTTTGTCTGTTCAATCCAACTACCCTTCAACTCATTCATATCAGGAAATTTCTCCTTTTTGCAGGAAAAAAGAACAGTTAATAAAGTTATTATAATTAAAATTATCTTTTTCATCTTACAATAATTAGTTCGTTTGTTTTAAATTCGCTTTCTGTTTGCAAAATGCAGTAGTAAATACCTGCTGCAAGGTTAACACCTGTAAGTTTTATCTGATATTTTCCTGCTTTGTGAAGTGATTTGTTTTTGAGTTTATAAATAGGTCTTCCACAATTGTCATGTATTGTTATTTCTACAAATTCAGAGTTGTCAAGAGTGTATTCAATTGTAGCATCACCATTTGAAGGATTGGGGTATATTTTAAAAACTGTTTCGATAGGTTTTGAGTCAGTAGCAAAAAAATCTTCTTCTTTAAGCATGGTTACTCTATAATCATTTATAACAGCAGGGAAACCATTATTATTGTCGTCATTTAAAATCATTCCCATTGGATACTGTGTACAAGTGAAAAATGGCTCAATGTAAGCATGGAATGAACCGTTTGCACCGGGGGTAATTGATGTGCCGGGTCCTAATGTTATGCTATTGCCTGCATGTAAGGTGACGTTGGCATCGCCTTCAACAACATAATTTCCGTATGGAACGGCAGTTGTTACATCGTATCCCGCTTCAATTTTATTCATTGCGTTATGGGTGTAAGTTCCTGTTGAGACGGTTTGATTTTGCAAGTAAATATCTTGATCCAGAATACTCAATACATGATAGTTGAAGCGGATATTTTGTGGGGCAGTAGGAACCCACCCTAAGAATTGTCCCAAAACATTGTATGTTTCAAAAACATAAGTATAAAGAGTGGCACTGGTAGAAGTAACATTAGATGCCCCCATAAAATAGTTACCATTATTAGGACTAGAAAAAGAAAAACCGTTAGATGTTCCGATTACCGTTGCTCCCGAAGTGAAAGGATATGTAACATTTGCTTCAACACGATGCCAATAAACAAAGTAATTTGCTGCGGCTAATCCGGAGCATCCGCCTGAAATTAACTGCCAGGTACAAAGGTTGCCACTGCAATTGTTTGCTCCTTGGTCAGTACCGGAAACATTCGTATAAGAGTTTATTTGTGTGCTGAAAGCATAACGAACGGAATTGTACGCATTAATCCTTCCGTACCCCATTTGATTATTCCATGTTCCATTTGGACGACCAGAGGTTGAATTATAGCAATAAGTACCAACTTTGTTACAACTTAATTCAAGTATGCGTCTTGCTTCTGTTTGTGTAAGGCAGCGATTAACAGATAGAATTAAAGCCATTACACCTGCTGCATGAGGACAGGCACTCGATGTCCCGTTGAATGTGCTTGTATAATTTCCGCCATCGTAACCAGCACTTCCAGTAATATCGGTAGTATAAATTTTAACCCCTGGAGCTATAATATCAAGTTCACCTCCAAAATTACTCCCCCAATTAGTTTCTCCGTCACAACTTGAAGGTGTTTTTCTCTCATTACACATGCTCATTGCCCCAACAGCGATTACACTTGATAGTCTTGCAGGATAGGAAACAGAACCATTATTATTTCCAGATGCAAATAAAACAGGGCATCCCAATCCATCTCGACCATTACTAACCGCATTATTAATTGCATTCGTAATTAATGAAGATTCATCTCCACCACCCCAGGAATTACTCAAAATATCAGCTCCGTTTTGCCATGCCCAATTTATTCCATTTGCAATCCAAATATCTTCAGTAATCCAACCGCCAAAACCATCACCGTATGCTATTCTAATTGGTATTATTCTGCAATTTGGAGCGACACCTGAAATACCTTCATTATTATTACCTTGTGCTGCAATTATTCCGGCACATGCAGTACCATGTGCATCATCTCCTTGAGGAGCACCACTACTGCCTTGACCGGTTGCATCAAAGCCCGGTAATAAATTATGTATTAAATCGGGGTGGTTTAAGTCAACTCCTTCATCAAGTACTGCAACTGATATTACGTCTCTGCCGCGAGTTATTTCCCATGCCTGACATACATTTATGTCTGCCCCCGAAATTCCACTGTGTTGCCCTGTGTTTTTAAGCCCCCATTGCTGATTAAAAAATGGATCATTTGTGCATTGTTTTTTCAAGATTCGCATAAACGAAGGTGCAGCATATTCAAATATATTGGTTTCGTAAAAATAATTTGCCATTTCCAAAGCATTTCCATTGGAATTTTTATCTGCAACAAGAATATAAACACTTGGTTCAAACTCATTTTGCTTCAACAGGAATGTATTGGTTTCTTTCGCTAATCTTTCTAATTCTGTAAAGTCTGAAGGGGATTTTAGTTTAACATAAAACAGTTCCGTTAGCCCCATTAGAGTGCTATCTGTTTTAGATATAAAAAACGGATTTGCTACAACAACGCTCGTATCGCTGTTGAAATCTTTAATTCTTTCTTTAATTCCCGACATGGTTCTATCTGCCAGAATATCAAGAATGGCTACATCGTTTGGATGCTCTAAGTTTCTCTTTTCCGGGGTTTTTATGTTGGATATTCGTGCAATTACTTGTTTCTTTTCACTTTCAGCTTTCTCATCTTTAAATTTCACATATATCTTGTCTGTACTCCAGTCAATGGGAATCTTCTTTCCTTCATAATAATAAAATGCACTTTGCCCGAACAAAAAGTTCACGATAAATAAAGAAGTTAAAACTGTAAAAAGCTTCTTCATGTTAAACTGTTTTTCTTTGTTATTTTCCATTGTAATAAATGTTTAATTCTTCTGTCAATTTACCCACTGTGCAAATATAAGCATTGGCACTAACGTTTTGGCAGCTTGGCGAAGTGGCGGCTTCCACTAATGTTCTTGCGGGAGAATAACTTCCAATTTAGCGCTCGCTTTCTGCGGGGTTACTGCCGCCATTT
Source organism: Acholeplasmataceae bacterium (assembly GCA_023230825.1). Lineage (GTDB taxonomy): Bacteria > Bacillota_I > Bacilli_A > Acholeplasmatales > Acholeplasmataceae > Mariniplasma. The sequence goes on from JALNWO010000136.1 coordinate 3,471, forward strand.
AGCTAATATGCCTGTTAGCACCAGTTTTTCATTTTCGTCAAGTGTTTCTCAAATATATCAAAATAATTGCTGTCAATTTGTTTGCGATCAACGTAGTCGCTGTTCCAAAGTCCGGAGCCGATAATTTTTTGTTCATTAGAATGTAAGCCTAACCAATTTGCGGAATGTTTGTCAATTGGTTGTCTATCATAGTTTGAAAGAAGTGCGATAGTATTTTCTTCTATAAAGGCTCGATCGTTGTCCTTTGCTGAAGGTCCTGGGACTTCTAAAACTGTAAATGGTAAAGTATATAAATATTTTGATACAGATATTTCAAGGGATTTTTCTGATGACTTAACTAATCTGTCACTTTTTTTTGATTTGTCACCCCAATGAGAAAAATTCAAGTTGTCTTTGTAGAGCAAACTATATCCGATAAGTTTTCTAAAAACTGAACCTCTGTGGTTTCCAGTTAAGTCCTTTGAGCCTTTGTGATTATATAGTCTGTCATACAATGTTGCGTTGGATTTTGCAATAGCTGCGTGTGTTCCAATTCTAACAACCCTGTCTGAATTTGAATTCTCTCTAACTTCGTTTGGTTCAAAGAAAAAATAAACACCTTTTTCGGGAAGGTTATTTCTGGATATAGTGTCCAAAGTTCGTTTAGGGAACTTCTTAATGACCTCATCTAAGAGTTCGTAAAACTTGTCAATATTTTGTCTTCTCATAG
>JALNWO010000137.1 GCA_023230825.1 Acholeplasmataceae bacterium
GGAACACCAATTAACGAAACGAGTGCCAACTGCCAGCTAACAACAAACATCATCACTAAAACGCCAACCAATAAAGTTACTGAAGTAAAAATTTGTGTAATTGAAGAGTTCACTGTTTGACTAATTAAATCAACATCGTTTGTCATTCTTGATAACGTATCACCATATGGGGTTTGGTCAAAATATTTTAATGGCAAACGGTCCATTTTTAAGAAAATGTCTGAACGCATGGTTTTCGTAATCCTTTGGGTAACACGTGTTGAAATTAAACCTTGTAAAACGTTAAAGAGATAACTTAAAAGATAAAGTGCGACCAAAGACCACATAATGGTGAATACTTTTGTGAAGTTAATGCCAAGACCATCAAAAATACCAATTTGGACTTCATTGGTAATTAGTCCAAGTAATCTTGGGCCTAAAATACTAAAGACGGCTGATAATGAGGCTAATAAAATAATTAAAATAAAGAGAAGACGATATGGTCTAATATAGGATTGTAACTGTTTAAAAGCAATTTTCATTGATTTTGGTTTTTCTAAAAAACGTCCTTGTCTTCCTGGTCCTCGTTGATGTCTAGACATATCCCAATTCCTCCTTCGAAAGTTGCGCAAAGGCAATTTCTTGATAAGCCTTTGAGGTTTCTAACAATTCTTGATGCTTACCTTTTCCAACAATATTTCCTTGGTCTAAGACAATGATTAAATCTGCATCCATAATCGTTCCAATACGCTGTGCAACAATAATGTTTAAAGCATCTGCAGCATAAACCTTTAATGCTTGGCGTAAAATTTTATCGGTTTTATAGTCAAGCGCGCTAAAAGAATCATCAAAGACAAAGATGTTTGGTTTCTTTACAAGTGCTCGAGCAATTGATAAACGTTGTTTTTGCCCACCAGAGACGTTTTTACCACCTTGGTCAATCAAATAATCCAAACCATTTTCGTTTTCTTCCACAAAATGTTTAATTTGGGCAACCTCTAAAGCTTCTAAGACATCATCGTCACTTGCTTTTGCATTACCGATTAAAATGTTTTCCCGAATCGTGCCACTAAATAAAACCCCTTTTTGAGGAACATAGCCAAGCATACGGTATAAATCTCTTAGAGGGTAAGCTTTAATGTTGCGATCATTGATTAAGATTTCTCCTTCAGTTACATCATAAAAACGTAATAGTAGGTGGACAATTGTCGACTTACCAGATCCGGTTGATCCTACTAAAGCGAGTGTTTGTCCTTTTGAGGCTTTGAAACTGACATTTTTAATAACAAACTCATCCGCATTTGGATATTTAAAGCTGACATTACGAAACTCAACATCTGCAGCTAATTCATTCACCAACTCATCGGTTGCGTTTGTATCATCAATTTTAAACGGCGTATCTAATACTTCGACAATTCGTCTGGCAGATACCCATGCTCTCGGTAAAAACATAAACATCATAATAAGCATTGAAAAACTCATCATAATCATTAAACCGTAAGAAATAAACTCAACTTGAATTGCTAAACCTTCAATTGGTGTTGACCCTAATGCATTTTGACTAATTAAAACAGCACCAACAACAATTAAAGCAACGTTAATTCCGCTAAAGATCAACGTCATCCCTGGGTTTAAGAAACTCATTGCCGAGTTAACAAAAATATTTGTCTTAGTAATCGCAGTATTTCTTTCTTCAAACTTTTCTTCTTGGACATGTTGCGCATTATGTGAACGAATGACGCGTGTTCCGGTTAATGTTTCCCGCGTCACACTTGTTAAATCATCGGTTTGTTTTTGGAGTAAATTAAATTTCCTAAAGACAATTAAGAAAACAATTGTAACCATAAGGAAAATGATGACAATTCCCCCTAAGACAACCATTGATAACGTGACACTAATTTGCATGACTTTTAAAATTGCCGATGCAGCCATAATGGGTGCTCTTACAAAAAGACGTAAAACCAAAATAATCGTAATTTGGACTTGTTGGATATCATTGGTCGTTCTTGTAATAAGCGATGCATTAGAAAAAGCATTGATTTCTTCCAATGAAAAGCCCTGAATATGAGCAAACAACTTTCTTCTTGTCATGTTGGCGGCTCTTGTTCCTACTCGTGCAGCCAAATAACTGGCAGCCACCGTACATAAAACACTACCTAACGTCATTAAAAGCATTAAAATGCCTTCATCAAAAATAGCTTCGGTTTGACTTATTCCTGTTAAAGCGGCTTCACCAATAATTTTAATAATGTTTCCCATATACTCGGGCAACATTAAGTCAAACTGAACTTGCATATACAAAAAGAAGACGATGAAAAGGATAAAGATATAATGATACCATCGTAAGTTTTTTAAAATTTTTAACATAAACACCTCTTCGCTTTCTTAATCTATTATCCATTTTTTTGTTGATTTGTCAACAATAATGAAGAAATCCACGTAAAAAAAAGAAAGTCTCTCATTTTCTACTGTAAAAATGATAAAATAGAGACAAATTCACGTGCTTGTGAGGTAAAGATGAAAAAATATATTTTAGCAATTGATCAAGGAACATCATCAACTCGGGCGATTATTTTTAATGAAAAAAGTAAAATTATTGCATCTGCAAACGAGGAAATTAAGCAATATTATCCAAAGCCCGGTTGGGTTCAGCAAGATGCGAACGAAATTTGGGTTAGTGTCTTAACTGTGATGACAAGAGCTTTGGTTGATGCCAATATTAAAGCGAAAGATATTTTAGCAATTGGAATTACCAACCAAAGAGAAACAACCGTCATTTGGGATAAAAAAACAGGACTCCCTGTACATCAAGCCGTTGTATGGCAATCAACTCAAACAGAAAAGATTTGTGATGAACTCATCAAAGAGGGACATCATGAATGGGTTAAAGATAAAACAGGGCTTTTAATTCATCCTTATTTTTCAGCCTCAAAAATAAGATGGATTTTAGACCACATTAAAAACGGTCAGGAACGCGCAGAAAAAGGGGAACTTCTTTTTGGAACCATTGACAGTTGGCTTTTATATAAACTATCAGGTGGTCTTCATTTAACCGACGTGTCCAATGCATCGCGTACGTTGCTTTATAATATTCATACCCTTTCTTGGGATCAAGAACTTCTTGACCTTTTTCAAATACCTCAAGTCATGTTGCCTGAAGTTCGCTCTTCTTCAGAAAAATATGGGACAACAAAACCAATCCATTTTTATGGTGAAAGCATTCCCATTAGTGGTATTGCTGGTGACCAGCAAGCTGCTTTATTTGGACAAACTTGTTTCAATGATGGAGATGTTAAAAACACATACGGCACTGGTTGTTTTATGTTAATGAACACTGGTCAGCAACCCAAACAATCAAATCATGGGCTTTTAACAACCATTGCGTGGCAAATTGGCCAAGAAACAACGTATGCTCTTGAAGGATCTGTTTTTGTTGCAGGTTCTGCTGTCCAGTGGCTTCGTGATGGACTTCATTTAATTAAAACTGCTGATGAAACTGAAACTCATGCACAATCATTGGCAAGTAACGATGGGGTTTATCTTGTGCCTGCTTTTGTCGGCTTAGGAACACCTTATTGGGATACACACGCAAAGGGAGCTCTTTTTGGACTAACACGCGGTACCACAAAAGCTCATCTCTCACGAGCTGTATTAGAATCCATATGTTATCAATCTTACGACGTTCTTCATTCGATGATGAAAGACGCAGATTTACCCATTCATGCCTTTAAAGTGGATGGTGGCGCAATTGTTAACTCTTTTTTAATGCAGTTTCAAGCAGACCTTTTAAAAATAACGGTTCACCGACCTGCCGTCACAGAAACCACCGCCTTAGGTGCAGCTTATTTAGCTGGTCTCGCCGTTGGTTTTTGGAAAGACTTAGACGAAATTAAAAAAGCTTGGCAACTTGACCAAAGCTTTTACCCACAAATGACTGATGAACACCGCCAACAATATTTAAAAGGATGGCATACCGCTGTGGCGGCAACTCGTACATTTAAACCTTGAAGTAAATGAAAAGATGTTAGGCAACTGCCTAACATCTCAGACCGTTGAAAAAGGCATAGTTTTTAAAAAGATTAAATCTTTAAATAAAAATTATGTCTTTTTTTGTTGTCTTTTTGATAATATTTTTAATTTTTTCTCTTAATTCGCTAAATATAGA
>JALNWO010000138.1 GCA_023230825.1 Acholeplasmataceae bacterium
AAAAGAATGCTCCCAATAACAATAATTGTTAGAAAAGACAAGATGATAATGAGGTAAGGCGAAAGTTTTTTCATAGATGACTCCTTATCATTTTAAGTGAGTTGATAAATCACTTAAAACATGGTTATATTATATTCCTTCTTTTTCTTTTTTGCCACCGTTATTCCTTCTTTATAAAAAAACCTTAAACGTAATTGCTAGTTGGGGCTAACAATTTGTTTAAGGTAGAAAGATTAATCTTTTTTATTTTGTCTTAAGAGAATCGTCTTTTCGATATCGATAATTTGGTTTTCGTCTAAAATTAAATCACCTGAATTGGGACCTCGCCAAATTTGGATATCTTTGAACCATTCGTTTAAAAACGATTTGTTTGGCTCAGGAATCATTTTTAAATGGGTAACCAAAGCATTGATATGAACAGGCGCATAATCTGTATGTTCAATACATAAATTAAAATGAAGCGGGCTATCAAGAAAAATATAATGAGTATGTCCATGGCCGTTAATGACACCTGGCTCAACGGGGACGGGCTCATGACTTAAGACAATTCGTTCATGAATAAACACTGGAGTTTGATAAACAGTTTTAAAATATTTTTGGTAAAAAGACAAAGGCAAAGTGTCGTGGTTACCTAAAATGACAGATTTCTTACCCTTTAGTTTTGGCAAATACTTTTTTAAATAGTTTTCTTTACCTAAATCACCAAGAAAAATAACACGATCACGTGATTTTACCATACTGTTATAACGTTTGATAAAACTATCAATGTATGCTTCTTTTGATGAAAAATGCTTTTTATAAATTTTTTCAAACATGCTGTCTGAACCAAAATGAATGTCGCCAACAACCCAAGCAATCATCTTGTCACATCCTTTGATATCTTTTAATTAATTTAGTATAACACGAAGACGGTTTTACTTCAACTTATCAAAAATAAAAGCTGTTTAACGGTAAAATGGAAGTCTTTTAGTAATGTTTCTTTATTTAAAATGCATTTTATAATGAAAATTTCATTTTTTCGGCTACAATATAGTAAATTTAATTTAAAGGAGAACGTGCTTATGATTGAGTTAAAAGGGATAAGCCGGATTTACAAATTGAAAAGAAGTGAACCCGTTCATGCATTAAATAAAATTGATTTAGTGTTTGGCAAAAAGGGCATGGTTTTTGTCCTAGGGAAATCTGGTTCAGGAAAATCGACACTTCTAAACGTTATTGGTGGACTCGATAAATATAACGAAGGAGAACTCATCGTTAAAGGTAAATCAACAAAAGCTTTCCGCCAAAGTGATTTTGACTCTTATCGAAACACGATGATTGGCTTTATTTTCCAAGATTATAACGTTTTAGATGAATTTACTGTGGCCCAAAATATTGGACTTGCTTTGGAGTTGCAAGGCAAAAAAGCGACATCCGAAAATATTTCTGCTATTTTAAACCAAGTTGACTTGGCAGGATATGGTCGAAGAAAACCAAACGAATTGTCCGGTGGACAAAAACAAAGAGTAGCCATCGCAAGAGCGCTAGTCAAAAATCCAGAAGTGATTATGGCTGATGAGCCGACCGGCGCATTAGACTCAGTGACGGGGAAACAAGTTTTAGAGACATTGAAGAAATTATCAGAAACGCGCTTGGTTATTGTTGTTTCTCATGATCGTGAATTTGCGGAAACATATGGCTCAAGAATTATTGAATTTAAAGATGGTGAAATTATTAGTGATGTCACCAAAGTTGATAACGAAGCGAGTCAAAAACAAGAAATTGAGTATAATGATAAGAAAATAGTTGTGAAAAGAGGTTATACTCTAACAGCGTTAGACGTTAAGGTTATTAATGAGTATTTAAAAAACCAAACGAGTGATACAGCAATCGAAAGAGCTTTGAGCGGACATACATTTGTTGATACAGATCATGAAAAAATTTCGATTAGCGACGAACCGTACCATTCGATTAAATCAAAACTACCATTTAAGTCATCACTTAAGGTAGGAGCAAGCTCACTGAAGCATAAAACGTTTCGTTTAGTTATTGCCATTATTTTAGCAGCAGTGGCTTTCGCTTTGTTCGGTATCACGGATACAATGGGTAGTTTCGATAAACATAAAGTAACGACTGCATCCATTAGTGATTCAAACATTAACTATGTTGGATTATCAAAAATGGCGCAATCATCACATAACGCCCTTAAATTTAACAATGATGATATTGTCATTATGAACCATGATTTTCCAGGATTAAAGTTTAAACCTGTCTATCTTCCTGATGATGCGTACTTAGATTATAGTCTTTTTCTCTTTGGACGAATTAAAACCGAAGATCAACGGCTTGATTTACCAACGTTTTCCGGATTTTATGAATTGACCACACAAGATATAAGCGCCTTTCAAATGGATCTAATGGGAAACAGTCGCTTACCGCAGGCGGACAATGAAATCGTTATTTCGAAATATAATTTTGATCTTTTCCAAAAATACAATTATCGGGATTATAGCGATCCAACAGTAGAAGTTAATATTAATAACGTCAACGATATTTTAAACAAAACGATTACTTTTAATAATCAAAACTTCTTTACCGTTGTTGGTGTTGTTGATACTCATTTTGATTTAGGTCGTTATAGTGCTTTAAAACAAACGCCAGACAATATGATTTTTAATTATTTCCTCTCAGCAGAGTATATGACAGTTCGTGAGTATAGTCATCATAACTTGGTTTTTGTTAATGATGGTTATATTGGACGTAATAAAGTAGATAATGGTATCAATACCAATGAGTTATATTCTCAACATTTTATTTTAACAGACGATACCAATGATTTTTATTTTACCTATTTTAATAAAGTGAGCAAATATAATAGCTCAGAAATTGTTTTCCTAAAAGGGAAAAATAAAAATAACTTAGCGAAAACAGATATTATTATTTCAAGAAATACGATGGATCGTGTCAATTCTTATACAACGGATTTTTATGACACATATGGCGATTTTGTAAGTAATCATATACAAACATATATTAGTACCTTGTCAGTTGCTCAGCTAGATATCTTGATTAAGCGATACGATTCAAGCTTTGATACGTTTGCCAATGTTCCGATTGCTGAGCGTCCAACCATTTATCAAAATCTATATTATGCATATTATTCTTATCGAGGCCAAGAAGACAACGGCGTTGGTCGTTTGCCTCAAGAACTTTATGATGAAGCAGAACAAGCATTTTATAATAACTATAATCCTTTCGAGATCGCACTAAAAATTTCGACATATAGTCAAATTGTGACAGAAGAGTTTGTTGATTTAAACGTTGTAGGCTTTTTTAACACCGATCCAGATGATTATAATGCACCAAACGTTGTTGCTTTATCTGATGCACAATTTGCCGATCTAGTCGATGTGGTCCCTGGGGATTATCAGTCTTTACTTTCAGCAATCGATCCAACACAACTAAGCATCATTCAAAAACTAGTGAACCAACATTATACGAAAGGGCAAACGGTTTATGTATACAACAATGAGATTACCGTTACCTTATCAAATGTGAATGGTTTTATTGAGAGTTTAGCACAAATTTTCTTATACGTGGGGATTTCTTTTGCCGTTTTCGCCTCGCTTTTACTCTTTAACTTTATTTCCACGAGTGTTTCATATAAGAAAAAAGAAATTGGTATCTTACGTGCAATTGGCGCCAGAGGTCGAGATGTTTTAGGAATTTTTACGAAAGAATCCACTATCATTGCTTTAATTAACTTTACCTTAGCCATCGTTGGGCTCATTGCCACAGCCATTATTATTAATAAGCAAATAGAAACAGAGTATGGCATTGCGATATCCATTCTTCAACCTGGTGTTAGACAAGTTGCCCTCATGTTAGCTGTTACTTTGTTTGTTGGTTTTGTTTCAAGTGCTCTTCCTGTTTCAAGAATTGCGCGGAAGCGGCCCATTGATGCGATTCGTCAAAATTAATATAAGAAAAAGAGTGTTGATTTCAACACTCTCAGACTGTTGAAAAAGTATTTTGATTAATTTCAAGGTACTTTTTTTATTTTTCTCAAAAGTTATATTGTGGGAAACTGAACCTTTATAAATTACTTATATTATTATATAATATAAGTAAA
>JALNWO010000139.1 GCA_023230825.1 Acholeplasmataceae bacterium
AAGTCGCCAAAAGCCAATTTTATTGGCTTTTTAATTATATTAGCAAATAGAAATTGGCTTTGGCTTAGTTTCGGTCTGAATTGAACTTTCGCTCAATTCAAGCCCGCACTATCGCCAAGCCTCAAAACGTTAGCAGAAATATCAAAATCGACACCCGTCAATGAACACACTTGAAACACTATCTTCAATTTTCAGTAACAAAATTCTTAGAATACCTGACTATCAAAGAGGTTATTCTTGGGAAAAAGAACAACTTGAAGACCTTTGGAATGATTTGTCGAACATAAACTTTGCTGTTGATAATTCTTTTCATTTCACAGGAATTATAACCCTAAATAAACCAACAGAAAATAATCTCATTAAATTAGAAGAAGAAGGTTTTGAATTAAATGGAAATTCAGTCAATTTTTTTGAACAAAATTATCAAGCATTCAATGTCGTAGACGGACAACAAAGATTAGTAACACTTCTGATATTAATTTCTCTATTGGTTAGTTCGCTTGAAGATATTTCTCAAAATGATAAAAATAAAATTCTCGAAAAATTCATATCAATACAACAAGGAGAAAACATTTACTATCTTTTTGGTTATGAAAAAGATATTCCTTCTCATCAATATTTAATTGGTAAAATATTCGATGATAGTACAATGAATATAACAGAACCCGAAACTGTTTATACTAAAAACCTTGAAAACACCAAATTGTTTTTTCTTTCAAAAATTGTAAATCTTGACACAATCAAACGCCATAACCTCCTAAAAAAAGTGATAAACAGATTGCTTTTTTATGTTTTTGAAATTGAAAACGATAAATTAGATATGTCTTTGGTTTTTGAAACTTTGAATTACAGAGGAAAAAAACTCTCAAAATTAGAATTGTTTAAAAATCGGTTGATTTTCTTAGTTACCAAAAGATATATAAATCAACAACAATTTGAGCTAAGAGATAAAATCATAGCAACTTGGCAAGACATCTACGAATGGTTAGGAAAAAATGATAAAAACAAGTTGCCTGATGATGAATTTTTAAGGGCCTTTTGGATTTTTTATTTTGAACACGATGATAGAACTGAAAAAGACTTCCAAAAGTTTGAAGAAGATTTATTTAATGAAAAATATGCAATAACTAATATTCAAAACAATAAATTGCTTAACATTCCTCAGATTGAAAGATTTCTTTCGACAATGTCTAAGGCAATTAAATATTGGTTTTTTATAAACAATCCATATTTCGCCACAAATGATGAACAACTTCATTTTAGTGATGAAATAAGAAATACACTATTGCAAATAAATAATAGCAATATTGGAAGATATATGAAAATACTTTGTATGCCAATTTTGTTTAAACACAATTTAGATAATGAAGAGGAAACTTCAGAATTACTCTATTTAATTGAAAGACATAATTTTTCAACATACTTATTATTTGGCAAACAAGCCGATACAAATAGGGTTCAAATTATGCGTTTAATTAATCAATTTTTTAGAGGCTCCATTTCAAAAGATACACTGAAAAATGAGATAATAAACTTTACTTCAAAACACATTGAATTTGAAAACCTAAACAATCACATACACAATAACCGACAAAGAAATATGAAGTTTTTCGATTGGAAAGGAATTAAATACTTATTATGGAATTACGAAGCAGAATTGCAAAATAAAAAGACAAATGAAATTGAAGAAATTTCAAATTTCTCGGTAGACTTAATTTTCCCAGATGCATTTGGTTTTGGCGTTCAGTACCCAAACGTAACAAGAAACCGATTTGGTCAAAATGTAGACACACTAAAATATTCTTTAGGTAATATTACCCTTACCAGACGAACAAACAGGGCATTATCGTATAATCAATTAAGACCTTTATTACAAAATGGAAGTTACAATGACAAAGAAATCGCCAAATTCACAGATTGGACGGACACTAATATTTTGTTACGTGGTTTAACAATATTAACCTTCATTGAAAATAGGTGGAAAATTAGGCTTGGAAGTGAACAAGAGAAAAGAAGATTACTTGTTGAAAATTTGCAAATACAAATGAATGAATAATAATACTTCTGCTAACGAGCAGTTTGGCAAAAGAGCGGAGTTCTCGATAAATTGAACTTTACAGCTTCGTATGTCGCAAAAACCGCTTGGTTTGTTGCGGTAAAAATTGTAAGTTCGCAACACCAAGCGGTTTTGCTTACGGAAGTACTAAATTCAAGGTTTCGGCTTCGATTTTCCGCTCCTTCGCCAAGCTGCCAAAACGTTACCAGCAACTCTAAATAAAATTAACATGGAAGAAGAATTGAAAATGAATAATCAAAACAATTTTACTGAAGAAATTGAGGACCTATATAGGTTGCACTACATTACGAAAAAATATGACCATATAGTTGAATACGAACGTGGAGCCTGGAAATTATTTGAACCTTCTAAATTCATTTATGCTTACTTTGCTTTTAATTCATTCTATAATTTTGATTGGGAAGTAAGTTTGAAAAACAAAAAATTAACTGCATTCCCTAAAAGAATTGAAGATGGAAAGGAAATTGAGCCATCTGAAGGTCAAAAGTACAAAGCAATGATTGACTTTATCTTTTCAAAGGTCGACAAAAATGATAAAGATTTGTTTGTAAAAATGATAAAGGGCAAAGACCCTATTGATAGGACTATTGAAACAATTTCAAGGATAACGCCTGATAATCGCATTACAGAATCTGAAAGGGAAAACTTTAAAAAAGAATTTGAAAACTTATTGAGGTCTAATGAAATAAAAATCGGGAAATTTAAAAACGATATAATCCGATTTGTTTACATGGTACGAAATAATATTTTTCACGGAACAAAAAACACCATTGAAATGTCCGAGGTATTTCAGAGAAAGAGGCTTGATATTTATTCAAATATTATTATTGCAGTTAATGAGCTTTTGTTTAAAGTTTTAGAAAAAACCACTGACTTTAGACCACATGAAAAATATAGCTTATCAACTCATTTTTAGACTATAATGAAAACGTTAGTTTATTTTGCTTCCGGTCCAATTAGAGAAGAATATCAAGAACTTAATTTTGATAGAATATACCTTATTGATAATTATTTCAAAAATAGAACAAGGTATCCTAAAAATGTTTACAATAAAGACAAGGTAACTTGTTTAGGTATGGATTGCCTTGAATCAATTGAATATCTAAAAAGAGAGAATATAAAAATTGACACCTTTGTTTCCTTAAACGAAGGACTTTATGAGGGCGGTGGCAGCTATGCAATTAATTCTGACATGTTCTTAGGGTATGCTATGCCATTGTTTAAGGAACAGTATATTCATATCATGAACAAAAACTATTACCATAATATGTATCATGTAAGTATGGACATACCATACTCCATTGAAGAAATAAAAGAAGATGATACCAGATATTTAAGCCCGTTTATTTTTTCAAAAGATGATTATCACAAAGGGCATGTTAAAGTTTTCCAAATGAGCAGGCTTGATACTGCAAAGACAGAAATCAACATCAACTCTCAAATAAGATTACAAATTATTCACGACAGTATTTGGAATCATTACGAGGAACTGAGTATGTGCGTAATTTCTTTTTCGAATCAGGGACAAGGAGACTTTTTTGACAATATTCCGAAAGTTTTAAATCTCAACAAAACTAGCCTTGACGATATTTTTAATTACTGTGAAAAAAACAGGGTGAAAAAAATTGGCTTTACACCTTTCGGTCGCGGGTATTATAAGAATCTATTGAAAAAACTAGAAGAATTTAATAATGATTACCCAAAAGAAATTTTTATGTATCACCTTAATAAAAACGACTATAAAGAAATAAAAGAGTATGCTGGTAACAAAGGCTAAAATCAAGCGGGCAGATAGTGCCAATTTGAAAGGTAATGCATCTATAAACTTCATCGCAGGTTGACAGTGCAGTGCTCCGAAATGCCCGCCAGCTTTTAGCCTCAGCCGTTGTACAAAATTTTATTCCAAACGTTTGGTTTTTTCTTACGGAAATTAATGCATTTAAATGATAAAAAAAATCGAGTTAAAGCGAAAAGGAAGTATGACTTTCGCTGTCAAACTTTCAAA
>JALNWO010000140.1 GCA_023230825.1 Acholeplasmataceae bacterium
CATGCCCGTTTCTTTATCTAACTCGTATTTCTTTTTTGAGCCTTTAGATATTTCAATACAAGCAATAAATTTATCCGGTTTAATTCTTGATTTACTAATATCATGCCAAATATTCATCTCTTTTATCTCCTTTTTTATTCACTATTATTTTAGCATGATGTCGATGAAAAAAACACCCCTAAATACTTGAGTCAAGATTTAAAGGTGTGAAAATAATTATTTATCAAGTTTTTTTAAGGTTTTCGATATTTATTAGTTGTCTTTTTTAAGATGTTTCAAATACAATTCAAACGTGTTTTCTAAAACACTATGAATGGTCATTGGACCAACACCACCAGGTACTGGAGTTAAGTAAGAAGCCACATCTTTTAAATCGTCGAAATTGGCATCACCAACTAATTTCCCATCGACTCGATTAATCCCAACATCGATGACAATAACACCATCTTTAACCATGTCTTTTGTCAGTAACTCTGGACGACCAACCGCCATCACAATAAGGTCTGCTTGTTTTGTATGATACGTTAAATCTTTCGTTTTCGAGTGACACACTGTAATTGTGGCACCACGATCCATTAAAAGCCTTGCAACTGGAAAACCGACGATTGCGCTCCGGCCAACAATGACTGCATGCATCCCTTTAACATCGATATTGTATGTATCAATTAAGGTCATAATCCCTTTGGGTGTCGCGGGGTGAACTGTTGGTTTTGTCTGATATAAATTTCCTTGGTTAACGACATGAAAACCATCGGTATCTTTGTCTTTCGAAATTAAGTTAATAAACTCATCTTCGTCTAAATGTTTCGGTAAGGGTAACTGTAGTAAAATCCCATCGACAGTTTCATCCTGATTCAAATTAGTAATTAATTCACGAAGTGTTTCAGGTGTCGTATTTTCTGGCAATAAGTGGGTATCACTTTCCATCCCAACTAATTTTGAAGCACGTCTTTTCCCTCTTACATAAGACAAACTTGCCGGATGATCGCCAACTAAAACTAAAGATAGTTTTGGGGGACGATGATATATCGCCTTGGCAACTTCAATTTTATCTTTGAGCTCTAAGTTTCTTTGTTCGCTTACATGTTTTCCATCTAATAAAATCATAGACACCTCCGTTAATCTATTAAATTACCGTGATCATCAATTACCATTTCAACTGCTCTTGGACGTTTGTTTAATCCCGGCATAACCATAATCCCCTTTGTTAGGGCAACAAGGAATCCAGCACCCATCGAAGGTCTAATTTCTTGAATTTCCAGTGTGAAGTCTTTCACAAAACCAATTTGTTTTGGATCACCTGTTAATGACAACGGTGTTTTAGCAATACAAACAGGTAAATTCCAACCATAGGATTCATATCTTTCAAGTTGATTCAACGCTCGTTTTGAAAAGACAACTTCTTTTGCGCCATATACTTTTTGAGCAATTTTCTCAATTTTTACTTTGGGTACATCTGTTGGATTATAAGCAGATGTTTTCGTTGATGGAATTTCTGCCAAACGAACAACTTCGTGTGCTAAATCAACCATACCTGGGCCACCTTCAGCAAACGCTTTAGATAAAGCAATCGGATGACCGTTGGCTTTTGCCCATTCCATGACATAGTCAACTTCACGATCTGTATCTGTATAAAAATGGTTTAAGGCGATGACATAATTCATACCGTATAGCTTCACGTTTTCAATATGTTTTTCTAAAAGAGGAATTCCTTTTTCTAAAGCTTCCATATCTTCTACATTGTAATCTTTGGCGAAACCATGAGATTTCATCGCGCGAATCGTCGTAACTAAAACAACAGCATCTGGAGTTTTAGGTAAATGTGGTGTTTTTAAATCTAAAAACTTCTGCATCCCTAAATCGGCACCAAAACCTGCTTCAGTAATGGTGTATTCACCCAATTTCATTGCTAATTTGGTTGCAACAACACTATTACAACCATGGGCAATATTCGCAAATGGACCTGCATGAATGAGTGTAGGAACTCCATCAACAGTTTGAACAAGGTTAGGATTAATCGCATCTTTAAGTAATAAAGTGATCGCGTCTGCTCCACCTAAGTCTTTAACAAATAAAGGCGCATCCTCTTCGTTGTATCCAATCAAGATGTTATTAATTCTTCGTTTTAAGTCTTTAATGTCTGTTGCTAAAGCTAAAATAGCCATAATTTCACTTGCTGCTGTAATGACAAAGTTGTCTTTACGAAGTGGGGTTTCAATGGTTCTTAAACTCCGGTCATTCATATCCATTGTTCTTTTCCATGTCACCGTTTTTATTTTTAACTCATTGCCATGAAACATATGATTGTCAATGAGGGCACTTAATAAGTTATTTGCGGCCGTAATCGCATGTAAGTCACCGTTGAAATGTAAATTGATTTCATTTTGTGGATAGACACTTGCTTTTCCACCACCGGTTGCTCCACCCTTAAGACCAAAAACGGGTCCTAAACTCGGTTCTCTAATCGCAATAACGGGTCTTCTCCCAATTTGCTTTAGGCCTTGACCTAATCCGATTGAAATGGTCGTTTTACCTTCTCCTGCTGGTGTCGGTGTAATCGCTGTAACCAAAATTAGTTTTCCGTCTGGTTGATCAGCGTAACGCTCCATAATATTTAAGTCAATTTTGGCTTTATAAAAGCCAAAAGGTATACATTCGTCAGTGTGTACACCTAAATTTTTGCATACTTCTGTAATCTTTTGCATATTTGCCTCCTGAATATTTATTAACCTGTCTTTCTTTCAAATACATTATAACATATATTTTGCATAAAAAAATGGAAGTTTTGGTGTTTTTTTACCAAAAGTTCACGAAAGATTTAAACCTTCTCTTTTTCATTCATGGTATAATATATTTGATAATAACAAAGAGAGGTAAATATGGATCAAGCGATTTTAGTAGGCCTCAATTTAAGTCAAAATAACGAAGCAGTTCATGTCTCTTTAGATGAACTTGAACAACTTGGTTTGGCTTTAGGAATTGAAACAAAAGCGAAAATCATTCAAAATGCGCTTAGACCAACACCTAAATATTATATTGGTAGCGGTAAAGTAGAAGAGATAAAACAGTTAATCACCATCCATGATATCGATATGGTGATTTTTGATGATACTTTATCACCCGCACAAATTAAAAATTTAGAAAAAGATTTAGATGTGCAAGTTCTTGACCGAAGTTTTTTAATTATGAGTGTTTTTGCCATTCGCGCACAAACAAAAGAAGCTAAACTTGAAGTTGCCTTAGCCCAAAAAACATATATGTTACCAAGACTCGTTGGAATGGGACATGTTTTATCACGTCAAGGTGGGGGCACTTTTAATGCAAAAGGACCTGGGGAAACACAGCTCGAGTTAGACAGGCGAAAAATATTAAGAGAAATCTATCAGATTAAACAAGAATTAGCAAAAATTAAAAAAGAGAACGAAGTTTCGCGAAAAAGACGGGTTAAAAATCAAATTCCTGTTGTTGCTCTTGTGGGTTATACCAACTCTGGCAAATCATCACTCATGAATGCCTTATCAAAAAAACTTGAACATCCTTCTGATTTAGTTTTTGAAAAAGATATGTTATTCGCTACTTTATCAACAAAATCTAAACGTCTCCAAAAAGAAAACATGCCACCTTTCATTTTAATTGATACCGTTGGCTTTGTTGATAAACTCCCTGTCGAGTTAATCCGTTCTTTTGAGGCGACCTTAAGTGATGTTACGCAAGCTGACTTATTGTTACATATAGTGGATGGTGCTACTTTTTCCGAGCATCATATTGATGTAACAAAAATGATCTTAACATCCATTCAAGCTGATAAAATTGAAAGAATCCTTGTCTTAACTAAAAAAGATTTAGCCACCGAAATACCGATTATTAATGATGATTCACTCTTTATTTCAAATAAAACAGGAGAAAATATTGACGATTTAATTTCGGCAATTTATGGCCATCTTTATAAGGGCAGTCGTATTTTTCAACTTCTCATCCCCTTTGATAGCGGACACATTTATTCTGAATTAAAAACAAATAACACGATTTTGGAAACACAGTTTAAAGAAGATGGCACCCATTTAAAAGCCATTCTTACA
>JALNWO010000141.1 GCA_023230825.1 Acholeplasmataceae bacterium
AACATATGTCATATCGCCAAAAATACCACGCTTCTTTTGACAAATATCCATGATGGCACCGACATATTCTTTAGGACTCATCATTGTTGCCTTCACGTAAGGTTCCTCAATTCGTTCAATTTCAACGGGTGAAGGTAACATGGATGGATTATCGATATATTTCATTTCCCCATTTGTTAAATAGACTCGATAAATAACTGATGGAGCGGTTGCGATCAGTTCAATTCCAAACTCACGACTAATTCTTTCTTGGATGATTTCCATATGGAGTAACCCTAGAAAACCAGTTCTAAAACCAAACCCTAAAGCTTGCGAAGTTTCGGGTTCGTAAATAAGTGAAGCATCGTTTAATTTCAGTTTTTCTAAGGCTTCTTTTAAATCATTGTATTTATCAGATTCAATGGGATATAATCCACAAAAGACAACTGAATTTAAAGTCCGGTATCCAGGAAGTGGTGTTTCAGCACGTCTGTTAGCATGAGTAATTGTATCACCTACACGAATCGTATGAATGTCTTTAATGGATGCCGTTAAATACCCAACATCGCCAGGACCTAAGACATCTTTCACAACGTTTTTAGGTGTATTAACTCCAACTTCTATGACTTCATATTTAACTTTTGAAGCCATCGTTTCAATTATATCACCTTTTCGAATTGTTCCGTTCACCACTCGAATAGACGGAATAACACCTTTATAGGGATCGTATAGAGAATCAAAAACAAGGGCTTGTAATGGCGCATCTGCATCACCGTTTGGGGCGGGAATATCAGTAACAATTCTTTCTAAAATATCGTCAATGCCGATTCCTTGTTTAGCTGAAGCTAAGATCGCATCTTGAGCTGGTATCCCAATGACCTCTTCGATTTCTTGAATGACTTTTTTAGGATCAGAACTTGGTAAATCAATTTTATTAATCACAGGGATAATTGATAAATCATTATCAACTGCTAAATAAACATTTGCTAAAGTTTGGGCTTCAATACCTTGGGCAGCATCAACGACTAAAAGAGCCCCTTCGCAGGCTGCAAGTGATCGTGAAACTTCGTAAGTAAAATCAACATGACCCGGGGTATCAATTAAATGCATAATATACGTTTGTCCATCTTTAGCAACGTAATTCACTTCAACGGCATTTAATTTAATCGTAATCCCGCGTTCTCTTTCTAATTCCATTGAATCGAGGAGTTGCGATTTCATCTCTCTTTGGGTAATCGTTTCTGTATGCTGTAAAATGCGGTCAGCTAAAGTCGATTTTCCGTGATCAATATGAGCGATAATAGAGAAATTTCTAATAAGTTTTTGTCTTTGATTTAGCTCTTTGTTGTCCATATTTTAAACCCTTTCTGCCCTATTATTGTATCATTTTTCGAACAAATTGAAAAGCGTTACTCACAATTTGTTTAATTTGTCGTTAAAGTTAAGCATTAAAGCGCTTTAGTGAAAATAAAGTCCGAATTTTATTGCAAAATGCTTGCTATATTTGTTATAATATTAGTGAAGAAAACTATTCTAATTATATAGGAGGAAATGGAAGAATGAAGAAAGTTTTTGTACTGCTTTTATTAGCAGTGTCTGCAGTTATGCTCTTTGGCTGTAAAGCGTCAGACTATAAAGTTGACGGTGAATTTATGGCATTTGAACATGGTCTGAATTATGGTGCACCAATGGTTACATCCGTAACAGTTACGATCGAAAAAGGTAAAGTTGTTAAGTTTTACATCGATGCCATTCAATCTACAAAGACAGATGGGGTCTTTAACTGGAATGAAAGCACCAAAAAAGAACTTGGTGATGATTACGGCATGAAAATTGTTAGTGAAATTGGTAAAGAGTGGTTTGAACAAGCAGCTGCCATCGAAGCTTACATGTTAGAGCATGGCGTTGATGCAATTGAAAAAGATGCCGATGGTTTTATTACTAACATTTCTGGCGTTTCAATGGCAGATGGTGGTTATACCAAATTAGCTAAGGAAGCTTTAGAATTAGCAAAAGCAGGAACGTTTAAAGCGTATACTGTAACATCTAATTACGGTGTTCCAAATGTTGTATTTGCTTCAATGACCGTTAATAAAAAAGGTCAAATTGAAAAATTATTCTTAGACACTTTACAAGCAACAGTAACTGATGGTAACTTTGCATGGAATACTAAAACCAAACAAGAACTCGGTTATGATTACAATATGAAAGGCGCTAGCCCACTCGGTAAAGAATGGTTTGAACAAGCAAACACAATTACCGATTATGTAATCGCAAACGGATGGAATAAAAATAGTCATCCAAGTGAAATTGCTGGTGTATCAGTAACGACTACAGACTATTACAAAACGTTTGATTTACTTTTCGAACTTGGAAAAGCTGGTCTTAAATAATAATTAAAGGATACTTCGGTATCCTTTTTATTCGCAAAAAAAAGAAGGTCGCTAGGACACTTCTTCTGTTAACTCTTCGTTAATATTTTGAACTTCGACTAAGACTTCTAAAACACGTTTTGTATCGGCTCCAGTTATTGTTACTTTTAAGTTTCGGTAGGTGAAACTTTCACCAACAAAGGGGATTTTCCCCATCTCATCTAAGATCCATCCGTTGACTGTTAAGACATCTAGTTCTTCGTTGATACCAACTACTTCAAAGAAATCATCAAGATCTGCATTCCCTTTCACACGATAGCTGGTTTCTGAAATTTGAATAATTTGCTCAACAACTTCATCATGTTCGTCCCAAATATCACCAACGATCTCCTCTAATATATCTTCCATCGTCACAATTCCTAAAGTCCCACCAAACTCGTCTTTGACGATGGCCATGTGGGCCTTTGTTTCTTGAAGCAAGGCTAATAAGTTGGTGATTTTCATATACTCTGTTACAAAAACAGGCAATTTAATAATATCAGTTAAAGGGAGTTCATCAAATAATACTTCATTATAAAAATCTTTATGATTAATAGTCCCAACGATGTGGTCTAAACTTTGTTGATAAACAGGAAGGCGTGAATAGCCAGATTTACGGAACATTTGTTGAATGGTAGCATTAGAATCGGTTTCGTTCACAGCGATGACATCAACTCTTGGGGTTAGTATTTCTTCAACAGTTAAATCATCGAAATCAATCACACTTTTAATGAGTTCCTCTTCTTTGACATTAATACCACCTTCTTGTTGGGCTTCACTAACGAAGGTTAACAACTCTTCTTCAGTGATGTTTGATTGAGTAGGTAATTTAAATAGTTTTTGGATTAAAGTTTGAAGACCTTTAAAAACGAAACTCAACGGGCGCAAAATGAAAGAAAAGAAACTGACCAAAGGTACAAACATTAAAGCATATGCTTCTGGTGCTCTTTTAGCAATCGTTTTCGGGGTAATTTCGCCAAAGATTAAGACAATCATCGTAATGACAACGGTTGCGATGGTAACGCCGATTTGCCCCCAATGCTTAACAAAAAAGACGGTAGCAAGCGAGGCAGCGGTAATATTGACGATGTTATTACCAATTAAGATTGTTGTAATTAAAGTTTCAAAATCATCTGCGTACTTTAAAACTGTTTTGGCACGTTTATTACCATTTTGAATTAAATTTTTAATTTTGATTCGGTTCAAAGATGAAAAGGCCGTTTCTGTACTTGAGAAAAAGGCCGAAAGTATAATTAAAAAGAGAATAATGATGATTTGCCACCAATCAACACTGGTCATACGTCATCTCCTTCATCATTGACATCTTTTGGCTTGGTAACGCGAATTTTCTTAATGATTCCATCATTCATTTCGATAACTTCAAAAATAAAGTCATGATATGTAATCGTAATATCTTCATCTGTTTCAGGTAAGCGACCAAGTTGTCCTAAAATAAAACCACTTAAAGTGTCATAGTCTTCAACAGGAAGCTTTGCCTCCAAAAGATCTTCGACATCATCAATATTTGTTAAACCTAAAATTTCGTATGATTCATCATTGATCACTTTGATTTCTTCTTCTTCATCGTCGTATTCATCCAAGATGTTCCCAACAATTTCTTCGATTAAATCTTCAATGGTAACAATTCCTGCGGTTCCACCGTACTCATCTAAAAC
>JALNWO010000142.1 GCA_023230825.1 Acholeplasmataceae bacterium
ACATAGACAACGGCTATCCGTGTGCCAACAACCTCCCATTTCATAGCCTTTTCGTGATTTCGCACGAACCTTTTATATTATATACGAACAAAGGGGTAATTGCAACCCCTTCACTCACTTTTTGTTCTTTTTTTTCTTTTCTTTTTTGGCTTTTGCAGCTTCTTTTCTTTGCTTATGGACGCCGACATAGCGACCTCTTGTGGATTCATAATTAAATAGAACTTCTTCTACTAACCGGGCCTTAGAAATTTGGAAGCAAAAATTAACGAAACCAGAGTTAATAAATCTTCTTAATATTTCCTCTTGCTCTAGATGTCTTCCAGCTACATAGTGCAATAATTTAACGCCATTTTTCCGAAAATCTTTATGACTTTGATTTACTTCGTCCCATGTTAATGCTTCAAATTCTTTTAAGTCCAACTTAGCGAATCGACTCACATCCATTGCTTCTTCATTTAGATCATTTAAACCTATGATAACCATGTCAGCTATTCGGTAGTCTTCAAAAAACATCGTTGCAGATTCTGTTTCCATCATGGCACAAAATAGTGGACTTAAATGCTCAGGAACAATTGAGTTGATATGAATGTCAAAATCATCTTTCCAGTGAGGAATTTCAGATGCTGCCCGCAACATTGGAACAGAGATAATAACCTGTTGTTGCGTTCGATTGATTGCATGACCAATTGCTTGCATACATCTATCAAAAATGTGTGCATTTCCAGCTAAGTAAGTTAGATCGGTAAAGAGGCCTTTTTCATAATCAAGTGTCTTCAAGTCATTGAAATCGGGAAGTCTAATAATGATTTTTCCACCTTTAAATGCTTCGATAACTTCAACAAACAATTCAATAAGCTCTTCTAACGATGGCGGATATCCTCTTGTCATATAAAAATACTCTGTTCGGAAAATTCCTAATCCATCAAACCACTTAGATGTTGCTTTTTTCAATTCTCTTGTACTCGCTAGGTTTACGTAAACTTTAATTCTCTCTCTATCTACTCTTGGTGTTTCGTTCAGCTTAAAAGTAAATTTGTATTTTGTTTTTAGGAACTCTCTTGTTTGCCTTTGAGTAGGATTAATGATTAATTTATCGTAGATTGTATCTAACAAAACATATGTTCCATCAAATAGTTCTTTTTCAGATTCCGCAACAGGCACCTCAATTGAAGACATTAAGTCTCTTAATCGTAAACTATGCTCCATTTTTTCACAAATAAAGCCTCTTATTTGTTTAGGTAACTGATGCAAATACTCAATTTTAAAATCTTTAACATAAATAATAATTTCTTTTCTCTGTTTTTTACAAAAATCATGCATATAGTATCGATCAATATGAATAATCATTTGTTCTCTTAATTGGTTTACAATCCCATAATAATAATCATAGTCTTCTTCAGCGTAAACCCATAGAGCTAGTTTATCAATATTTTGAATTCTTTTTTCAACTGCTTGATTAAATGCATAACTGAGTGTCATCTTGTTTCGGCTAATGTAATACTTCATCGTTTTCTTTAGTTCACTGCATAAAAAAAACGAATTAAGAAAATCGGCATCTCTTCCAAACATAACGCGAGGTTTTCGCACTGATTGGAATCGGAAATTTTTTAATAACGTTTCCATAATATCATATATTTTTTCAATGTGCCCGTTGACTTCTTTTAGTGAAATTGATTCTTTTAATTTAATATCGTTGAAATTAAAGATGTGACCTTTTTCAAGTACATCACCATAAAAATTAGTCTTCATGATTCCCTTTCATATGATGTTTGACTAGCAATGCTGAGCCTATCTTTCCAGCATCATTTCCAGTAATAGCAATTTGAAAAGGTATTTTCCCAGTAGAAAATCTTGCGTACTCGCGAAAATATTTTTGAACTAAATTTGTGAAAAAAGGGCCTGCCTTTGAAATTCCCCCACCTATGATAAAAACATCCGGTTCTACTGTAATTGCTAAAATACTAGCTGCGATACCAAGGTATTTGGCCACTCTATTGACTGTTTCCATACCGACTTCATCGCCCATCTTTGCTGCATCAAATATTTTTTTTACATTTAATTTTTCTGAATCTAAAATTGTTTTTTTACCAATCATTGCTTTTTTGGCATACTTAATTATTGCAGCTGTTCCACAAATCTGTTCAAGACATCCTTTAGAGCCGCAACCACAAGTTTCTACCAGTTCATCATAAACTTTCATGTGACCAATCTCGCCACCAAAACCACTTGATCCTTCTACCAATTGACCATTAACTATTATGCCTCCTCCTACTCCGGTTCCTAAAGTAATTAAAACAGCGTTATCATAAGGTTTTGCTAATGATTGATTCTCTCCCAAAGCTGCAAGTGTTGCATCATTTCCTACAGCAAAAGTAATGTGAGCAGGAAAAATACGCCGAAGTTCGTCAATTAAATTTGTCTCATTAACTGATAAATTTGCACATTTTTCGACATAACCATTTTTAACTGGACATGGAACTCCCAAACCTATTCCGACAACCTGATTCCAATTGATGTTGTTTTCTGCAACGTATTCAGATATAAATTTCTTGATGTCTGATAAAATTGTAGAAATTTCTTTGTTTTTAGATGTTTTAATTTCAAATTTCTTAATGTTTTTAACAGAATCGTAGTTAAAAACTCCAATTTTAATATTTGTGCCCCCAACATCAATGCCAAAAATATATTTTTCCATTGGAACCTCCCAAATATCTATATTATATCATTAAATTATCGCTTTGTTAAGATGAAAATAAATAAAAGTGCTCAAATGAGCACTTTAATATTTTTGTTTGAAATAATTGCTAATATTTTCTAAAGATTTAAGTAGGATTTCATCTTCTTGAATGTTTAAATCCACTAAAATAGAAGATACCATTTCGTCATGAAATTCATCGTGTATTTTTAAAACTTCAATTGCATCAGGTTTTAGTTTTAAATATACTTTTCTTCTATCTGTTTCATCACGATATCTCATGACGAATTTTTTTCTTTCTAAGACACCTACTGAAGTTGTTAGTGTTCCCATAGTTATTCTTAATTTTTGGGCTACGTTTCCCATCGTTGGATCATCTGTGTTTTTTATCGCCTCTAAAACATGTACTTCAGTCATTGACAAAGTAACACCACGTGACTTTAAAACTTCTTCTTCAATTCTTAGAATATGGTTGAACACATCGACCAAAAGTTCGTTAATTACTTCTTTAGCAGTTAACACAGATATCACCTATTTATATTTCAATATAACCAATTCCTAAAGTTCCAGGCCCAGCATGAGCGCCAACAACAGGTGTTAGAGGGACTAGTTCAACAGAAACATCTTTTCTAATTCGCTGTAGTTCAGCTTTTAATTGCTCAGCATTATCTAAATTATTTGTATACGCTATAAATAGTATAACATTTTTTTCGCGGATTTTCTCTTCGATAATTTCGATTAATCGACTTTGTGCCTTTTGTCTAGTTCTAATCTTTTCATAAGGAACTAAACTACCATCCTTTTGAATGTGTAATAGAGGTTTTATTTTTAATAATGTACCAATAAAACCACTGGTTGCAGACAGACGTCCATTTTTAACGAGAAACTTCAATGTATCTACTAAAACATAAATATAAATGCGGTCTCTGATTCTTTCCAAATGATTAATAATTTCGACTGTTTTTTTGCCTTCTTTAATTAGTCTGATGGCTTCTAAAGCTAAATAAGCTTGGCCATAGGAAACACTACGAGAATCAAAAACGTACACATTAATATCCCTAACCAGTTCCTTTGCTAAAATTGCACCTTGATAAGTGCCACTTAACTTAGAGGAAATGACAATAACTATAACGTCTGTGTATCCTTCTTCTTTTAATTCTTCATAGACACTAGCAATTTTTCCAGTTGATGTTTGTGAAGTTGAAACATCAATATTAGGATTTTCAACAACCATGTTATAAAAATCTTTGGCTTGAATATCTACATAATCTTCGTACTCTTCTCCATTCACGTTTAATGTGGAGCGAATCATTTTTACAGGATAATCAAGTTTCATGTAGTCAACACCTGAGTTACCA
>JALNWO010000143.1 GCA_023230825.1 Acholeplasmataceae bacterium
ATACAAAACATTTTTGACAGATAGTACAGGCTAAAATCACATACCATAGCCGTGCTTATGCCTATGAATACTATATTGATGACAGATTAAGGAAAAAATTGAGGACATTAAAGACAGACACTATATAGTAATAAGTTGCAGGATGATGGTTCGTTTATAGTCACCGCAGTTGAAATCCCTAATTCTACCATTTCTCACAGCCTGGATTTCAGGTCGAGTAAATACATTTCTGCACTTAAATCATCACTGAGTTTGAATGCTTTTTTGTTGCAATCAACAGGCAAAACACTTGTGAATGATGACTTGTTTGATACAAGAACCATGTCGTATTCGATTGGCCCTGAGATTTATCTGTATGCAGCTTCGTGGATAAATTTTTCTTATAAATTCTATGCAAATGTTGTAAATTCAAAAATCAATGATGAGCTACGCAATACAGTGAAAATGAATAAGCATTATTTCAATTGTAATGTATTTGCTACCAGTCATTTATTTAATCTGAATTTTGAGTATTACGCTTATAATGGCACCAGGTACAATTTTGTCGATCTGATGTACAGTTATTCATTTAGCGAATCCAAAATTGATCTTGAAGTCCGCTGGAATAATGTTCTGAACAGTAAAGCTTTTATTGATCAGCAATACAGCCAGTACATCATTACTGAATATGTCCAGGTGCTTCGGCCGTCCCAAATTTTATTAGGCGTAAGATTTACATTCTAAAAAGGTTTAATGGGAATTTATTGAACAATGATACTTACCTATACTTATGCATGTGGCTGCCTGGATGAAAAGCCCGTGCTTAGCAGCCAAGCACATGGCCAGGTCGCTCGGAAAAGCCCACTCACAAACCAAAACCTGGACAAAGAGCTTGCCTGCCATTCCGCCAAGAAAAGACGAAGCCCAGTTGCTAACAGCGGCTCATACACCATTGCCAGCTTATTGTTTTATAAGAAAATTACTTTTAAATTTGAGCTCTTTTTTTTAGGTAAATACAAGGTAAAAATGGCAACGGTGCATAGCCGCCAACCGTTAGTGAAAATCCCTTCGGGCTTTTCACTAACGCCTCTGGTGGTTTGCCGTGTCCAGCCCTACGGGACTGTCCACTAACAAGCGATTTGCAAAATGTAAATCACTTCGCAAACCGCCAGAGGCGTTGGCGGGCATGCTGAAAAAAGAAAAGTACTGCTGACATAGAGGGTTATCATTAGATAGGGTTACTTATGAATTTTTATTAAAAAAGGACAGATTATGAAACATGAATGGAAGAAAAACGAGAAACAGTTTTATTTGCCGAAGAATAAAAAGAAGCTTATAACAGCACCTATACCCACTAGTCTATGAAAGTGCAATTTGAAACATCATACCTCGCAGAAACAATGTACCTTTGGATGATGACGAAACCCGCAAAACGGCTACTGGGCATAGCTGCAAACCGTTTGCGGCCATGCCGCTGAGATAGCCTAAATCGAATTGTTGGACAAAATACAAGCACAAAATCACAATATAATGTGATTTTACTAGTTACATATTGTGTTTCCGTAATAAATAAAGCCATAAATCACAATATAATGTGATTTCGCTTGTTAATTAAAAAATAAATTCTATCTTTAACCCCAAAATCACAATATAATGTTGGTTAAGACTTTTGGTGAAACCATAAAAAATAGACGAAAGGAGTTAAGTATAACCCAACCTCACTTGGCTGAACTGGCAAATATCAGCACCAACACCCTGTATAAAATAGAGCGTGGACAAGGCAATCCTACTTTAGAGGTGCTGAACAAATTAGCCGAAGTGTTGGGAATGGAACTAATCCTAGAAGTGAAAAAGATACATTGAGTAAATGAGAGCAATGGAAATATATCGCAATAGAACTTTAGCGGGGACGCTGACAGAAGAAAATCGTAAGCAGTATGTTTTCAGATATGATGACAATTATTTTAATGATTCCAATATGCCGCCAATAAGTTTGACATTACCTAAAACACAGCAGGAATATAGGAGTGGTTTTTTATTTCCATTTTTCTTCAATATGCTGAGTGAAGGAGTGAACAGAAAATTACAAAGTACACTTTTGAGAATAGACGAAAATGATAATTTCAGCTTGCTGGCAGCAACAGCACAATATGATACAATCGGCGCAATAACCGTGAAACCAATAGTGACAAAATGAACTTTGATGAATTAAAAAATTGTCCGGGAACTTTAGCGGAAGATTTTTCTACTTACAGTCCAAGCTGTTTGCGGAATTTGTTCGATGGTAAAAAGGTAAACCATGTTTTACCTTATGCACAGCCCGAACAAAACGAAGAAGTTGCAGAACAATTTATGGAAAATCGTAAGCGCATATCCATATCGGGTGTGCAGGAAAAATTGAGCTTCCTTTTGGATAAAAATACATTGCGATTAACAAAAGAAGGGGAGCAGGGAACATATATCCTCAAGCCGATACCAAGAGATTTGAAAAAGCTTGATCAGGTCCCTGCCAACGAACATCTGACTATGCAAATAGCCAGACAAGTGTATGGGTTGAATACTGCAGAAAACGCTATGATTTTTTTTAAGAATGGTTCACCTGCCTATATCACCAAACGGTTTGACGTGAAAGAAGATGGAAATAAATGGGGCGTGGAAGATTTTGCAACACTCGCTGAAAAAACAAAAGACAATGCAGGTACAAATTACAAATATGAGTACAGCTATGAAGAGGCGGGACAGTTGATACAAAAATTTGTCCCGGCATGGCGAATAGAAATAGAAAAATATTTTTCTTTAGTTATTTTCAATTTTCTGTTTTCAAACGGAGACGCTCATTTAAAGAATTTTGCTTTGTTGGAATCTTCCAGTGGAGATTATCTACTAAGTCCTGCCTATGATTTAGTAAATACAAAAATACATGTGGACGATACAGATTTTGCATTGGATAAAGGACTGTTTGCAGATGATTATAGAAGTCAGCAATACAAAAAAAGCGGTCATCCCTCCAAAAGCGATTTCACGGAATTTGCATTGAGAATTGGAGTTACTGAGAGTCGAATTCAGAAACTATTAAATCCGTTTTTAGAAAAGCAAGCTTTTGTGGAGACATTAATCAGTCGCTCTTTTTTAACTGATGCTAACAAGAGAGGGTATTTGCTTATGTATAAGACAAGGAGAAATCATTTAATAGCCCAATGAGATTAAAACATGAAGAGATGATAGAAGCACGACCCGCCAACAAAGTGTTTATGCTATAAGGGTTTCAGTGGATATTCGAGCGTTGTAACCCACTCAAACTATAGTGTCGGTGGACAGGATACTACTCCAAAATCCCTTACGGCACATACACTCGACCGTTATGCCCAAGCAAATAAAGACTAGAATGTGATGATACTTTGTACTTAAAACAGATGCAATTATGAGAACCCTACACCTTTTCGCTATCACGGCTACATTGACATTCTTGGTTGGATGTGACAAAAAAGATACCGATGGATATTCAGGTTTGATTTGTGCCAGTGATTTCGGTGTATGTGTGCCAGTGATTTCGGTTCAAACCGTGCCACTTTTTACGGTTTGATTCGTGCCACTTTGAAAAGATCAAATTATCTTGCTTGGATATTCCGGTCGATAGTCAGCCACCTATTCCGGTGATACTCGGCCTACTTGCTATAGATTTTTCACGAAAATACAATTAATATTTTTTCTCATACTGTCACCCTTAATTCAAAGCAGATGGATGTATGAACTACACGGTCAATGCATGCTTTAGAAAGCTCATAACCACCCTTTTATAACTCTAAATCGAATTTGCACTGTTTTATCGCAAAATCAGCTTTTTCTCAAATTCTTGAATCAGGCTGTCGACATCCATTGCTTTACATTTTATTGGGACAACGAAAATAATAAAACATTCGTTAATGCTATTTTTTTTTAAGATATTTTTTTTCACTATATCTATTTGTTTTAATGTCTTATATAGATTTTATGCACAAATTAATAAAATGCATTAGCGAATATTATATAGATTGTATTAACGAATGTTTTATATTTATTGCGTTAATA
>JALNWO010000144.1 GCA_023230825.1 Acholeplasmataceae bacterium
TTATCATTATGCGGTAACACAAGTAGCGTATCAGGTACAAATGCTACGGGTTTAACAGGGATTAAGTGCTCATTAATTGTATTCATTAGTATCTTCATTAATAGTCTCCACTTGAAAGCAGTTTATTAGCCAACTGCATTCGTCTGCTTTTTAGCTCTTGTTTCTTTGTTTCTTGTTGATCTTGTTGCTTTTTTTCTTGTTGGTTTTGGTTAGGTTTTATAGTTTTTACTTCTTTATTTTTTTGTTGCTCTAATTCTTTTTCCTTTTCAACTTTTTGTTGTTTAGCTATTGTTTGAGGATCAGTTCCTCCTGTCTTTCTATACAGTTTATTACTCTGTTCCATTAGATCAAATATAGTGTTCCATGTTCCCTCTGATAAAATTGGTTTAGATCCATAGCCCCATGCTGAAGTTTCAAATCCTATACTACGACCAGGTAAAACCTTCTCATTGTAATATTTTGCAATAGCTCCTCTATTCTGTGTCACTCTAATAGGGTCATTTAGTATGTCATATGAATCCCCTTTAGGCTTAAACTTTATGCTTGGCTCATCTTTTAATAATTCTTGATATCCTATATTAAGTGCATGAGGTAACTGGAAATCTCTTGCCATACCAAAGACATCACTATTAAACATTTTATTTCCTGCTGTTGAGCCACCATAAGCACCTGCTGCAATAAGAATCCCTTCAAGAGTTTTTGGAACATTTTTAGCAAGCACCCCTGTTTTTCCCGTGGATGAAGTGAGACCTTTAGCAAACATCTCTTTAGCAAGCGCCTCTTTAGCAAGCGCCTTTTTAGCAAGCGCCTTTTTAGCAAATGCTCCACCACCTCCAACAAAAGCTGATTCACCTGCAATAGACAATCCTGATTCCCAATTCACACCTTTATCCCAATGAGAGAACATAGGTTGATCTTTCTTATTAAGAGGCATTAAATGTACCTTACCACCAAGTCTTGAATCATTTGAATAAACAACTTTAGGGTTCAGTCCAGCTTCGATACCAACTGACTCTAAATAATCCCATGCTAAATCAATCTGTTGTTTAAGCTTCTCTCTATCAGTTCCTAGTTGTCTCCATATTCTACCAGGTACTACTATACCAACAGTTATAGGCTTTTTTCTAACAGAATATGTGGAGTGTTTAGGACCACCATTAGTAGGATTAGAAGGATCTGACTTTGAATAATATTGTTGAATTAATTCAAACATCTTTTTATGAGCACTCTCACTTGCAAGAGGATTTGTATTATTTTTATTAACAGGGAACAAGTTTGAATATTCTATTATTTGCTTATCTATTAAGCCCCCTTTTTCTCCAAGTGCACCCGTTGCTTTAAGATATTTATCACCGTAAGACTTTCCTTTATCTCTATATTTTATTCCTGCTTGAGTAAATGCTACATGTGCACCACGAATATTATTATCAGTCATATCAAAGTAATTGCCATAATCCTCATGTCCAGGTGTTTCCGCATTACGTATACGCTTAGCAATTTGTTCGGGGGTATATCCAGAATTAATTAATACTTGTTTCGCAACAGGATTCATATCCTTAAGTATTTCATCATCTGTTCGAGGACCTTGTCGGTTTCTGTTCATTTTATATCCTCCTTTCTAAATTCAATATAACATATATTAATCATTTTGTCAAGTATTTTTTTTATTATGCAGTTTGTGTATCTTATCATACTGTAATAAAAGACTATACGTCTCTGCAAAAGTACGTAAATGATACACTACCCATTCGTTAAATGAGATAGAATATTCTTTCTTCTCTAAATTCTCATATACTTTTTCAACTATCTTATCTAAAGATGGGTCTGTGAACTCTAAAACAAAGCCTTTAAAGCGTGATATATGTTCACGAATACCAAAGCCTATTGGATCAGCTTTAGTAGGTTTAAAAGCTATTTTTGAGCCTTCATCATATGATTCAAACACTATGTTCATATAGTCATGTTGTGCAAATATTCTTATTATTAACATATTATGTCCTCTTCTCTTTGTTAATTGTTTCATTCATTAAATCTATTGAGAGTATGTGTCCCTCTGTAACATACTCAACTACCATTTTACCTAAGTGAATCCCTTTAATAGTAGGAACAGGGAGCATTGATAGCTCCCTATTCACTGTTTTAGCAAAAGTATACGTTAGCATCTTATTCATTATGTACTTAATATATGCTCTACCTGTTATATATTCTACTTTATTATCAATCATAGTAATAATAACATCATCAGCATCTAAATACATACCTATTTCTTCATATTCCATATCAAAATCAAACGAACTCGTATTAGTAATAAAAACCATACCACCCCTTCTGAAGAGGCGTATTGTCATACTTTTTAACTATAGTTGCATCGAATTCACCAGTGAAATATATGTTCATGATAGCTTCTTCTAAAGTATGTTCAATGATTTTATTAAACATATCATCATCAATCTGATAATTGAACATTGCGCTCAGCACAGTATGTAAAAACTCATCTCTCATCTGCAGAGAATCCTCATACTCCAGTATCCAGTCATTCTTTTTGTATCTTTTCAACTCTTCTTCAAACATGTTATCTACCATTTTAAGAACAAATCTGGCACGAGAACCTAATTTATTCTCATCAAGCTCCCATATTAATACTTCTTTATACGGACTATTAATAAAACTAAAGCCATTGTCTTCAAATCTATCATTCTTTCTATCGTTTTCTTGCTTTAAGTACTCATAAGTGTTAGGGAATGATCTTCTTGCAACATAATTAGCAGCATATGTTAATGATGGAGTCATATAGTTAAGATTCTTCTCAAATAATAAGAACTTTCCTATAAATGGATCAGATGATCTGGTATCTTCTACCTCAATATGTAGCACAAAAGGAGTATACATACTAACATATACAACATATTCAGAGCTAAAATCAATAGATAACTCATTTAAGTCTCTAATTACTCTTGTTCTTTGGATAGTTCTACCACTATGATACATCCATGAACCATGTAATACAAATTCTAAGTCATCTCTTTTCTGGTGTACCTTACTATTTAACGATTTAAAGAACTCTTTAGTATATAATCCTCTTGTTAGATCTTCACTTTCCCAGCTTGTCTTTGATGGATCATAGTTATTATTCGTCCATATTACATTACTTCCACCATATCTGCATCCTCTATGCTGTTCAAGTAACTCATTAGCCTTTTTACTACCTATTATAGTAGTCTTCTCCTCTTCTTTCTCATCAGTATGTTCAACAACTATCCTGTCTAATACAGACTCATCATCCTCTTCTGCATCTCTTAAGTATACATTGTTAGGCATCTTGACCTTCTCTTTAGCTTTCTTTTCACTTTTAGCAAACATTTCATTAAAGATGTCAAGTATTCTTTTCTTCATCTCTTCTAGTGATTCAACATACTCTGTATCCACTATATCCCCCTCTTCTTCTTCGTCCTCAACAGTATATCGAGGTAACACTCCGTCATCATCTTCTCTCTCTTCTCTTAGCTTAGGTTGATGTACAGGCTTTACAACCTTAACACTATCGTCAACCATTACCTTTTTCTTTGTAGCCATATCATTCTCCTTTCAGTTTACTACTATAATATACTATTGCAAGTTCCGTTCCAATCAAAATATACACTAAATAACACATATTGTAAACAAAATTGTCAACTACCGTTTACACACTGTAAATCACAGTGTACAAAATATTAGTTAGCTTCCTAACTAATTAGCTATAAATTCTAATCATTGCCGAAGTATTTTTGAATCCTATTCTACTATACAAACACCTAATAATAATTTTTGGACAAAACTATACCAATTGGAACAAAAATTGCAACTGATAGGGGAGAGGGAATCTATAACTTGTTATAGAAGGGAGAGGGGTCAGAATACTAACCCAATTAGAATTATCAAGAACTTTCTCTGTCTTTTTTTTTTTTTATTTTTTTTTTTTTTTTCAAAATTTTAAAAAATACACAAGTTCATGAGTTCAGTTTGAAAGATATGAAGTTGGGTAGAAGGTAAAAATTTGAATAA
>JALNWO010000145.1 GCA_023230825.1 Acholeplasmataceae bacterium
CTAAAAGGATTTTAAAACTACTCTTCCGATTCATCGCTTGTGTCGTTATTTTAACATATCTAAAATAGATACTCAAGTGTTTTAAGGTTTTACAATATATAAAATGCCGATCGTTCCTCTGCCGCAATGGGCACTAATGACGCAACCTGCTTTTGATTCGATCAAATGCTTCGGTGTGACTTTAGCTTGAACCTGATCGATCATATAAAGAGCTTGTTTACTCGCTTCACTATGAGTAATCATGACGTAGTCTAAATCAAGCTGATCTTTTTCAGCATAATCAAAAAAATCTTGAAGCATGATATCTAAAGCTCGGCTCATTTTACCAAGTGGTTTTTTATAGACTGATAATTTACCATCTGATGAGTGAATGATTGGTTTCATCCTGAGCATGCTGCCGATGAGTTTAGCTGTTCCAGATGCTCTACCACCACGATGCAAGTAATCCAAGGTTTTAATGACAAACTGTGATTTAACATAGGGAACAAGCGCCTTTGTTTTTTCATAAATCGCCTGAGCTGATAAACCTTCTTTCCTGAAGGCTTGCGCTTTTAAAACTAATAAAGCAATCCCTGAACTAATATTTCCAGAGTCAATTAAATAAAGATGGTTAGTATTAAGTTCAGTCTTCGCCAATAGGGCCGATTGAAAGGTCGCTGAATTTTTTGAACCAATACCAATATAAATGACTTCATGACCTGCCTTTAAATAAGGTTCAAAAAAAGCAATGAAATCAGCCGGAGAAACCGCTTGTGTTTTAGGAAACGAACCAGTCTCTTCAATCATTTCATAAAGTTCACTGGTTGTAATGTCGATGCCATCGCGATATGTTTTCTCATTTAAATTCACATATAAAGGAATCGAGACAATATCTAACTCTTTTAATAATGCTTGTGACAAATCTGCAGTTGAATCTGTAGCGATGATAATTTTAGCCATTTTGAGATCCTCCTTCAATTTTAGATAAAATGAGTTCTTGTGTCTCAAAAATGTTTTCCTTGGTCACATTAGAAACCGATAACCAAAGAGGTGGATGGTTGAGTTTTTGTTTAATTTTCTTTTCATGATTGAACTGTTTTGTTTTAGGA
Source organism: Acholeplasmataceae bacterium (assembly GCA_023230825.1). GTDB lineage: Bacteria > Bacillota_I > Bacilli_A > Acholeplasmatales > Acholeplasmataceae > Mariniplasma. The sequence goes on from JALNWO010000145.1 coordinate 1,089, forward strand.
ATTTTATCTTTCTTTGTCGCAATCACAAGCACTTCAACATGAAGCGACTTTAAAAAAGCATACGTTTCGATATCAAGGGCGGTTGGTCCTACTTTAAAATCAACGAGTAAACAAACGAGTTTTAAATGGTTGGGCTGAGTTAAATATCTTTCTAACATATGAATAAACTCATCTTGTCTCGTCTGTGATCTTTGGGCGTAGCCATAACCTGGCGTATCAATTAAATAAAATTGTTGGTTAATTAAAAAGAAGTTTAAGTAAAGTGTTTTCCCAGGTGTTTTTGAAACGCGTGCCAAGTTTTTTCTATTTGTCATCGCATTCAAAAAAGAACTCTTACCCACATTGCTCCGCCCCATTAAAAGGATTTGCGGAAGTTCGTTGAGAGTTTCATTGGTTCCTGGTTGACTAATGATGTAAGTTGCTTCTTTAAATAATGTGTCCATCTTTATCTCCATAAAAAAAGTAGTCAATTAGACTACTTTAATTATAACTTATTTAATCGCAATTTTAAAGACTTCATCTATATTTTCGACGGTGATGATTTCTAATGCATTGCGTACTTCTTCAGGAATATCATCGATATCCTTTTGGTTTTCCTTAGGAATTAAGATTGTCTTTAAACCACTACGGTGAGCGGCAATTGACTTCTCTTTTAAGCCACCAATGGGTAAAACATGGCCTCTTAGCGTGATTTCTCCGGTCATTCCTACATCTTTGCGAATGTATTGTTGGGTTACTGCTGAGACGATTGCAGTCGCAATCGTTATCCCTGCTGAGGGTCCATCTTTAGGAATAGCGCCTTCAGGAACGTGAATATGGAAATCATTTTTCTCAAAGAGTTCTGGATCTAAATTGAGTTTATCAGCATTTGATTTAACAAAAGAAAGGGCTGTTTGGGCTGATTCTTTCATGACCTCGCCAAGTTTACCAGTTAGAACGAGTTGACCTTTACCCTTGTAGTAAGAAACTTCTACTGGCAAGGTGTCACCACCAAAGGCGGTGTAGGCAAGTCCTGTTGCGACGCCAATTTGTTCTTTTTTATCAGCGATATTATGAGTGAATTTTTGTTTGCCTAAATAGTGTTCTAAAGTGTCTTTGGTAATGTCGATGATGTCGATTTTCTTCAATAAAATTTCTTTAATTCCCTTGCGAATGAGTGCACCGATATAACGGTTTAGTTCACGGACACCAGCTTCACGGGTGTAATGTCGAATAATGATATAAATCGCTTCATCTGTAATTTGAAAACTCTTCTCATCTAAACCATGCGCTTTAAGTTGCTTTTTGATTAAATGGCGTTTTGCAATTTCAAATTTTTCTTGTTCAGTGTAACTTGAAAGCTCGACGATTTCCATCCGGTCACGTAACGGCGCAGGAACATTTTCTAAATAGTTTGCTGTCGTAATAAAGAGAACTTGTGATAAATCATAAGGTTCTTCTAAATAATGATCACTAAAGTTTGCGTTTTGCTCTGGGTCTAAAACTTCAAGCATTGCGGATGCGGGGTCGCCTTTAAAGTCACTACTCATTTTATCAATTTCATCGAGTAAGAAGACCGGGTTAACTGTCTTAGCATCTTTCATCCCTTTAATAATTCGACCAGGCATGGCGCCAATATATGTTCTTCTATGACCGCGAATTTCTGATTCATCACGGACACCACCAAGTGATTGTTTCACGAACTTACGGTTTAATGCTTCTGCGATTGAAACCGCTAGAGATGTTTTCCCAACGCCTGGAGGTCCAGCGAAACAAAGAATGGTTTGTGGGTTTTTCTTTGTCATAATTTTAACAGCTAAATATTCGATGATCCGTTCTTTTACATTTTCTAATGCATAATGATTTTCATCAAGTTTATCTTGAACTTTTTGTAAATCATACGTGTCACGGCTTGCTTTATGCCAAGGAAGATCAACAAGTAAATCTAAATACGTTTTAATAATTGAAGACTCAGCCATTGCTGCTGGAGTGGATTGATATCTAGAGAGTTCTTGAAGGGCTTTTTCTTCAATGTTTTTCGGCATTTTTGCTTTTAAAATTTTCTCTCTTAACTCATCGATTTCTTCTTCTTTTTTCGCTTTATCGCCTAATTCATGTTGAATCGCGCGCATTTTTTCACGTAAATAATATTCTTTTTGATTTTCATCGATTGATTTTTTAATTTCTTCATTAATTTTTTGTTCAAGGTCGACGATCATTTTTTGTTTATTAATATCTTCTAAGACCATGCGTAATCTTAAATTTAAATTGTTTTCTTCTAAATATTTGTATTTATCTTGCTCGTTCGCTTTTAAACTATAAGCGACCATATCCGCAACCTTTTCACTGGTAATTCCTTGTTGGATTCGTTCCATCACTTGGTTGTTGGGTTGCAAAATAGTTTGTTGGTGTTGCGCAACTTCAGAAACAATCATTTTTACTAACGTAACCTCTTCTTCAGTATCACCAATAATTGTTTCTTGTTCTTCATATTCGACGACAAAATAAGGTTCTGTTAAGAAATAATCTTTCACCTTAATCCGGTTAATAATATTTAACTTGACCTTGTATGCATCGTTTGGTAATTTAATTTTCATTTGAATTTTGGCAATGACACCAAATGTTTCAATGTCTTCAGTTGTAGGTGCATCAATCATCGGGTTCTTTTGAATCAGGATGACGATATAAGAACCGAAGTTCTTTTCCGACTCTTCAATCGCCTTAAGGGACATCTTTCTCCCGACTTCAATCCGAAAATCATTGTTGGGAATCGGCATGGTGCCTCTAACGACGAGGGCTGGAAGATTGTTAGGTAAATCCATAGGTTCACATCCTTTGCTATGTTACAAAGTTATTATAGCATAGTTTTTATTATTTGCAATCAATTAGTATGAGTGCCAAATGTTTTGTTATAAAAGAGGGGAAGCGGCTCTTCCCCTTTAAAA
>JALNWO010000146.1 GCA_023230825.1 Acholeplasmataceae bacterium
ATGATATTTTCAATATCTGAAGGTGAAAAATTGGAAACACCAATGGCACGAATTTTCCCTGCTTCGTACAGTTCAGTCATTGCTCTAAAGGCTTCAACATTACCAGCATCACAATTTTTTCCCATATCATGCCATGGCCAAGGTGCATGGATTAAATAGAGATCTAAATAAGCTAAACCCAGTTCATCTAATGTCTTTTGAAAAGCAACTTTCGTTTCTTCATATGTTTTAATATGTGATTCTAACTTTGAAGTAACAAAGATTTTTTCGCGCGGAATTTTTGAAGCAACAATCGCTTCACCAACGCTTTTCTCATTTTGATACGCTGCGGCTGTATCAATATGAAGATAGCCTTGTTTTAAAGCCGCTAAAACAGATTTAAACGTTATTTCACCAGGCGGTATTTGCCAAGTACCAAAACCAAGCCTAGGGATTTTGATTCCATTCTTAAGGGTAAAATTTTCTTTGAGAATACGCATGTTAAAGATCTTCTTTCTTCGTTAACAAATGAACTTGAAAACCAATTCCTACTAAAGCAATAACCATGAGTGCCGAACTAAAGACAATTTTTAGTGCTTCTGTTGGTAATGAAGGTAAACCAGAAACAACAAGTTCTACGACATAAACGACCAAATAACCGTAGAGTAAACCACGAATCCATTTCATATGACTTTCAGTAATCGGAACGATGTCATCAGACATTTTTCGATAAATCAGAAAACCTATAAGTCCAGCTGTTACTAAAACGGCTAAAACAACAATATGATACGCACTAAATGATGGGGCAACATAATATTGAACAATTAAGTTTAAACCCATTAAGAAAAAGACGACGAATAAAATAATTTGAATCACAAGACTTTTTCGATAAACATTCATTTTTTAACAACTCCTTTGTTTTTTTTAACTGTTATTTGTTATACTATTTATGAAACGAGGTAATTCTATGAAAAAAGCTGTCTACCCCGGGACCTTTGATCCCTTAACCATCGGTCACTTAGATATTATTAAACGTGCCGCCCGTTTAGTCTCAGAACTCCACGTTGTTGTTGCAGACAACTACCGGAAAGCACCAACATTTACAACTGAAGAACGGATTGAAATGATCAAAATGGTTACAACCGACGTTGACAATGTCATCGTCACTTCTACTAATGATCTAATTGTTCGTTATGCAAAAAATAATCATATCGATTTAATCATCCGTGGATTAAGAAATATCCAAGATTATGAAAATGAATACGCGCTTTATCAATTTAACCGTAACATTAATAAAGAAATTGAAACATTGATTTTGTTCCCCTCATCAAAAAATCACTATGTCTCGTCATCTGCGATTAAAGAGTTGGTTTATCATAATGCGGACATTTCTCCTTATGTCCCTCGAGAAATCATATCCACTCTTGAAGAAAAACTGAAAAAACGTTTATAACTGATAATAAAGTGAAGCCGTGAAAACGGCTTTTCTTTCGCCTTTACAACTCAATTATCTAAAAACATTATAGCATAAATCGCTTTTGGCTTTCATTTTTTTGAAAATTATTTTATAATGAATTAAGAAGTAACCGTTACTGGAGGAATATTCATGAAAAACACCTTATTAAAACCGGGTGAGATCGGCATTTTTGCATTAGGTGGTCTAGGCGAAGTCGGTAAAAATACGTACATTTTTGAAATTGAAGACCAAATCTTTATTGTTGATGCGGGCATCTTGTTTCCGGATGAACATCTTTTAGGGATCGATTACGTTATTCCTGATTATACATACTTGCAACAAAACCAAGATCGGATCGTTGGTCTTTTTATTACTCACGGTCATGAGGATCACATTGGTGCCATCCCTTATTTACTAAGACAAGTTAAGATTCCTAAGATTTATGCCTCTGGTATTGCCATTGATTTAATCGAATATAAATTTATGGAACACAAAGACATTACACCCCCTTTTATTGAAGAATATAAAAGCTATTATAAATATCGATTTAAAGGGGTTGAGATTAGTTTTATTCGGATGACACATTCGATCCCTGATATGTTTGGCATTGTTTTTACGACACCTAAGGGACATATTTTCCATACGGGTGACTTTAAAGTTGACTTTACACCTGTGGGTCCACCTGCTGAATTTGATAAACTCGCTAAAATAGGAAGTGAAGGGGTTTTATGTCTCTTATCAGATTCAACCAATGCTGAGCGTGATGAGCTGATTATTTCTGATAGTAAAGTGGGTCAGTCCATTCATGAGCTTTTCACAAGAATTAAAGGGCGGATTATTATCGCGACTTTCGCATCGAATATGTACCGAATCCAACAAATTATTGAAGCTGCGGTCTTAAATGAACGTAAAGTGGCCGTCTTTGGTCGTTCGATGGAACGAGCCATAGAGGCCGGGATGCAAACCGGTTATATTAAAGCCCCAAAAGATACCATTATTAGTGGTGAGCAACTACACCAATTACGTCCCGAACAAGTTTGTTTACTAGTCACTGGATCTCAAGGCGAGCCACTCGCTGCTTTAAGTCGAATTGCTAACGGTTCACACCGTCAAGTGCAAGCGATGGCTGGCGACACAGTCATCTTCTCATCTTCACCGATTCCTGGAAATCAAGAAGGCGTGAACCGAACCATTAATCGGCTCTTTAGACTCGATGTGAATGTTATCACCCATGGTCCTTTGGCTGATACGCATACCTCTGGACATGGTGCCCAAATTGATTTAAAAATGATTTTAAGTTTAATTAGACCGAAATATTTTATTCCTGTTCATGGGGAGTATCGGATGTTAAAACACCACCATAATTTAGCAATTGAAACAGGTGTTTTGCCAGAAAACATTTTGATTATGGATAATGGTGAAGTCGCTGCTTTATCAGAAACAGAAATTAGATTAGCAGGACGAGTTCCTTCTGGTGATGTTTATATCGATGGAACCGGTATCGGTGATATTGGCAGTGATGTCATTAAAGAACGAAAATATTTAAGCGAAGAAGGCCTCTTCTCTGTCGTCTTATCGCTTGATACTAAAGAGCGTAAACTGATTTGTAATCCAACGGTTATCTCTCGTGGTTTCATTTATATGAAAGATAACGAAGCTTTAACCAACCAACTTGCTGATGAAGTAAAAGTCATTAGCGAAGCCGCTCTTAAAGATAAAATCGTTCATATTCCTAATTTAAAACAAAAAGTGATTGATACTTTAAATACTAAAATCTTTGAAATTACGCAAAGAAAACCTCTCATCATTCCTATTGTTGTTGATTTAGCAGAAAGCAATGAAAAAGTGTGAAAATTTTCACACTTTTTTTTATGCTATTTGATTGATATCAACAACAACTTCTAAAGTAGATTGAGTCATTTCATATTGAATGAGAAGCGTTCTAACCTGGTTTTTAATGGCATTGATTTCTTCGATCTTGTTTGTTCCAACGAACAACGTTGCCGCAAACATATTTTCTTCCCCATCTAAAGAGTGGGTGTGAATGTTTGTGATTTTATGAACGCCTTCGACTTGAAGGATTGCTTTTTCTAATTCGATTAAATCAACATCAACAGGAACACGGTTTAAAAAGACCTTAAGGGAGTCAAGAAATTCTGGAGACGCTTTATAAAGGATAAACGATGCAATTAGAATCCCTAAGATTGGATCTAAGATGTACCAGTCTGTAAATCTTAAAATAATTGATACGGCTAAAACGGCAACCCATCCCAAAACGTCTTCAAGCATATGATAAGAAAGCATCTTTTCATTTTTACTATGACCGCGGTTCATTAAATACCATGCAAAAACGTTAATAAAAATTGCGATAACTGCAAAAATTAACATCCCGTCATAGTTAACTGCTTGTGGATTGATGAGGCGGGGAATACTTCTAGCAATCATAAAGATGGAGCCACCAATTAAAAATAAGCCGGTAAATAACGCACCTAAAACTGAGAAACGACCATAGCCATCTTTATATTTTTCATCGGGTTCTTTTTTAGACA
>JALNWO010000147.1 GCA_023230825.1 Acholeplasmataceae bacterium
AGAAAAGGGCTTAGCCCTTTTTTTTATAGTACGGATGAAAAACCGCGTAAAATAATTTGGATGATCCGATAAAACAATGGTCTTTTTTTGAAGTTTTTTAAGTTCTCTGAAGCAGCAATTAACTCATGGAAATGGTTTTCAATTTTCGCAATCTCTTCGTGATTACGTAAGTAAACACTGTTTTCAAAGTGAAGATATAAACTACGGTAATCTAAATTACAACTACCAATCATTGCCGTATGTCCATCAGCGATCATTATTTTTGAATGAATAAAGCCAGGTGAGTATTTGTAGATGTCGATACCTGCTTGGCTTAATTCTCGCGCATAAGACTCCGTGACCATGTAGACAAGTCTTTTATCGGGTTTGCGAGGAATGATGATTTTAACGTCAACTCCTGAGCTTTTAGCAAATTTTAATGCTTCAAGTAATTCATAATCGATAATTAAATAAGGGGTTGTAATATAAAGGGTGTGTTTCGCCTCATGAATCATTTGTAAGTAGACGTTTTTATTGGTGGTATGTTTATCGATGGGAGCGTCCACGAACGGAATCGTTAAAGTTTTTAGATTGAGGGCTTGCTGATCAATTTTGGGGTAGGGGAGGATGACCTGATCTTGGGTGGTAAAACGAAGTTGATCAATAAAGTTAATGGCCATCATTTTTGCGGCATCCCCAACCAGTTTGATGCCTGAATCTTGCCAATGACCAAACGGTCTTTTTAAATCAATGTATTCATCGCCAACGTTAATCCCTCCGGTAAAGCCGATGTGGTTATCGATGATGATGTGTTTGCGGTGGCTCCGGTAATTCATTTGAAAGTTTAAGTGGGGACTCATGGGGTTAAATGAATAGGCATCAATGCCCAAGGCTTTTAGCTTTTTTGGATAGCGGTAAGGAAGTGTCGCCGAACCAAAGTCATCGTAGATGATTTTGATGTCGACGCCTTGTTTGGCTTTTTCAGTTAAAATTTGTAAAAACTCACTCCACATTTGCCCTTTGCGAATAATGAAAAACTCAATATAAATTGAAGTCGTTGCTTGTTGCATCGCCTCTTTCATGGCGTTAAACAAAGTGGGTCCGCTGTCGTAGAAAGTAATATCTGTTTCCCCATAAGAGGCAAAGCCTAAATGGGATAAGTAGTTTGCGACTTTGGAAGTGCTAATTGGAATGGGTAGTTCTAAGTAAGTAATCCGTTCTTGATCAAGATTGCCTAATAGACGAACCACACGTCTTGAGACATTGGTGTTTTGATAAAACAAGTAAAAGAGACCACCAAAAAGCGGAAAGACCATAATGGGGACAATCCAGGATAGTTTGTATGCGGGATTTTCTTCTTTATAAATTAAAAAGATGACGATGATTGTTGTAATCACATAAAGTGCTGTGTTGACATAAGGAAAGCTCGTTAAAAAATCAATCGTCACGAAAAAGAAGGCAATTTGCGCGAGAAGGAGTAGTAAAATAAAACTTGTTCGACTTAAAAGGAGTTTAACCAGTCGTTTCATAAAGACCTCCTAGACTTTTTTAACAAATGTTAAAAGTTTTTCGTTAGATAAGGTGGAATTATAAAGATAGTATTCAACAGTTATCTTTTTAATGTCTTCAAGAGATTTGACCTCATTGAGAGCCATCGCTCTTAAAAAGAGACCACGCATTTTTTTAAGTTCCATCGAATGGATTGAAAGTTTATCATTTTTTAATTGATAAAATTGAATTGTTATCAATTGATCAAAAGAAGAAAGGACCTGACTATATTCTTTTGAAGCGAGATTAATGAAAAGTTGTTTTTGAAATGGTTTTAAATAAGTAAAGATTTTAGGTGTCCAAAAAGTATATAGAGAAGTCATACTGGTGTCTTGCATTTCCAAGCGATATCGTGAGATAGCATCTAAAGGGCGTAAAAGCCCGTATAAACCACTAATCATGTATAAATGGCTATTTAACCAGTCCAATGCTTGAGTAGTCAGTGAGGCGGGATTTAAATAACGGTATTGCTGTCCAGCATAGCTGAAGATAGCGGGAGCCGTATTTTTACCAAAGGCTTGGTAATCTTCATAAGTTGTTTGAGCTAAAGGAGCCGAAAGGCGCATCTTTTTTTCTAAATCAGCAGAACTTAATGTTTTTAACTGTACTATTAACTGTTCAGCCTCATTTAAAAAATGCGGTCTTTGGGTAGACGGAACAGAAGTTGATGAAAAAGTTTTTGCAGGGGAGATAAAAATTTGCACAATCGTTTCTCCTTTTTTCGTTTTCGCGTCTTAATTATACCAAAAAAGGGAAAAAAATGATAGAATAAGAGTGTCAAGAAATGAGGTTGAATGATGAACAATCGAAAACTTACAATGCTCATGGATTTTTATGAGTTAACGATGGCAAATGGATATTTTGTCGACAAAAAACACTTAGAGATTGCAGTCTTTGATGTTTTTTTCCGTTCAGTTCCAGATCGAGGTGGCTATGCCATTTTTGCTGGTCTTGAACAAGTGATTGAATATATTCAAGAACTCTCTTTTTCGGAAGAAGAAATTGCCTTTTTGCGTTCGAAAAAAATGTTTAGCGACGGCTTTTTAGATTATTTAAGAAACTTTACGTTTACCTCTGACATTTATGCTATGAAAGAAGGGACGCCGATTTTTCCTCATGAACCTATTTTAGTCGTTAAAGGTCCCATTATTGAATGTCAGTTAATTGAAACGATGGTTTTATTAACGATTAACCATCAATCACTGATTGCAACCAAAGCTGCACGAATTGTTAATGCAGCTGATGGTCGTGCTGTTTTAGAGTTTGGAGCAAGAAGAGCCCACGGCTATGATGCTTCAATTTATGGTGCTAGAGCTGCTTATATTGCTGGCGTCATTGGTTCATCTAATACTTATGTTGATTACAAATATCAAATTCCTGCGATTGGGACGATGGCCCATAGTTATGTTCAAAGTTTTCCCACTGAGTATGAAGCGTTTAAAAGTTATGCTGAAGCATACCCAAATGACTGTGTTTTACTTGTGGATACATACAACACTTTAAAACAAGGAATCCCCAATGCGATTCAAATTCATCACGATATTTTAGCACCCATGGGAAAACATCTTAAAGGGATTCGTTTAGACAGTGGAGATTTAACCTATTTGTCAATTGAAGCGAGAAGAATGCTTGATGAAGCCGGATTATACGATACTCAAATCACCGTTTCTAATTCTTTGGATGAGTATTTAATTAAAGAACTCATTCATCAAGGAGCGAGAATTGATGCCTTTGGTGTTGGAGAAAGATTGGTGACGGCCCGTTCTGAAGCTGTCTTTGGTGGCGTCTTTAAACTGTCTGCTATTGAAGTGGATCATACGTTAGTTCCTAAAATTAAAATTAGTGAAAATGTTCAAAAAACGACGACGCCTGGTTTTAAGCAAGTTTATCGTTTTTACGGAGATCATGGGAAAGCAATTGCCGATGTCATGACTCTTTTTGATGAAGTGATTGATGAAAAGATACCCTATCGTCTTTTCCATCCAGATTATCCATGGAAAAGTCAAATGGTTGAAAACTTTACTGCTGTTCCGATGTTAATTCCTATTTTCACAAAAGGGAAATTGGTTTATGAATTACCTAATTTAACTCAAATTAGAGCCCATCACCGTAAAGAATTACATGCATTATGGCCCGAGGTTTTACGTTTAGAAAACCCACATCAATACTACGTCGACTTATCACAAAAATTATGGGATTTAAAACAAGCCATGATTATGAAATATCGTCGTAACGAAGGATAAATTATGATTCATATTGTCTTATTTGAACCAGAGATACCCCAAAACACAGGTAATATTATGCGTACTTGTGTCGCCATTGGGGCAAAACTCCATTTAATCGAACCCCTTGGGTTTCGCTTAGATGAAAAAACTTTAAAACGAAGTGCCCTGGACTATTTAGAACATTTGGACTACGAAGTCTATGACAACTATGAAAAG
>JALNWO010000148.1 GCA_023230825.1 Acholeplasmataceae bacterium
ACAGAAAGTCTCTGGCGGGACTCTGCCCTGTGACCCACTTCATTTTATCAAGGCGATGACTTCGAGAGCCTCAGCCATCGCGTAATTCTGCATTCATGCTTGATTTTTAGTCCTTTTTATCGGGAAAAAGGACAGAAGAAAAAAGTAATGCAGTGGTTTTTTGGTTTAATGCATAAGTCTTAATAAAAGCATGATATCTATGACTGGGCTTTGCCCTGCGACCCAATTCATTTTATCAATGCGATGACTTCGAGAACCTCAGCCATCATGTTATATCAAAGCGATGACTTCGAGAACCTCAGCCATCGCGTAATCCTGCATACTTTAGGAGAATGGGAAGAGAGATTTTGGAATCTGAACAAACAAAAAACACTTCAAAACTGCACCGCCTTGAAAGTTTTCAAAGGGAAATGTTACATCTGGCTTATATCTCGTCCGGCAAGACGTAAATATAATCCAGGTGATTAGAATATTTGTGCATATAATTTAAATATTCATTGATCTTTGGAAGGTATTGAATATGATAATCTTCATGTAATTTTTTGGACAAAGTCATTGCTTTTTTCAATAACAGATAAACCTGATAATTAAACCTTGTAAAACAGGTTGTAAAACTGGAGGCAGGTAGCGAAAATGGCTCTTCCAAAACCATCATGATTAAATCCATTTCAAGGCTTTTGTCTTTGACAACTTTAGAAAACTCATTAATTCTTTTGTTGCAGGCAGCAAGCATGTTTGCCCACCTTAACTCATCGGAGAATCCCTTATAATTCTTTCTGTACAATGCTCTTATGTCATTTTGTGCTTGAAGAAATAAATCCTTTTCAGCATGCTCTTTGTCTAAGTAATTAATAAGCAGGAAATCGTAAAATTCCTTGCTTTTTGAGGCGGCCCGAACTACTAATTTTGTTAAATCATCCCGCGAGAGACGAGCAATCTCCTGTTGGGTTTCTTTGTCAATTTTTGGCATTGCACGTATATCATTTAATTGTTACCATTCATTTGTTACACCTTATTTACTCTTTTTTGTAAACCAATCCACTGCGTTTATTTTTTTTATTCCGTTATATGTTCCGGTATCGTAATCCATTGTAATTAAAAGCTTTTCGTGATGGTCTTTAATACGATTGAATGGAGCCAACTCGCGTTCCAAAGTCGATACATTTTGGACTGTTTGCGCAACTTGTATGTATTGTGTATAACCTTTGTTGTTGCGAACAACAAAATCAACTTCTAAATTATTGGCCTTTCCAATCCATATTTGATTATTTCTGCGTTTCAGTTCAAGATAAATTAAATTTTCAAGCAAATGTCCAGAATCGCTTTCTAATTCTTTACCTAACAGCGCATTGCGAAAACCCAAATCTACCAAATAGTATTTTTCTTGCGTTGCCAAATGTTGTTTGCCTTTGATGTCATAGCGGTTGACTTTGTAAAACAAATAGGCTTCAACTAAAGTATTAATATACTTCGAGACTGTTTTATTATCAATTTTCTTTTTGTTTGCCGTTAAAACTTTGGCTATTCTCCCCGCCGAAATGTTAGAACCCACTGAGTCTATTAAAAAGTTTACAACTCCCAGATAGGATTCTTCAGCAAAAATAGTATAGCGTTTAGAAATATCGTTCTCGTAAATGTTTCTGAATACTGTTTGCAAGTATTCATTTGCAAAATGATTTCCTTCTGCTGAAAGCCGTACAGCCTCGGGAAAACCACCGGTATTTATATATTCAGCAAAAGCACGGTCAGGATTTGTGGTTTTTCCGCTGAACTCCAAATATTCAGCAAAAGAAAAAGGCAGTACGTTTATTTCATAAGCCCTGCCTGTAAGCAAAGTTGCCAATTCACTTGATAATAAAAATGCGTTTGAGCCTGTAACGTATAAATCTATGTTGGGATGTACATACAAGCCTTCCAATAGTTTTTCAAATTCCGGTACATTTTGCACTTCGTCTATAAACACATAATTTATTGCATTCTTTTTGAGATGCTTAATGACATAATCGTAGATTTCTTTCCAGCTTTTTTCAGCTAAAAACCTAAACTCGGGCATATCCATATTTATTGACACAATAGGGACTTTGTCATTTTCTTTTCGCAATAAGTCCTGGAATTGCATCATCAAGGTCGACTTTCCTGAGCGTCTGACACCTGTGGCAACCTTAATCAAGTTCTTGTTTTTAAGAATACTTAGAATTGCTAAATACTGTTTACGTGCTATTATTTTCATGGTACAAAGATATACAAATTCCTAAAACTATTTACAAACGATAACTTTTAGGAATTCAATGTTTGGTTTATACTGTTGTAGTCTAGAGAAGCTTTTCGTACATACTTTCTTGGGTTGTCCTACTAAATCGGAAGCGAAGACCCTTTCATCATATACCGATAGTTTTGGTACTTTTACTTTAAAAGTACAAGAAAAATTGCCTTTAAAGCGAGAACACCATGCCTCAGGCAGTAGACAGGTATTTATGTCACCCCTAAAGGAGTTTTATGTTTGATGTGGTTTGCTCTTTTTATAAACCTGCCACCCCTCCGGGGTTTAGTTTATATCATGGATGTTACTTTTTGACAAACCAAAAACAAGAAACACCTGCCCTTATAACCGGGTCGGGCGCGCGGACCCGCATGAATAAGGAGCAGCGTCGGCAATAAATGAAAAAACAACAGCAAATCATAGAAGCTGGCCTCCGACAGCAGGTCATCTCGCCCCACAAGGGCGACGGTTCGATGGATTTGCGTTGGTTTTTCAGAGCAGGGGGACGCTTCGTTCACGTAAGGTTTTTTGGTGCTTTTGAACCGGCAAAAGCACAAGAAAATACCTTTCTGTACTTTCCCTTGATGGAAAGTACCAAAGATCAATGGGATGAACAAAAGGAACCTGCCCGCTCTCACCAAACAGCGGAAATCTAAGCAAGATCCCGTAAAGCGACATGCAGAACAGTATCTTTCAGGCATGATGGTCGAACATAATTTCTTTGAAAAACATCTTTCAAACATGTCGCTTTACAAACAGCCTCCCTGAGTCGGCTGTCTTGCAAGATTTCCTTGCCGTTTGGCGATTCACCCGGACGCTGCTCCCTTCCGATCACTATCGTGAACATCCCAAAACCTTCGCGCCCAACCCGGTTTGGGCTTAAAGTGTTTCTGTGTTTTTCAAAAGGATATTTTTTGGACAAATAAACACATGAAACACTTGCCCCTCTTCATGGGTTGGGGGCTTTGCCCTGCGACCCAATTCATTTTATCAATGCGATGGCTTCGAGAGCCTCTGCCATCGCATAATCCTGCATACTTTAGGAATGGGAAGAGAGATTTTGAAATTTGAACAAACAAAAAACACTTCAAATCTTTCCCGGGCCGGGCGGGGAGAAAGGCATGAATAAGGAGCAGCGCTCGCCTGAGAACACAAAAGTGCAGGTAAATCTTGCAAGGCAGCACCACGTTTAGTGGTGCTGTTTTTAGGTTGTATGGAGGTCTTAAAATGGTACTCAACCAGGTTTTTTCCACTGACCTCTTGAGTATGATTGATTTCAACTCCATACAACCGAAGCAACCTTGCTTAGATTTACGCACTTTTGGGTGAGTGCGGAGACCGATTATTCATGCTTGATTTTTGGTCCTTTTTCTTGATAAAAAGGACAGAAGAAAAAAGTAATGTAGCAGTTTTTTGGTTTAATGCATAAGTCTTAAGAAAAGCATGATATCTATGCCGGGGCTTTGCCCTGCGACCCACTTCATTTTATCAAAACGATGGCTTCGAGAGCCTCAGCCATAGTGTTATGTCAATGCGATGGCTTCGAGAGCCTCAGCCATCGCGTAATCCTGCATACTTTAGGAATGGGAAGAGAGATTTTGAAATTTGAACAAACAAAAAACATTTCAAATCTTTCCTGGGCTGGGCGGGGAGGAAG
>JALNWO010000149.1 GCA_023230825.1 Acholeplasmataceae bacterium
GACACCATTTTCTAATAAAGCTTTAGAAAACTTCATCGTTAAAGCATCATCTTTAATCATAATAGGGGTAATGGGTGTTTCACTTTCGCCAATATCAAACCCCAGTTTTTCAAGTTTATCTTTGAAGTAGCGGGCATTTTCCCATAATAGGTCAGTGTATTGAGAGCTGGCCTCTAACATATTGAAGGCTTCAATAATTGCAGCAGCGGCGGCAGGCATTAAAGACGTTGAGAATAACAAGGGACGCCCACGATGGAGTAACCAATCGCGCATTTCTTTCGATCCAGCGACATACCCACCAACAACACCAATTGCTTTTGACAAGGTTCCAACAACAAAATCAACTTCACCATGTAAATTGAAATGGTCGACCGTTCCTCGTCCCCGATCACCTAAAACACCAGAACCGTGCGCATCATCAACATACGTTAATGCTTGATATTTCTTTGCTAGTTCAACGATTTCAGGTAGTTTCGCAATATCACCATCCATCGAGAAGACACCATCAGTAATAATGAGAGTTTGTTCATACTGACCTTTCGTCTCTTCTAAGACACGTTTTAAATCTTCAATATCAGCATGTTTAAAAATGGCTCGTTTCGCTTTTGATAAACGAACACCATCGATAATCGATGCGTGGTTTAATTCATCAGAAATAATTAAGTCACGATCCGTTGTTATTGCTTGTATCACACCTGCATTGACGTTAAAACCTGATTGAAAAACCAATGCAGCTTCTTCTTTTTTAAATGCCGCAATAACCTCATCAAGTTGTTCATGAATATCCATATTCCCAACAATCGTACGAACAGCACCCGCGCCAACCCCATATTTTTCAATGGCCTCAATCGCAGCCTTTTTTAAACGTGGATGATTGGCAAAACCTAAATAGTTGTTCGAAGATAAGTTGATGACCTTTTTCCCATTTAAGACAATTTCTGCATCACAAGGGCCTTCATTGACTGGTAATTGACGATACACCCCATCTGCCTTAAGGGCATCTAAATATGGCTTTAAAAAACTCATTTTATCCCTCCTACGGATTTGGAATTAAAACAACTTTGCCACAGTTACCAGACATCATAATTTCCATCCCTTTTTCTACCTCATCTAAAGGTAAAATGTGGGTGACAATTTGTTTTAAATCTAAACGATCACTTTCAATTAATGTTTTGACTTGATCCCATGTTTCAAAAAGAAGTCGGCCAACAACACCATACATAGTCACGCCTTTAAAGACGAAATCATTGGAGATGTCAAAAGTAATATCTTCTTCAGTTAAACCAAGCATCGACATTTTTCCACCGGGTTTAACATATTTAAACGCAGCTTCCATTGCGGATTTATTGCCAGAAAACTCGGTCACTACATCAACGCCTTTGCCGTTTGTCTCTTCTAAAACACGGGCGATAACATCTTCTTCCTTTGGATTGATGACAACGTCTGCTCCAAGTTTCTTCGCTAATTCAATTCGGTATGGGTTCACTTCAATCGCGATGATTTTTCGCGAGCCTACTGCTTTTGCAATATTTACACCCATTAAACCAATGGGGCCACATCCTACTACAGCCACATCTTTATCAACGATATCAAAATGTAACATTGTATGAACAGCATTTCCAAGCGGCTCTTGAATTGATAAATAGCGTGGATCACCATCTTTTTGGTTCACAATAATATTAAACTCAGGCATCACAATATATTCTGTAAAACAACCATCAATATCGACGCCAATAATTTTTGTATTTTCACAAATATGATATTCACCGCGTAAGCAAAATTCACATGTTTCACAAACTAAGTGCGTTTCAGCTGTCACTAAATCATCAACTTTTACTCGAGTAACTTCGGAGCCAACTTTAATGACTCTACCCGAAAACTCATGTCCCATGATGTGCGGTGGATTGACTCTTTTTTGACTCCATTTATCCCACTTATAAATGTGAACGTCAGTTCCACAAATCGATGTTGCAAGTATTTTAATTAAAACATCTTTTGGACCCACTTCTGTTGGCACGTCCGTTTCAATAATTTGACAACCTTTATCTCTTTTATCTTTTATGACTGCAGTCATTTTCATATACTTTCTCCTTCTCAAATTAAAACGCTTTCGTACTTCTATTATAATCCTTTTCTTAACAAATGAAAAGGGCAACCATAAACAATGTCTCCCTTTTCTTATCTTCATTGTTTCAATAAAAACACCTCAACGAGGTGTTTTAAAAAGTTCCTACTTTAAAAAGCTTCCGATACAGTCTTCGCTTGCATATGTAAGATTAAATACTCAGGTCCTCCTGCTTTTGAATCTGTACCGCTCATATTAAAGCCACCAAAGGGTTGGTAACCAACGATGGCGCCAGTACATTTTCTGTTGAAGTATAAGTTTCCAACATGGAAGTCTGCCCGAGCTATTTCTAAGTTTTCACGATTATTACTAATCACCGCGCCCGTTAAACCATACTCAGTGTTGTTTGCAACTTCAATAGCTTCCTTAAAATCTTTCACTTTGGTAATCGCTAAAATAGGTCCAAAGATTTCTTCTTGCATGAGACGTGCTTTTGGATCAACATCGTAATAAACCGTTGGTTCAATAAAATAACCGGTTTGGTTATCCGCTTTTCCACCAACAAGAAGTTTCCCTTCTTCTTCGCCCACTTTAAAATAACTTGAAATCTTATTAAAAGCTGATTTATCAATCACAGGTCCCACATAGTTTTGGAATTTTTCTGGATTACCAACTGTTAGTTTTTCTGTTAACGTTTTAATTTTCTCTAAGAGCGGCTCGTAGACATCTTTAACAATAATCGCTCTTGAGCAAGCACTACATTTTTGCCCACTAAAGCCAAATGCGGAATAAACAATCGATTCAGCAGCGAGATTTAAATCAACATCTTTATCAACAATAATTGCATCTTTCCCGCCCATTTCAGCAATGACACGTTTTAACCAAATTTGTCCCTTTTGAACTTTGGCCGCTTTTTCATAAATACCAACACCGACTTCTTTACTTCCGGTAAAGGAAATAAAACGAGTTTTAGGATGATTCACTAAATACTCACCAATTTCACTCCCTTTACCAGGAACAAAATTGACGACACCTGCTGGACATCCTGCTTCTTCTAAGACTTCCATAAATTTATAAGCAATCACCTGGGTCGTACTCGCTGGTTTTAAAATGACCGTATTCCCAGCTACAATCGCCGCTGTTGTCATCCCAACTAAAATAGCTAACGGGAAATTCCAAGGGGGAATAACAACCCCAACCCCAAGGGGGATGTAATGATATTCATTACGTTCAATGTTTCTTCGACTTAAAACAACATCATCAACGTTTAATAACGTTAACATTTGTCGGCCATAATATTCTAAAAAGTCAATGGCTTCAGCAGTATCAGCATCTGCTTCAGCCCATGGCTTGCCAGCTTCTTTTGTTAATAATGCAGAAAACTCCCATTTTCTTCTTCTTAAAATAGCCGCGGCTTTAAATAAGACATCAGCTCTTACTTTAGGATCAACTTTTTTCCATGTCTCAAACCGTTCTAAAGCAACTGCCATCGCTAGATCTGCTTCTTTAAGTCCTGCTTGAGAAATTGATCCAATGACTTCTTGATGATTCGCTGGGTTGACGGAAGCCATTTTTGTAGCAGTTTCAACTCTTTTGCCATCAATAATTAAGTCGTACGTTTTTCCTAAATACGCTTGTACAGTTTTTAAACCTTGTTCATAAGCTGAAACATTTTTAGGATCTTGAAAATTTGTTAATGGTTCTGTTTGATACGGGTAAATTGCCATTTTTCTCCACTCCTTTAGACAACTGATTTTTCAATATCAAATTCGGTTTTACCTTTAAATCGTTCGATTGAAAGTTCGGATAAATCGATGACGCTTGAGGGTCTGTTAAAAATTAAGTC
>JALNWO010000150.1 GCA_023230825.1 Acholeplasmataceae bacterium
TGATCGGCATTTTTCGTTGCAAGATCAACCAACTTCTTCTTATCACCACGTTGGGGAAAATGGGCTTTATTACCAAAAATAGGAATCACATCAGCTTCATTAAATCGTTGACTAAAAAGGACTTCATCAGGAATATGGTGTTCATAATGTTGCTGAAGATAACTTAAAACAGATTCAATATGTTCGCCAACATAACCAAAAACAATTTGGTCTTGATCAACGACTCGACCTTGGCGCATCATTAAAATTTGAATTGCAATATCATCTTCATTATATGCATAACTAATGGCATCACGATCTTTAAAGTCATTTAAATTAATAATTTGTTTTTCTGTTGTCGCTTCAATGTGAGCAATCATATCACGATATTCCATCGCTTTTTCATATTGCATAAAAGCAGATGCTTTCGTCATTTCATCTTTTAACTTATCTAAAACAACTTTTGTATCACCTTTAAGGAACTTGGTAATTTCAGTAATCGCATCACCATAATCCACATCAAACTCACATGGACCTAAACACTGTCCGATATGGTAATACAAACAAACTTTTTTTGGCATCGTATCACATTTTCTAATCGGGTAAATGTGATTGAGTAAACGAACCGTCTCGCGAGCTGCATAAACGTTGGGATAAGGACCAAAGATCCGTCCTTTAGGCTGTTTCTTGCGGACAACTTGAAGCTTAGGATGTTCTTCTTCAGTTAATTCAATATAAGGGTATGTCTTATCATCGACGAGACGAATGTTGTATTTTGGCGTGTATTGTTTAATTAAATTGTTTTCTAAAATAAGTGATTCTTGCTCATTATTCGTTACTAAATAAGAAAAATCCGCAATTTCTAAAATCAAATGCGTCGTCTTTTTATTGTGAGCTCCAGTAAAGTAAGACTGAACTCGATTTTTTAAATTTTTCGCTTTGCCAACATAAATGACCTGGTCTGCTTTGTTTTTCATCATATAACAACCAGGTTCTTGTGGTAAGAGTTTTATTTTCGCTTTTAAATCCATGGTTTCACCATTATTATTTTAACATATTTTCGTCGTTTTGTCGGTAAAAAGAAAAAGCGAATCATCGCTTTTCTTAGGTTTCAAACTCGATATCGACTTTATCGCTTAAAATTTCTTCTAGAGCCATACCAACGCTTTTTACACATTTGGCCCCTTCAATGGTCAATTTTTCTTCATCGATAATTTTCGCAACTTTACTCGCAGCATAAACCAGTTTATATTTCGAATCGATTTTCGCTAAAAGATTATCGATCGACGGATAGCGCATCCCATCTTTATTTTTTGTCATACATTCACTCTCCTATCATCTTCATGTAATTATGAATGGTTCTTTCTGTCTTCGCATGTTCGGCACGAATAATGGCCATGATACGATCGGCAGCGTTATTGACTTCGTCATTAACGACGATGTAATCATATTTGTGAGCCAGTGAAAATTCAGACTCAGCTTTTTGCATCCGTTCGAGAACAATTGTTTCTGACTCAGTTCCACGAACATTTAAACGGTCATATAAAGCCTTTTTCCCAGGAGGTACTAAAAAGATAAAAACAGCATCTTTCATAATCTCACGAACTTGAAGCGCACCTTCAACTTCAATTTCTAAAACCACTTCTTTACCTTCCATGAGCTGTTCTTCTACTTTATCTTTTGGGGTTCCGTAATAGTTCCCGACAAATTCAGCCCATTCAAGAAAACCATCGTTTTCAATTCGATCTAAAAACTCTTTTTTTGACACAAAGTAATAATCGACACCATCTACTTCGCCCGCTCGGGGGGGTCTGGTTGTCATTGAAACCGAATAGACCAGATCATGATTGGGCAACTGAAATAGTGCTTTTCTAACGGTTCCCTTGCCAACGCCGGAAGGCCCTGATAAGACAATTAAAAGTCCACGTTCATTGAGTTTCATAAGCGGCTCCTCCTGTTTGTTTACATCTAATTATAAACGATAAAATGGCCTAAGTAAAGATAAATCTCTTAAATCGGCAATAAAAACGTTTTTATCAAACGAAAAATGATAAAATAGAAAGCGAGGTGACAACAATGATTGATGGTGCATTTATCTACCATTTGGCAGCTGAATTAAAAGACGCTCTTGTTGGAGCTAGAATCGATAAAATTATCCAGGTCAACGAAGAGACCTTTCTTTTTCAATGTTATTTACGAGGACAAACAAAACACCTCATCATTGATTTAAACACCAATCGTTTTAGCGCTTATTTAACAAGAAAAACACAAACAAGTACCGAGCACACTCAGTTTTTACAACATTTAAGGAAGCATTTACTTGGCGCCATCAACGTTGACATTAGACAGCATTTAACAGACCGAGTCCTTGTTTTTACTTGGCGAACAATGGATATCATTGAAGGCGCTCAAGAAAAATGGCTCGTCTTTGAAGCCATGGGAAAACATTCCAATCTACTTCTTGTCCATAATAATAAAATTGTTGATTCTTTTAAGAAAATGTTTTTTACAACTGGAAGACAATTGCTTCCGGGTGCTGAATTTTCCTTTTTTCCTGTTGATAAGAAACCCTTTACAACGATTGACTACTCAACAATGACTAGTCCTAAAATGGTTTCTCAATCATATATGGGGCTTTCCTCTTTTTTAGCCACTTATCTCTTTGATCACCATTATCAAATAGATGATTTACCGTTAGACCCCACTATGGATTTAACGAAAAACAAAGTGTATTGGACGAATCTCTTTCCAGAAAATCATCTAACAAAAAAATATCCTTCTCTTTCACTGCTTCTTGATGATGTAGAAAGAGATAATCAACAATACAAGCAATCTTATCAAATCTTCATCGATAAAATGATGAAAAAAATGGTCCATAAAATAGCAGAACTTGAAAAGGACCGCAATCATCATCAAAAAGGACTCCTAAAAAAAGAGGATGCGGATTTTATTTACCAATCCGGCCTCACCCTAACAGAAAAGTATTCATCGATTGATATGGATACGAAGACAATCCTTTTAGATCCTACAAAAACACTTAACGAAAATGCCCAAAAATTTTATAAGGATTATCATAAGGCAAAGCGCGGCCTAACCTTTGTTGAACAACAAGTGAAAGAAAACGAAGCTCTTCTCGCACACCTAACGTCACTCAGAACTTTTCTATCTTGGTCTAAAAAAACTGATATCAATGATTTAGAAAAGGATTTAATTGAACTGGGATACCGACTGAAACAGAAACAACAACCCCGGAAAAAGAAACCAACAAAACCACACCTAACAACAATCACAGACGCAGACGCACAATACTTCATCGGGAAAAACCATCTTCAAAATGCGTATGTGACGCACGAGTTAGCACAGCCAAATGATTATTTCTTTCATGTGAAAGATGCGCCTGGAAGCCATGTTATCGTTCGAACTGAACAATTAACAGAACTCATCTTAAGGAAAGCGGCGATGCTTGCGGCTTATTTTTCCTCATTTAGACACTCATCCAGTATCCCCGTTGATTACACACTCATTCGCCATGTTAGAAAAATACCTCGTACATTAGGTCATCAAGTTCTCTTAAGGCAATACCAAACAATTTATATTGATATCGATGAAGATTTAATCAAAAATTATTTATAAATCGTTTAATTATTTTTTATAATCACTATAAGTAACCAAGCAAATAGATTGCGAAAAACGGCAAAATACGGTATGATATAAGTACAAATCTTAGGAGGAATAAAGATGAAATACGAATTACCAAAACTCCCATATGCCTATGATGCATTGGAACCCTTTATTGACCAAAGAACGATGGAAATTCATTATACGAAACACCATCAA
Organism: Acholeplasmataceae bacterium; assembly: GCA_023230825.1. Taxonomy (GTDB): domain Bacteria; phylum Bacillota_I; class Bacilli_A; order Acholeplasmatales; family Acholeplasmataceae; genus Mariniplasma. The sequence continues at coordinate 3,817 of JALNWO010000150.1, forward strand.
GGTTATACGAACAATTTGAATGCTGCTTTAGAAAAACATCCAAATTTTAATGTGAAA
>JALNWO010000151.1 GCA_023230825.1 Acholeplasmataceae bacterium
CAGATATATACCCGGAGTTTGAGTAAATACGATATTCTGTTGTTTGGATACAATTGCAGAGCTATATTTCAAACTACCATCTGATGAGTAGATTTCAACCTTTGCGTTATTACTTAATTCCCCTTGAATATTAATTGTAAAATTTCCTTTATTTGGATTTGGATATATCAAAATCTGTTCAATATTTTCAATTTTATCAATTTGCGATATAGAAGTATTCTTTTTTTCTTTAATTCCATCTTCATTAATTATGCCAATCTTGTCAGATTTTAACGTAATAATGTTCGTGGGATTTGGTAAACAAGTAATATCTTCACTTGTAGAGGTTCTAGTTGCATGGAAACTAGAACCCTCTTTTGCATGAAATCCTGGAGTCAAAGTTATTGATTTTGTTGCCAATAATTCTTTAGATTCGCCAGAATTAACGACACCATTGAACGAAATGTTTTCAGGTGGAAAGTAAAGATATTCTCTACTCCATAAATTTGCTGGACTATGAGGAACCCATGTATTAACAGTCTGTCCTATTGAATTCGTTCTAACGTAATAAAAAAATGTGAGAATATCAATATTACTTCCATTATTTGCGATGTTTACATAGTATTCACCAGTATTTGGATTTGCCCCGGACAGACCATCTCCGATGTAAATAGAATTTTGAGGTATTGTTGCCTCAAGTTTATACACATCACACAAATATATACCAGAAGCAATTCCGCAGCCCGGACTCCCGACAAAACTCATTTTAAAATTCTCGCGAAATATTGTATGTGTTAAATATCCTTTGTTTAGAATAAAACTATTGGTTCTTGTTTCTACAGCTGCTTTACACGCTGCATAAATATTTAGTTTTCCATGACCATAAGTATCATCACGTCCAGGAGCGCCTAAATCAGTAGCAGTTGAAAACAGTATATTTTCAACCTGAGTTCTCGTTAAATTTGGGTTTATTGATAATATTAAAGCAGCAGCACCACTAACCATTGGACAAGCAGCTGATGTGCCTCCAAAATGGTCTGTATAATTACCATCTTCGTATCCATTGGCTCCTTCTCTATCAATTGACCTTATATCAGTCACTCCGTTGTTTTCATAAATTGAACCACCATATGCAACAAGGTCAAGGTCTGAGCCAATATTAGTATAACGAGTGTTCTTATTACCATTAAGTCCTTTTGCTGGAGTGTCTTCTTTATCAATAGCTCCCACAGCAATTGCAACTTTAGCATAATCACTTACTTCATCCAACCCGTTATTTCCCGATGAAAAAACAACAATTGAACCTAAGCCTGGTATATTATTCTCAAAGTCACCACCTCGACCAAAAGTTTGGGCATTATTAATAGCTTCTATAAACAGTTCATTACCGCCAGCTCCGTAAGATGGACCCCAAGAATTTGAAAGAACATCAGCATTGCCTCCATCTGGTTCCCATGCCCAGTTCATAGCATCAAACCATTCATCTTCATCTTGAAAATCAAAGCCTAAATTGACAGGAACTATTAAAACATTTGGTGCAATCCCTCTAATATTATTTGAGTGTGAAGCTGCAATAATTCCCGCATAAGCTTGTCCATGCTTACCAGTTGTACTTGGACGACCATTTGCAGGCACACCAGGCACACTATAACCATTTATAACTCTACTATTTCCATTTCCATCTCTTAAATCAGTATGATTCTCAACACCATCATCAAGCACTGCTACTCTTATATTTTTACAACCAGTTGTAATCGCCCATGCTTGTATGGCATTAATGTCATTATCAAAAGCACCACAATAATGATATGTGTTGTGAATATAATATTGTTTGTCTCTCGGTTCTAAATGCAATTCAAATTTTCGTATAAAATTAGGACGACACCATTCAACTAGTCCAGATTCATATATTTCATTTGCAGCATTAAAAACATTATTAATATCTGAAACTTCAAGCTTTACAACATGATACTTTGTTTCCTTTAGGGTTACATCGTGCTTAATTAAAATCTTTTCAATATCATTCAAAGTATTTCCAACTTTAAACTTTAAGATAATGTAATTAGTTGGATACAACGTGTCACCAGATTCTGCAATATATGCACTCTTTTTTGCTTTTATATGTTTTTCATTAAATGAAAGTATATCAGTATCTAAGTTTCTCATTCTCACTATTATATAGGTGCCGAGTTTTTGACTTGACTTTTCTGTAATATTTTCGATATTACTATTTTTCAATAAAGACAATTTTTTATTTTTCTTTTCATAAATCACCATTGATGTTTTATCTTCTTTTATCTTTACTTTTTTCCCATTGCTCCAATAATAGTTTTCTTGAGAAAACAATGAAGTAAATATCAATACTAAAAATGCAAACGTAATAAGTGTTTTTTTCATATTCTTAATTTTTATATTTCAACGTATGTTTGTTCTTCAGGCTTGCAGGCAGTTCCTTGCAAAAAACATTATTACTATTGACGGCTATCAGACGCTGCCCGTCAAGAGTGTAATTATCAGTTGTGTTGAATCGAATCCCTTCCACTTGCCCATCATGATAAATGGTTTTGCCTGTCCGGCTGATGGCCGAGAGCCCACTCAGACTCCAACCCAAACCCAACAAACCATTTCCACCCTGACTATTGTATGACAAGGCCAACTGAGGTGTCATGCCTGCCACTCCATTGGGCAAAGAAATTGGTATATTGTAAACAGCACCACCCGTAGCACTTACCATCAAATCTCCGGGCAAGGTGCCGGGCATTCCACTAAAATCATTTTCAGGATGTCCCCCTGTGATCCCTTCTTCGGGTGGGAAAAAGAGTAGCTCGTTGATACTGGCACTGAAATAGTCAGTGCTGGTAAGCGGCTGATACCTGAAGCCAGGTGCTAGGCGCACATATTCAGTGGCTGCGTAATTGTGCTGCCCGCCATAGATGGGTTGGTCGAGGGTGATATTAGTACCGTTGTGCTGAGCTGCCAGGCTGCTACCAAAGAGCATTGCCAAGGCTATGAACAGTTGGTGGTGAAGCGTTTTCATGGTGTTTTGTTTTGATACATCATCTGTTTGTTTTTTTTACCTTCAAGTGAGCTGGGGTAATGGCAGTTTCTACTGCTTGATCACCTTGAACACCTGCATTTTGCCATCGTAGTTTAGGCGCAGCAGATAGGTTCCTGATTGCAGTTGCCGCATATCAAGGGCTGTTTTGGTCGTGTTACTTTCGCTCTGTATCTGCACCTTGCCCTGGCTGTCGTATAGCATATAGCGCAGGATGTCGCTGATGGCTGCCCCACTGTACGTGATGGTAAGGCCATCGGTCGCAGGGTTGGGAAACACGCGGAAGTCCGCTTCGCTTTCGGCTACCGATTGCTCAAGGGGCAGGTTAGGTAGTTCCCACGACAGAAACAAGCTGTCGCTGGCCTTGAGCTCCCTGGAAGTGATATGACGCAAAATGCGGTTGCCGCTTGCATCATATTCAAAATGTACAGTGGTTTGCTGGCTGTGACCCGCTAACGAGGCTCCACACAGCATTATGAGCAGGAAAAATCCATAATTTTTCATAAAGCTTTATTGTTTTTGTGTTATGTTAGACGATTTTGTCACGCTATCTCAGGGCTTGATAATGGATGCTTTCAGGGCTTCGATCTCCTTTTGTTGCGTGATAATATAAAGTGTTAGCTCCTCAATTTTTTCTAACAATTTGATCTGAAAACTACCTAACTCAACCCCATCAAACTGCATGTCCTGTTCACTATCAATACCGGGTAAATGATGGTTCTGCGAAATAAAAGTTTCAAGTTCATCA
>JALNWO010000152.1 GCA_023230825.1 Acholeplasmataceae bacterium
AGACCTTTTCAAAGGGGTCTCCAGAAAATTTCAGAATAACTTTGACTGCCAAACCCGGTTTATATGAATACATTAACTTAAATTTGTTAAAAAGTTGTCTAGTCAAACTAGACCATCTCATTTCTACTCCTTCCACCTTCCATAAAATACCTTTTGCTGCGTTACCTCTTATTACTATTTCATTATTTTCTACGGTACTTGGGGTTACACCAGCAAAAGAACTGGCTAACCGAGAAGGATCATCCATTCCCCCGGCATACCGGCTGGCATCTTCTACCGAAAAAGTTTTAGCCGATAAAGTAGCCATAGTGTTTAAAGCTTTATCTTTCTCAATATCAGGTATTATAACAATCTCACTCAGACTGGTAAAACTCTCAATCAGTGGTATATTCAAAACAATCTCTTTTCCTGAACTGACAAGGATATCATATACATAATAATTCTCATAACCAATATAACTTATTTGCATTGATACTCTGCCTACCTGAACTTTATCAAAGATAAAGTTTCCATCAATATCCGTTGTTGTTCCAATAAATGGACTTGAACCTATAATAATGATATTTGCACCAGGTAGCCCAATACGTGTCTCATTATCAAACACTTTACCCCTAATTTTTTGAGTTATTTCTTGCGATAAAACAAAAAATGATTGGGAAATGAACAGGACAGCAAAAAATAATTTTTTCATAAAACATAGTTTTGACATATTGGAAGTACAAATATCACAACTATTTATATGAAATGGAATACTGATTTTTCAGTATTATATCAACCCAAGATTTGAAGCAATTTTGATGGCTTCCATTGAATTTTTTACACTTAGTTTTTCCAGAATCTTCTGTCTGTGTGTATTAACAGTGTGAACACTAATAAAGAGTTTATCTGAAATTTCTTTACTTAATTTACCGTCTTTTACAAGATTTAGAATGTCAATTTCTCTTTTGGTAAGAGTCATATTTTTTTTGAATTTCGACTGAAATAGAGGGATAATTTCTCCAGTTTTAAAATTTAAAATCTGCGCTTTCAGGCTCTCATTTATATTTTGGTTTGGAGAAATATCCAAAATGCTCAATGCTAACCATACATTTCCTTTTTTGTCCAATTCAAAGGTTTGCTGTTGTTCTATAATCCGAATGAATCGATTTGATGCGTTTAGTATTCTGAATTCATTTATTAATTTACAGTTTAGTCTTTGTTCACTTGTAATACTCGTTAATAGCTCAAAAAGAGTTATCCCGTTTTGTAACAATGCAATATAGTCATCAACATGGATTTTCGAATCTATAAAATATTCTCCCCCTTTCTCAAATTCATTTTTTTTGTATCCTAAAAATGCTTCAAAATTGGACGATTGGAAAACATGCTTCTTTTTAAATAAATCAAACACTGTTATTAAGGAATTACTGGTCTCTGCTAGTTTCTGCAAAACAGGTGTCTGCGTATCAAGAATAGAATAATCCAATTCCTTTTCATCAAACTTTTGTTTCTCAAGAAGATTGAAGTAGGTTTTACGAAGTTCTTTTATATCATTCCTGTCTGTTTGCATTTTTCCTCTGTAGTTTTTGAGCTGACATGGTTTTAACCTTCTGTTATTATGTCTCTTGAAAGACAGAATATAAATCAATTTTGTTTCCACGAAACCTTGTCAAAGTTGTTTGTTTTTTAATCTGAGAAAATAATATGATAACTCTTTCAATGTCACGAATATAAGTGTTTATATTCAATCTTGTGCTTAACTCATCACATTCAATTGATTGCAAGTAAACTGAAATTGCTTCATCAATTTTATTAAGTTGTTCTAGTTTTTTAGCTTGCTGTCGCAATTCAATTATTTTATTTAAATCAACACACCAATACTTATTCTCTTCTTGTAGCCTTTCAGTTACCTCCTTTAAAGGCTCATAATTGTCAATCAGATCCTTTATATCCTTTTCTGATATCTTAGGAAACTTCTTTTTACCAAACAAATAGTTGAAAATCACCATTTCAGTATAATTTAGTGTCATGCGTTTTGCGTTAACCAAAAGATCTCATTTACGCATCCAAATATACAACATTCCCCAAAATATCACCCAAGAAATATACTCAAAGGGTATAATATCCAGACAAATCCCAGTAATTTAGTATGTACGATTGTTTTACTAGAACGATTGATTTTATAAACTTATTATCCACTATTTGCGTATCAAGCGGCAAAAACAACTTAATCGCTTATCCAAATCCATGTATTGATTATGTGAAAATAAAAGATATAACCGGAAATCTCCAGTTTGAGATCTTTGATCAGAAAGACAGCCGTGTAAGTATTCCAAGTATCACAGAAGACGGATTTGTATCCACACAAGAACTGTAATCAGGCGTTTACTTTCTACGCCTGAATGACAAAAACAGTGTTCAAACGCTCGGGATAATCAAAAAATGAGTTTGTTTTTAAAAAATCAAAGTATGCTTTATTATTGGGTACTTATGTTTAGCCTGTTGCTGCATGGGTGCACATACTGCTGTAGCCGATTCAGCCTAGCGCTAAAGAATAAAGTATTATCATACATACTCGCCAACGATGTAGTGTCAGCCAACAGACTTATTACCAGCAACACCTCATTTGATCCTGATTATGTGATCGGAGTGTTAACCCCCAACCTGCCATAGACTCCATCCGTTGGGAATCAGGAAGCGAAAGTATATACCTATCTTTCCAACAGGAATTTCTAGCTAATGCGAAGTCATAAAATCAAGGCTTTTAAAAGTTTCATTAAGGCGAAACAGTTAAGTCGTCAAAAGGGTTTTAACAGAATCCTGACTCTTTCGCTGATGAACAGATCGCATATCAGGATCCGTCACAGGGAGTTTGCCACTCTTCTGAGGGAGACTATTGCAACGTTTACCAAATTGAATGACTCAGTAAATTTGGCTAATAATCAATTCAGGAAAGCTTTGGCTGATCTTTATAAAGTGCTGAGTTGGTCTACACGGCAGGGTTTTACTGATTATGAGACTAAAATATATGACATGTACACTACTCTATTCTATATGAATAAACCGGAGATTTGCAGCAGGCACTTGACTTTTACCAATTATATATTCAAACACGTGATAAACTTGATCAAGCTACCACTTTGGATAAAATACATACTTCAAATATAGAGTATTCGCTTGCCGAGCAAAACATATTGATTAAGTAATTTAATCATAAGAAACCAAGCATTTGCAAGTTACTTATTCTGATATCTTCGGTAGCGTGTTGGTACTGATTACTTCTTTATCTGCCAGTACAGAATAAGAGGCGAAAACTTTAATTAATCATATTTCTGATGGGTGAATCTCAACGACTTAACAGATGCATTTTAAAGCAATTTTAAAGTGTTTTGACAATATATTTTAACAAAAACTGTATGTTTTATATTGAGCTCTTTAAGCTGGATAAAGTCGATTCCTATAATCCTAACAACTAAACCGTCAGGACGCAAAGTAAACGCCACAAACCTATAAACCTACTAATTATCCCCTTCGATCCCAAAACCTCTGAACTCACCTAACCTTATTGCTCATTGTTCATTGATAATTGCACATTGTTCATTGCTAATTGTCCATTATCAACTGTCCATTATCAACTGTCCATTGTCAACTGTCCATTATCAACTGTCCATTATCAACTGTCCATTGTCAACTATCCATTGTCAACTATCCATTGTCAACTATCCATTGTCAACTATCCATTGTCAACTATCCATTGTCAACTATCCATTGTCAACTATCCATTGTCAACTATCCATTGTCAA
>JALNWO010000153.1 GCA_023230825.1 Acholeplasmataceae bacterium
TATTTGAAAACAAACAGTATATCAAAGGGTTTGTTTTACCAGAAGGTGCTAAACTAACGAGAAGACAAATCGATCAATACACTGACCTTGTTAAAAAACACCATGGTGAAGCGCTTGTCTTTTTAAAAAAACAAGCCGGTGTTTACTCAGGCAGTATTCATAAATGGTTAAATAATGATCTATATCAATCATTAAATTTAAACGATGAAGACATCCTTTTCATTGTCCCTGGCAACAGTGAAGCCGCTTTATTTGCCTTAGGAGAATTAAGAAATCAAGTCGCAAAAGACTTTGAACTTACAGATCCAAACGATTACGTTTTTACCTGGATTACTGATTGGCCTTTATTAGAGTATGATGAAGAAGAAAATCGCTATTATGCCAAACATCATCCTTTCACGCAACCCCAAGATGTTGAAGTTTTAAAAAAAAATCCAGCACAAGCACTTGCGCGAGCATACGATATCGTTTTAAACGGTTATGAAATTGGTGGTGGCTCATTAAGAATTCATCAAAAAGAGATGCAAAAACTAATGTTTGACACCCTAGGTATTTCTGAATCTGACATTCAAGAACGATTTGGTTTTTTCGTTGAAGCACTACAATATGGAACACCACCCCATGGCGGGATTGCATTAGGATTAGACCGGATCGTCATGTTAATGACTCATACGCATAACATTAAAGATGTTATCGCTTTTCCGAAAACACAAAGTGCTAAAGACTTAATGATGGAATCTCCGAGCGAGGTTGCCGAAGAGCAATTGACAGACTTAAAAATAAAGGTGGAATAGACATGGAAAAAATCATTTTAGCTGGAGGTTGTTTTTGGGGTGTCCAAGCCTACTATGACCAATTAAAAGGGGTATTAAGAACATCAGTTGGTTATATTGACGGTAACATGCGTCATCCAACATATGAAATTGTTTGTTCAGAAGTGAGCGGTCACGCAGAAGCGTGTGAAATTGTTTATGATGAAACAATCATTACTCTAGAAACGATACTAGAACATTTTCTTCGCTTCGTAAATCCCTTTAGTATAAACCGTCAAGGCAATGACTTTGGACGTCAATATCGCAGCGGGATCTATTACCATACTGAAGGGGAAAAAGATCACATTATTAACTATTTAAAAACGACATTTAAAGATGATTACGATCGTGTACGAATTCAAGTGAAAGAAGCGAAAGATTATGATTTAGCTGAAGAAAGACATCAAAAATACCTAGAGAAAAATCCCTATGGCTATTGCCATGTTGATTTGAATTTAGCGAAAGCGAGTGAAAGAAAATGAAACGCAATCACTATTTAAACTGGGATGAATACTTTATGGGAGTTGCGAAACTATCAGCATTACGATCAAAAGACCCACAAACACAAGTGGGAGCATGTATTGTGAATGAGGATTTACGTATTGTAGGTATTGGTTATAATGGTCTTCCAAAAGGTGCAGAAGATGATCTTTTCCCTTGGAAAAACGAAGGTGAGTGGCTTGAAACAAAATATCCGTATGTTGTTCATGCTGAAGCCAATGCCATTTTAAATGCAACACAAGCCGTTAAAAACGCCAGTATTTATGTGACTCTTTTTCCTTGTAATGAATGTACTAAATTAATCATCCAAAGCGGAATTAAAGAAATTGTTTATGAAAGCAATAAGTATAAAGACACAGTAGAACATAAGGCCGCAATTAAAATGTTAGAAGCAGCAAACGTGAAGACACGACAAATAAAGGTCGGTGAATTGACATATGCTAAAGTTTCTTAAAGACAATCTTAAAAAAATCGTTATGTTGGCCTTTGCCTATACGTATGTACTTTTTGTCGCGGTTGTCCCAATTGATTATGCAGTTACTGCTCCCGGTGGTTTAACATCGATGAACACAGCGTTTGTTATTGAAGGACATGACATGCCAGAAGAGTTTTATACGATTTTTGTGTATAGCTATCGGCCGATTACTAGATTTCAATATTATTTATTTAAAAACGATCCAAAAATGATTGTTTCTAAGATGACACCCGCACAACATCAAAACACGATTATAGATGAGTTTCGTAAAGGTCAAATTTCAAAGTTTTATTCATACCAAACTGCTTTAATTCACGCCTATCAAATGGCATCAGAAAAAGACGATAGTATTTTTATTGATTATGGTTTTGAAGGATTATCGATTTATAGTTATCCGAGACGGCTTACAGAAATTACATACGGTGACGTTGTTATCGAGATTGATGGCAAGTCTTATGAAGATTATGAACCAGAAGCCTTCTTTAATTTATCAGAGCATCAAAATGTTCAATATAAAATTAAAAAAGCATCAGGCGAAATTTACGAAGTGACTTATGAACAAATCGCAAACGACTTGCCATTTGGCTTTTTTGAAAAATATGAAATTTATGATGCCTATCCTCACTTTGAAACTCCAGGATTATCATCCTTAACAGGAGGTCCAAGTGGAGGCATGCTTCAAACGCTTAGTATTTACGCAAGTTTACTAAATATAAACATTGGCGATAAGAAAATTACAGGAACTGGGACCGTAAACTATAACGGAAACGTAGGTAGAATAGGTGGAATTGTCCAAAAAATCTATACTGCCGAGTGGGCAAATGCTGACATCTTTTTCATCCCCATTTCTCATTATCCAGAAATTATGGATATTAAAGTTTCCTTTGAAATTATTCCTGTATTCACGATAGAGGAGGCGGCTGATTGGCTATATGAAAACTTTTATTGATCGACTATTCAAAGACTTTCAGAAGTATAAAAACTTGACAAAAAGAATCAATGAATACACCACTGTTTCAACCGTTACACGATCGATTTTAGGAGCGATGTTTATCGCTCTCATTATCATTGCAATCCCCGTTATTATCGTTATCAATATGTTTATATATACTAAACTCACATTTGTTTTATCAATCATTCTTGTATTACTCGTCATGACTTGGGTTCAGTTGTATTTTTACTTTTATTACGTCTTATTAAAAAACTACCACGAAGAGATAAGGGCAATCAATACACGCATTCCTCAATACGTTGAATTTGCTTTTGTTAATATTTTTATTGTGATGATTGCGATTATTGTTTTTGTCATTATATTTTAAGGAGAGAAAAGATGCTTATCGGACTTATTATCATTGTATTTTTATTAGCAGTCGATCAGGTCACTAAATATTTGGCTTTTACTTTGATTGCTCCAGGATTTACGGGTATCAATCGAGTCGTTATTCCATATCTTCTTGAGCTTAGTTACTTTGAAAATCCAGCTGCATCTTTAGGGATGCTTGGTGATTTCATTTATAAAGATTTAGTCTTTTTTGCGATTACAATTATTGCTTTAATCATCTTTGGGTACTTGTTTACTAAGGTTGATTTTAAAAAGAAAAAAACATACAGTATTGCAGTTGTTCTTTTTATTGCGGGAACTTTAGGGAATGCTGTTGATCGTGTCATCCATGGTTTTGTAATTGATTTTTTACATTATCCTTTTTTTGATTTTTTATATCAAATTGGCTTATCAAACTTTTCTAACAATATGGCAGATAATTTCTTAACTTTTGGGATTGTTTTATTTGCAATTGATCTCTTATTTTTAGAAAATAAGCGAAAAGAAAAAGTAGAGGTTGATGATATTGAAAACAATTAAAGTTTCTTTAGAAGCTGAAAAACAGCGATTAGATCTTTTTCTATATGAAAACTATTTTGTAGATGAGAGTCGTAATTATATTCA
>JALNWO010000154.1 GCA_023230825.1 Acholeplasmataceae bacterium
ATCTTTGAGTAAAAGAAGAAAAAATTATTGAAAAGCGTTGAAATAAAAGGTTTTAACTAGATGCAAACAACTAAATGAAGTAATAACTTTAAAAGAAAATGCCATGAAAACAAAAAAATTATTGCTACTAATTTCTTTTCTTCTGATAATGAGTTTGATGGGATGCAGAAAAGATTCTGCAATGGACTATTCGGTTGTCGGATCATGGAAATGCGTTGGGTTTGGAGACGCGAAAACAAATAATGTAAAGGAAATTGAACCTAAAGATTGTGAAGAGTGCTATATAATGACATTTAGGGAAGACGGGACGTTTAGTGGGAAATCTACAATAAATTTATTATCAAAAACTTATGTTGTATCAAATAATAAACTGTCTTTTCATAATGGAGTGCTTGCAACCTATGTGCTAGAAGAAGGGGATGGAGCATTATTTACGGATGCTCTTACAAAGGTTTTTCAATTTTCCATACTAGAACCAGAGCTAAAGCTTTTTTATTCTGAAAATGAGTTTTTAGTATTTAACCGTTTAAAGTAAATTCATTATGAATATGAAAAGCTATAAACATATAGTGCTATCTCTTTTAATAGCAATGACCACAAATATTGGCTGCAAAAAGGATGATAATGATTTAATACATACAGAGGGTTATATCGTGGGTTTTGACCCATGTACCATTAACCATCACTATAGAATTGGCTATGTTATTATAACAGGTGATTTGAAGGACACTTTGATAACCTACAACCTATCTGATAATATCTATAAAATGCCAGCTTCGGTTATATCTAATACATCTGACACTCTTTATAAAATTCCTGAGCAATATTTTCAAAATTTTAGAAATTGGCCATTTTTCTCAGATACATTACGCTATAATTACAGAATCATGTTTTCATATTCGCTTGCAAAAGATAATGAACTGATATTCAACCTATGTACGACAGATATCCTTTTTTTATCATACCCTCAGGTAATCATTAAGTCAGCAACCAAATATTATCCCAATGTTACATCTCGATGAATACTCTTAAACAGAATTTATTTATATTTATAGCAGTCTTAATCACAGTTTTTAGTTGCAAAAGGGACGATAGCATTCTAAAGCAAACTGAAGGTTGCATTGTGGGTTTTGACCCATGTACCATTAACCATCACTACAGAATTGGCTATGTTATTATAACAGGTGATTTGAAGGACACGTTAATAACCTACAACCAATCTGATGATACCTATAAAATGCCAGCTTCGGTTATATCTAATACATCTGACACTCTTTAAAAAATTCCTGAGCAATATTTTCAAAATTTTAGAAATTCTGCTTATTTCCCAACATCTGTTTCTTCTCGACTAAAAATCAAATTTACTTATAGGTACGCTTTTAAGGAAGAAAAGGTTATTAACATGTGTACATCTGATATTAATCAAGCAGATTTTAATAATGCAAAACAGGTTATAATAAAATATGCCTCTACCTATTAGCCATTTAAAATTCAAAGCCATGAAAAAAAGATTAGCAACTATTATCGCATTTCTATTTCTTTCATTTGTTGTAATTATGGGTTTTACCCACATTAATGAAGCGAAGTATTACTATGCTTACAATGAGAAAATATATCTTAATGAACATGACAATAAACTCATTGTAAGATATGTGGAAAACAAGAAATCCGATAAAGAACGAATTTCACTGTACTCAGAGCTTGAAGATCATGTAATAGAATGGAAAGATGACAGCACCTGTATAATTACTTTTTCTGCAAATGAAAAAAGATTATATCAGGCTAAAATTCAGAGACAAACAGACGTGAAATCGTGTAATCCGGTTTATAAGATAACTACAGGGTTGGAGTTGGGATTTACCGATGAATTCCTAGTAAAATTTAACGATAATGTACCGCAGAATGAGATTCAGAAGTTACATAAAAAGCATAAAGTTGAAGTTGTTAAAATTACTGAACTTTACCAACTTATAAAGGTACAGGTTGGTTCAAACGCGTTAGAGATTGCCAATTCTTATCAGGAGAGTGGCTTAACTCGTTTCAGTCATCCCAATTTTATTTGCGAAATGGAGTTACATCAACATCAAGTTATTCCTAATGACCCATACTTTACCTATCAGTTCTCATTGCATAATACTGGCCAGCTACTTGCCGATGGGCATTCAGGAACAATTGATGCGGATATTGATGCGCCAGAAGCTTGGTCAATTACCAAGGGGAGCAGCAATATTATTATAGCTGTACTTGATCAGGGGGTAACATCAAATCATCCTGACCTACCTAACTCACGTCAAGTACGTTTAAAGGGTAGTAATTTCGCAGGAGGAGACCCTAATAACCCTTCACCAACTGGAAATGATAATCATGGTAACGCCTGTGCTGGTATAATAGCAGCAACACAGAATAATAATGAGGGTATTACAGGAATAGCACCAAATTGTAAGATAATGCCTATTCGGATATTTAAGTCTGATGGTACAGGAATAACACCTGAAAAATTGGCAGATGCTATAACTTTTGCCCATGAAAATGGCGCACATATTATATCAAATAGTTGGGGCTATAATTCTGATAATCCCAATTTATATCCTGTGATTAAAGATGCTATAATTGAAGCAACAACTCAGGGTAGAAATGGTCTTGGTTGTATTGTTGTTTTTTCAGCTGGGAACAATATAGTAAATAATGGTTTTGTTCATTTTCCAAGCAATGTAAACGTATCGGGAGTTTTAACGGTAGGGGCATCAGATAGATATGATTTAAAAGCATACTATAGTCCACTTGGTAATCCTTCAAGTTCTAACAACCAGCTAATTGATATAGTGGCACCATCACATCGTGCCTACTCATGTCAGATTGCAACCGAAACCTTTGAGGCATGGTCTATTGATATTCCGGGTAATGCTGGGTATAATCCTTTTCATGAAAATGATTGTGGATTATTGCCCGGAGTTAACACGTTTTGCCCCGATGCTGGTGTTAATTATTTGTCATATACTGGTCGTTTTGGTGGGACATCATATTCATGCCCACAAGTTGCGGCTGTAGCAGCTTTGATACTATCAGTAAATCCAAATTTGTCGCAACAGCAAGTATTTGATATTCTCACTTCAACAACTGATAAGGTAGGAGGGTATGCGTATGTAAATGGTTTTTGCAACGAACTTGGTTATGGTAGATTAAACGCTTATAAAGCGGTTTTTAAAGCATTAGTTTCTACTATTTCAATAACAGGCCCCTCTACTGTCTGCTCCTCTAATACCATATTTACACTTAACAATCTTCCTTCTAGCGCTTCTGTTACGTGGAGCCATAGCAGTAACCTGCTCTACGTGAGTGGTCAGGGTACAGCTAGCTATACTGTAAAGGCAGCTAGCCCAAATATTAGCGGTAGCGGCTGGATAACCGCTCAAGTAGTACATGGATCTTGCAGCTTTACCTTGCCTTCAAAAAATATTTGGGCAGGGATACCAGTTACTCCCACTGATATTATCCCGTTTTGGAACAATGGAATGGAGTTTGGTAATGATTCTTATTATGATTTTAGGGTTACACCACATCCCAGTTCTACTTATTATACATGGCAAGTTGATGGCGGAACTATTATTAGTGGACAAGGGACTAATTGGATAACGGTAAAAACTATAAAAATACCTGCTAATGTTCAGGCTCAATTTGGTGTTGCCGTTAAAGCAGGAAACAATTGTGGCGAAAGCGTCTGG
>JALNWO010000155.1 GCA_023230825.1 Acholeplasmataceae bacterium
AGGTTTTCGATGTCGGCTTTACTTCTGCGGTTATACCTGTCCAAACGGATATTAATATCATACTCATAATTATTATCCCTGAATTTGGTGTCGGTATTTCCTGAAAAAGAATAATTTAATGCTTCTCCGACAGTCATTTGCGAGACATTGAGCCTTGCCATTTTTTCCCTGTTAAGGGTTACGGTAACCTCGGGACTTCCCGCTTCGACGGATATTTTCAAATCCGAAATACCCGGTATCATCTTAAGACTATCTATAATAAGACTCGAAGCCGCCAGTATTTCATCCATATTATCACCCATGATATACATTTCAATAGGCGAATCGTAGTTACCGCCGAAAAGGCCGGCCGGCGCAGTCGTAATTTCAGCATCAACTATATTCTGACGCAACAGCAGCTTTATCTGCCGAGCATATTCCTTATCGGAAACGTTTCGTTTGTCGTAGTCGACTATTCCTACTTTCATTTCGGCACGGTTGGCTTCGACAGAACCGTTTTCCTCTACACCCACTTGGGTGAAAACGGAGGTAATCAAGGGTTGCTGTTTCAGTAATTCTTCCGTTTGCAATGTAGTGAGGTTAGTCTGTTCAATGGTCGCGTCCTTGGGCATTTTAATCATGACATAAAACTCACCTCGATCGCCTGCATCCATAAATTCCGTGCCGATAACTCCTGTAACAACAAGACCGATAGAGGATACAAACAGCAATGCCGTAATTGCCAGCGTGATAAGTTTATGGCTTAACGACCATTGAAGCAGATTCCTTATTTTCATTCCTATGTTATCGAGACTATTTTCAAACCATTTTACGAACCTGCCAATTACTGTTTTTGTATTAACTGTTTCCAGTTTTCCGAAACGTATGGTCAGGGAAGGGATAATGGTTAGTGAAACCAAGAGACTAATAAGCGATGCGACTGCGATTACAAGTGAAAACTCCCCTAAAAAACCGCCCATCATACCATCAAGAAAAGCCATAGGAAGAAAAACCACGACAAGGACAAGTGTAAGGGTAACAACAGAGATTCCAATTTCACGTATTCCGTCGATAGTAGCCTCCACCTTTGTTTTTCCCATTTCGAGATGTCGATGAATGTTCTCGATGACGATAATGGAGTCATCCACCAGAATACCGATAACAAGTGACAATGCCATTAAAGTCATTACGTTAAGCGATGCTCCTGCCAGATACATAAACGTAAAGGTGGAAATTAAGGATACCGGAATAGCCACTATTACGATCAGCGCATTGCGAATGCTGTGGAGACAAAGCAACATAGCTAATGCAACAAATATGATTGCCATAATAAGGTCTTTTATTACAGAATTTGTTGCTTCTATTGTAAAGTCAGAACTGTCGTATGCTATCTGTAAAATCAGGCCATCGTCTTTAAATCTTTCCGTTACTCGATCGATTACCTTGTGAATTTCCCCGGATAGGGTTACAGCGTTTGCATCAAGTTGTTTTTGTATAGAAATGCCGATAGAGTTGACTCCGTTTAAGCGGAGTAGCTGTTCCACGTCTTTTTGGCTATCATATATGGTTGCTATATCCGATACTTTTACGACTGAACCGTCGGGCAGATTCTTAAGCACAATCTCTTCAATGTCTTTTATCGTTTCAAATTTTCCCGAAAGACGGATAAAGACCTGTTTCCCGCCATCTGTTATTTTACCTGCCGGAAAATCTGTATTGGAATAATTCAGGGTATTGGAAACCTCGGAAATACTTAAACCGTAAACCGCAAGCCGTTGTTCGTTGATATCTACCTGAATCTCACGCTCCTGACCACCTAAAAGGCTAATACGAGCGATACCCTGTATCTGCTCAAAAAGTGGCGAAATCTCATTTTTTATGATATTGTACAATTCAACCTCATCTATATCGGCTGTAACTGATAAAGTCATAATGGGCTGATCGTTAATGTCGAATATATCGACAGAGGGTTCCCTTACTGTTATTGGGAGATTGCTGCGTATAGCAGTAACTTTGCGCTGTGCATTCTGTGCCGCTATATTGGCATCCGTACCATCTTTGAATTGAACAACCACGTATGAAAAACTTTCCATCGAAGTTGTGGTTATCTGGTCAATATTTTCCAAAGAAGATACGGCATCTTCAATCTTCTTGGACACGGAACTTTCCACTTCTTCAGGGCTGGCTCCGGGATATACAGTTGCAATGACAACAACTGGCATGTCTATATGAGGGAAAAGCTCCTGATTCAGTCGTCCGGCAGACATTATACCTGCTCCCACAAGTATGATGAACATCACTACCACAATGGTGGGACGTTTTATGATTAAGTTTAATAATTTCATGGCTTGCAAATTATTTGACAATAGTTACTTCTCTGCTGTCCACGAGGTTTATCTGACCTGCAACAACAACCTGATTTCCTTCTTCCAATCCGTCGGTAACGGTTATGTAATTATCGGATATAGCGCCAATAGTGATTTTTTGTTTATAGGCTTTATTATTTCTGATAACATAAACTTCCGGGTTTTTAAGGCTCTCGATAATGGCGGCACGATTGACTATCAATTGCTTGTTGTCTATTAGATAGTCTGTTTCTATCATTGCCAACACATACATTCCCGCTTTCAGTATTCCGACGTTTTTATCGGTCATCTTTACTTCAATCTGATAATTCAGTAATGAATTACTTCGGGAGCCGATTACATCGACTACACCTGTAAATTCGTTTCCGGGAAGTATATCGGAGGTTAGGATAACCTTATCACCTTTACGTATCCTGTAAACGTCGCTTTCCGTGATGTTAAACACGGCTTTTAGTTGTGAAGAACCAATAAAATCTGCAACTTCGCTTCCTACGCTCAACAATGTACCTTCTTCAAAATAATCCTTTTCAAGAACGCCGTTTATTGGCGAAACAAGCGTCGTGTTGTTTAGCTGATCCTGTAACTTGGTTACCGCCCTTTGAGTTTCACGGTAAGTCATAAGGATAGCTTCGTACTCCCGTTGAGTAACTGCACCTGCGTCAGCCAATTTTTTATATCGTTCCACATCCATTTCGGCATTGGCAAGGTTCATTCTTGCAAGACTGAGAGATTCTTTTACTACATTGTTTTCAATCTGAGCGATAACGGTTCCTTTGCTCACTAAGTCCCCTGTTTTCTTAAATTTAGTGAGTACAATTCCTTGTACTTTTGAATACAGCGTAACTTCATTAGCCGCCTGTATGCGACCATTGACATTTATATTGCCTGCTACAGACTGCATCCGTACCTGTTCTACCCGAACGGGTACGGTAGGATTCACGATCAATGAACGGGCAGCCACTTCATCCATTTCCTTTTTATTGGAAATGAGCTTCCATATGACTAACCCGATAATTGCTACGACAATTAGAATATTGACTATTTTCTTTGTTTTCATTTTAATTATTTTTTATTGTTATTGACTAATGTTTCAAGCGTTCCCTCTGCTTTCATCAGGTCGAGCATGGTCTTTTGATAATTTACGAGTTCATAAGTATATGCCGTTTGTGCTTCCCTGAATGATTTTTCCGTATCGAGAAGGTCTGTAATGCTGTAAAGACCTTCTTCATAAAGCATAATTCCTTGTTGGTAGGTCTTTTCGGCAATATCCAAATTCTCATGCTGAGCCTGTACGCTATTATAGCCAGTAAGTAACAATGCTCGGTAACTTTCTCGGTCG
>JALNWO010000156.1 GCA_023230825.1 Acholeplasmataceae bacterium
GGTCAAACCGTTATTGTTGCGCCAGTTGGTTCAGTGTTACCAGGTAATTTTAAAATTAAGAAGACGAAAATTCGGGGTCAAGAATCAAATGGGATGATTTGTTCACTGGAAGAGTTAGGGATTCCACTCGATTTAATTCCAGAACAGTATAAAGGTGGCATTTACTATTTTGATGAAGAGAAAACGTTAGGTTCAGATGCGCTTGAAGCTCTTCATTTAGATGGCTGGAAAATGACACTGGGACTGACACCTAATCGTTCCGATTTACTTTCAGTTTTAGGCTTTGCCTATGATTTAGCAGCCTTTAGTAATCAGACAATTAAGTTGCCCCAACATCAAATTAAAGAAACAAAGACATTAAATCCTTATAAAGTAACGATAGAAACAGATGGCTGTCTTCGTTACTATGCACGTTATTTTACCGATGTAACAATTAAACCATCACCCATGTGGTTGCGAAATACACTGATGGCTTATGATATGAAATCAATTAATAATGTTGTCGATATTTCCAATTTAGTCCTTCTTGAATATGGAACTCCTTTACACATGTTTGATGCAGCTAAGCTAGAGACGAACGAGATTGTCATTAGAAATGCACAAGCTGATGAAGTTGTCGTAACCTTAGACGGGATTGAAAGAAAATTAACAGCTGATGACCTTTTAATTACCGATCAAGAAAAACCCATCGCTTTAGCGGGCGTTATGGGCTTAGAAAACACAATGATTACTGATAAGACGACGAGTGTTGTTTTAGAAGCAGCTTTATTTGAACCAAAAGCAATTCAACAAACATCAAAACGGTTAAATTTAAGAAGTGATACTTCACTTCGTTTTGAACGTGGTGTTGATGAGGAACGTGTTTATCAAGGTTTAGAGTATGCAACAAAACTCCTTATTGAACTTGCAGATGCGAAGGTGTCTTCAGGAGTTGCAGAACATCTTCATCGCCGTCAGTTACGCCCTTCAATTACTGTTTCAAAAACATACTTTAATGAACATTTAGGAATTAACATGACTGAAGAAACGTTAAAAACCTATTTTGACCGTTATCGTTATCAAGTTGAAGAAACTGAAAATGAATATATCATTCAACCACCATCTGATCGTTTAGATTTAAAAATCCCGGCCGATCTTTTAGAAGAAATCTCACGGATTTATGGTTTGAATGAAATTCCTATGACTAAACATAAAAGCACCCACACAGGATTATTAACGTTTAAACAAAAACGTTTGAGAATGTTAAGACACCGTTTAGCTGCAAGTGGGTTAAACGAAGTGATTTCTTACTCATTAAATGCACTTGATACCATTCATGCATATGAAAATATCGGTGAGCCGATTCAAGTGGTTGCGCCAATGTCAGAAGATAAAAAATATTTACGTCAAAGTTTAATTCCTGGTCTTCTTAAAACAGCAGAATATAATCGTAACCGCCAAACAAAAAATATGCATCTATTTGAAATAGGTCATGTCTATGCTAAAGATCAAGAATTTAACAAATTAGCATTATTAATGAGTGGTGATTGGCATTATCAACCATGGCAAAAACAAGTAATAAAAACTGATTTTTATACATTAAAAGGACTTTTTGAAAATACATTTAAGATGTTTAACGTAACCTTTGTCCTTGAGACATGTGAAAACTATTCCAACCTACATCCATATCGTCAAGCCCATATTAAGTGGCAAGATGAGGTCGTAGGCTTTATGGGACAGCTTCATCCAACAATTCAAAAAGAATTAAATCTAGCCGAAACATATGTTTTAGAACTAAAATTAGAACCATTTTTAAATGAGCAAATATCATTTAACTATCAACCTGTTTCTAAATATCCCAATATTGAAAGAGATTTAGCTCTGGTTGTAGCTGAGACAGTCACAGCCAATGATTTAATAAAAATCATTAAAGAAAGTGGGCGAAAATTATTACAAAACGTTGAAGTCTTTGATGTTTATCAAGGCAATAACATTGAGGCAGGAAAAAAATCAATTGCTTTCCACTTGCTTTTTAACGATGCAAAGAAAACGTTAGAAACAGAGACTGTTGATGAAATCATGGAAAAAATCATCTATCGTCTCCAACAAACATGGAGTGCGGAAATTAGAAAATAAAGCTGAATCAAAAAATCACCTTGTGTGATTTTTTTGATAAGAAAGGTAGAAACGCTCTTACTGATTAAAAGATTATCGTGTATAATAGGGATAGGTGAAAAAAGATGTTAATTTATGATTTAACTTTAGAAGAACTCAGCCAGTTTTTAGGCGAACATCAATTTAAAAAATACCGTGCTGAACAAGTTTGGCATTGGCTTTATCGACATAAAATTACCGATTTTTCCGAAATGAACAATGTGCCCGCAGAATTAATTGACCTTTTAAAGGCTCATTTTCATCTTCATGCACTTGATTTGGTTGTTAAACATGAAAGTGTTGATGGCACGTTAAAGTGTTTATATGCACTTCATGATGATCACTTAATAGAATCGGTTTTAATGAAACAGCACTATGGCAATAGCATTTGTGTGACAACGCAAATTGGTTGTAATATCGGCTGTTCCTTTTGTGCTTCTGGTCAATTAAAGAAAAAACGTGATTTAACAGCAGGTGAAATCATTGCTCAAGTCATTGAAACCGAACGTGAACTAAAAGAGCGGATTAGTTATATTGTTGTGATGGGAATAGGCGAACCATTTGATAATTACGAGCAATTATTAAAATTTTTAAAAATTGCCAATCACCCTAAAGGACTTGCAATTGGTGCCCGCCATATTACCGTATCAACAAGCGGGATTGTTCCTAAAATTAAAGAGTATGCCCATTTTCCGAAACAAGTTAATTTAGCTGTTAGTTTACATGCACCAAATAACGATATTAGGACTCAGTTAATGAAAATTAACAAAGCGTATCCCGTCGAAGAAGTGATAGAAGCGATTCGTTATTATGGTCAACAAACAAAACGGCGCGTGACGATTGAGTATATTTTAATCGATAATATCAATGATATGGATCATGTTGCGGTTGAGCTTGCAGCCCTATTAAAAGGTATGAATGTTTATGTGAATTTAATTCCGTATAATGAAGTGATAGAAGCACCATATAAACGCTCAAAGCCGGAACAGCAACTTCGCTTTTACGATTTATTAATGAAACATAAAATTAAAGCAACTCTAAGAAAAGAACAAGGTCATGATATTAATGCAGCTTGTGGGCAGTTACGAAGCCAACATTTGTAAGGAGGACTTTTTTGAAAACAGGATTTATTAAAAAACATATTGCAAATTTGTATACCGTTGTCGATGATGGAACGAAAGCAGAAGTGATTTGTCAAGCAAGAGGAAAGTTTAGATATGTAAAAGTAGATGAAGAAAGTGCTTTTCATCGCTCGATTTCGAAGCGAACAAAAGTAGAGCCAAAATGGATTCAAGTCAGTCCAAAAGTAGGAGATCGAGTTCGTTATAATGATGAAGAAGAACAAGCTTTGATTACTGAGATCATGCCTCGAGACAACGATTTAAGTCGCCCTGATGTTGCAAATATTGACCAAGTGTTACTTGTGTTTTCTGCCGTTCGTCCTGATTTCAGTTTCCACTTATTAGATCAGTTTCTTGTGATTATGAGCCAAGAGCACATTACGCCTGTCATTGTCATTTCGAAAATTGATTTAATTGAAGAAGAACCA
>JALNWO010000157.1 GCA_023230825.1 Acholeplasmataceae bacterium
GAAACAACTGGTTTATATGGTTTAATTATTGCATTCATCTTATCAGGTAAATAAAATTTTAAAAAAGGACTGATGTTTTGTGTCAACTATATTTGACCAAATAACCGAAATGGTTGAAGAAGGATTGTATTCAGTCATAAACAATCCCGAAATTGTCCTCTTAAACTTGGTTGCTCTCATTGTTTTATTTATCGTTGTTAAAAAATTCTTTTGGGAAAAAGTAACGCTTTATTTGGAGAAAAGACAAGATCTTTATATGCAAACTTTAAATGAAGCTCATGCTGAAAAAGAACTTGCACAATCCCTTCAAGAAAAAGCGATTAAAGAATACGAGACAATGAAAGAAGAAACCAAAGAGTTACGCGATAGACTTACGAGTGAAGCTCACGCTGAAAGAGATTTACTCATTCAAAACGCTAAGGCTGAAGTTAAGCGACGTCTTGAACAAGCCGAAAAAGATATTGATTTTGAAGTCTCTAAAGCGAATGAAGACATAAAAAATGCGATTAAAGAAATCGCTTTTTCAGCAGCATCAAAAATTGTCAAACGCGAAATCGATGAAGCCCTACATCAAGACATTATTGAAGAGATTTTAAATGATGGAAAAAATGCGTCATGAAGCAATACGTCCATGCGCTCCATCAACTCGCGCTTGAAAAAGAAAAGTTAGATGTTTTAAATTATCAATTTGATGAGTTTAAACAAATGGTCGACGACTATCCGAGTTGGTTAGAAATGATGAATTCACCTGTGCTTTCCCAAAAGCAAAAAGATGAACAAATCGATGCCTTGCCACTTGATCCGACCTTTTTAAGCTTTTTAAAAGTTTTAACAAGAAAGGCACAAATGCGTCATTTTCCCGAATTATACGAGGAATGGACCCATTTAGTGAGAGTGACTCAAAAAATCGTTCACCTTCACGTGATTAGTGTTAAAGCTTTAACAAAAGCACAAGAAGCACGTCTCATTGAAACGTTAAAACCAAGATACCCAGAACAAACAATCACGCTTCATCAATCGATTGATCCAGAACTCATTGGTGGGATTAAAGTGCTCCATCAAGGGTTGTCTTTAGACCGAACGATTTTACGAGAACTCGAAGAATTGTTTATTACTATTTAAGGTGGTGGCATAATTGGCGAAAATTAAAATTACTGAAATGACAGAAGTCATAAAAAAACAAATTGAATCCTTTGAACAAGATATTAAGCTTGAAAACATCGGTAAAGTGCTTTCTGTAGGCGATGGCATCGCTATTGTTTACGGACTCCAACAAGCGATGATGGGAGAACTTTTAGTTTTTCCTCACGATGTTAGAGGTTTAGTCTTTAACTTAGAAGAACACACCGTTGGAGTTATTTTATTAGGCGATACCCACTTAATTAAAGAGGGTGACACCGTTAAAACAACGAAACGTATTTTTGAGGTTCCTGTTGGTGAAGAATTACTCGGTCGAGTCATCAATCCTTTGGGCAACCCTTTAGATGCGCAAGGTGCTATTAAAACCAAAGCAACTAGACCGATTGAAGTCCGGGCTCATGGTGTGATTGCTCGTGGACCGATTAACCAATCCTTAGAAACTGGAATTAAAGTCATTGATGCGCTTGTTCCGATTGGTAGAGGCCAAAGAGAGCTCATCATCGGTGACCGTCAAACCGGAAAAACCACGCTTGCTGTCGATACCATCTTAAACCAAAAAGGGAAAGGTGTTATTTGTATTTATGTTGCGATTGGTCAAAAGGACTCAAGTGTTACTGCAACGCTTGAACTTTTTAATCAACATCAAGCAATGGATTATACGATTATTGTTAATGCAGGTGCTTCCCAAGAAGGTACTTTACAGTATTTAGCGCCTTTTGCTGGTGTGACGATTGGTGAGTATTTCATGGAAAAGGGCCAAGATGTTTTAATCGTTTATGATGATTTATCAAAACATGCTGTGGCTTACCGCGAGTTATCATTGTTATTAAGACGCCCACCAGGAAGAGAGGCTTATCCTGGAGATGTTTTCTATTTACATTCTCGTTTACTTGAACGTTCTGCGAAACTAAACGAAGAAATGGGTGGCGGATCGATTACTGCTCTCCCTATTATTGAAACAAAAGCTGGCGATATTTCTGCCTACATTTCCACGAACGTTATTTCCATTACTGATGGACAGATTTTTTTAGAAGCTGAACTCTTTTACTCAGGCATTCGGCCTGCGATTAACGCTGGATTATCTGTATCTCGTGTTGGGGGAGCTGCACAGTGGAAGGCGATGAAAGATGTTGCTGGTACTCTGAGAATTAACTTAGCGAATTACCGCGAATTAGAGTCGTTTGCACAATTTGGCTCTGATTTAGACCAAGCAGCCAAACGTCGTCTAGAACGAGGCCGGAAAACAATTGAAATTTTAAAACAAGATGTTCATGAATTGGTTGATATGCCAACGCAGATTGTTACTGTTTTTGCCTTATCTAAAGGATTGGTCGATGATCTTTCTTTAGATCAAGTTCGTGAACTTGAAAAAGAAATTTCCCAAAACTTAAAGATGTCTGATCAAGGACAAATCATTCAAAAGCATTTAATTGAAACACAAAAATTGCCTGAAGAAAAACTCTTGGTCGATTTTATTACCAAACTAAAGAGGCTGGTATAAATGAGTTTAAAAGAAATTAAGGTGCGGATGCAGGCCATCGAAAAAACTGCTTCGATTACTTTTGCGATGCACAACATTGCTTTATCAAAAATTAAAAAATCTACCGAGCTTTTAAAACATTCAAATCGCTTTTTAGAACATATTAAAGATGTCATTGTTCACGCCAACCAAAACTTAGAAAATGGTGACCGCTATACAGCGAAAAGTGAAGGGAAAAAGTTTCTATATGTTTTAATTACGAGCGATCGGGGTCTAGCTGGTAGTTATCATAATCAGTTGTTTAAAGCTTTCTTAGATGAAGTTAAAGATTTAAACAAAGACGATTATCAAGTTTTCGTCATTGGACGAAAAGGCTTTTTCTTTGTGGAAAAAAATCATTTACCACGTGTCAATGATCAAATCATTTCTAATCGAGACGATATCTCGACACTGTATTTCCGTAATTACGCTTCGTTAATGAAAGAAGTCTTTACTGAAGGGTATGTTGATGAAATTATTATTTTCCATAATCACTATATTAATACAGGCACACAACAAGTGTATAAAGAAACGATTTTGCCCATTGCTTTAGATGAAAAGCAAACCATTACAAACGATTATATTTATGATGAAGATCCCCAAGTTGTTCTAGACAAGACAATGAATGTTTATTTAGAAAGTCGGATCTTTGAGGCGATTGCAGATGCAAAATTATCTGAACAAGCTTCACGCATGATCGCGATGAAAAACGCAACTGATAATGCCAATGAAATCGTTAGTCAACTCAATCTGTTATATCACAGAGAACGACAACGAGAAATTACCAATGAAATCATTGATGTCATCAATGGTGCTAATGTATAGGAGGAAGCAGATATGAAAGGTAAAGTAACACAAGTCATCGGACCTGTCGTCGATGTTCATTTTGAAAATGAACTTCCACAAATATACGATGCTTTAACCGTAAAAAATGAAAATGGAGACTCGGTCACTTTAGAAGTCGCTTTACATTTAGGAGACCACATCGTTAGAACCATTGCCTTAGAACC
>JALNWO010000158.1 GCA_023230825.1 Acholeplasmataceae bacterium
AACCAGATAGTACAATTAAATTCATTCAATAATGAATAATCCTCAGCACGCCAGGGCTTTTCGCTTATAATGTAGCCACGTTTTCCTGAAAGAAATCCTTAAACATTTTATGACAACATGCGGCCAACTACATTATGCTCATCAGAGCAAAAACACGGAAATTGTCCGCAATATCTTTAATGACACGACTGGATAAAAGATACTTTCCCAAAAAGTGTGTAAAGTGCAATTTTACCAAAATCTGAGTTTGTAAAACTTAAGAAAATTACTCCTAAACAACACACAACCCAAAAAATCCTATCTTTACCCTATTAAATCAGGCACTGCCGTAGAAACAACAAATGAGCTGGTTGTATACACATAAAATAACTAGTGATTATCTTAGGATAGAAGTTACCTCTGTGAGTTTGTATAGCAGGGATGTTAGCGGTTTTACCAGCCACGAGCATTTGTACGCCTTTAACCTGATAAACATAAACGGCAGGAATGGAGTCTATCCCGAATGGCTCTGCTATTTCGGGAACCCCATGGTTTCGCGTATGCTCTCGCCCGATAATTACATACAAGCACCCGATTTCTCGCAGAGTTTTAACAGGTATAGCTATGCATGGAATAATCCGTTAGTGTTTACTGACCCTGATGGGGAAATAATAATTTCAATCCTTATTGGTGCTGCGATTTTTGGTGTGGGTAACTTGGCAGTACAAGCGGCTAATGGAGAGATAAACAACTTTTGGGACGGAGCAAAAGCATTTGGAGCAGGGGCATTAGCTGGTGCAGCTTTGGGAACAGGTGTTGGGTTTGGAGTAGGAGTGCCAATACTTGGGACTGCAATAAAAACAGCAGGTTGGATTTACGCAGGTTCCACAGTTGTGAGCGGTCTTAGCGGCTTAGTTCAGGGAATTGCAACAGGCAATTGGTCAGCACTTGCAAATTCAGGAAAAATATTTGCAGGCGACTTTTATTTAGACAGCGATAGAAATTTATTTGGTCAAGCGTGGCAGGGCATTAGTCGGTTTAGTTGGGAACTGCCACAATCAACCATTGGCCACGGATTTTCTCAATTACGAAACACCTTTGGTGCAATAGATAGGGTAGATTACTTTGGCGGGGCTACATTTGCCACAAGCGTCAATCCTAACTCATCAACAATATGGGGGGTGTCATTAGGAAATCACATCAATATACACAGAACAGATAACGAGTTTGACATATTTAACGACCCATTGTTGATGCACGAATACGGGCATACGTTCGATAGTCAGATTTTTGGACTTTCGTATTTGCTTGCTGTCGGCATACCGAGTGCAAGCGGAGCCGATTGGACAGAGTACAGAGCCAACCGCCACGCAGAAAGATATTTTAGAAAACGTTACGATGTGGATTGGGCAAATTATTTAACTCGATACCCACTAAGAAGACCATAAAAATACTTGAATGATGAAAAATATGATAATATTAACTTTTGCCACTATTGTTTTATGTGCCAATGCCTGCGAAAAACCACCATTCGTGGATAAATTTTACAGGATTATTGTTACAAACAATTCCTCTGCCGAAATCCGTATTTTGTTGGCAGATGAATATTCCGCAACGCAATATCCCGACACTACCCTGCCCGCATCAAAACCGGCTTTACAAAAGGCAAGTGTAGGTAAAAGCTGCTATTTTGATTCCAAAATTTCTTGGGAGGAAAACCTAAAAAAATTGCCTGCTGATACTTTGTCCGTGCATTTTATAGACAATACTGTTTATGAAAATGAACAATGGGACAGTATTCGGGTTCATTACAAAATATTGAAACGGCTTGATTTGAGTATAGAAGATTTAAAGGCGATGAATTATAACATCTCTTATCCGTAAGTCAGTTTTCAAGACTTTCAAAGGTCGTTTTTAGAAAAGTTATCAATAATCGCATAAAATCGACTCAAATCCTTATCCCTCTTGCTTTTCCATTCTTTTTTTGCTTTCTTTTCCCCTGCCCTGTCCAGCTTGGTTTTTAGCAGGTTTTGAGGTAAGCGTGTAAGCAGATACTATCCCAAAAAGTGTGTAAAGTGCAATTTCTCCTAAATCGGAGTTTGTAAAACTTAAGAAAATTACTCCTAAACAACACACAACCCAAAAAACTCTATCTTTACCCTATTAAATCAGGTAATGCCGTAGAAACAACAAATGAGCTGGTTGTATACACATAAAATAACTAGTGACTATCTTAGGATAGAAGACCCCTTTGTGAGTCTGTATAGCTGGGATGTTATCGGCTTTACCGGTCACGAGCATTTGTACGCCTTCAACCTGATAAATATGAACGGCAGGATGTATGATCCCGTGGTTTCGCGCATGCTCTCACCGGATAATTACATACAAGCACCCGATTTCTCACAGAGTTTTAACAGGTATAGCTATGCATGGAATAATCCGTTAGTGTTTACTGACCCTGATGGGGAGTTTATATTTACGGCATTATTGCCAGGAGTAGGAGTGTTTCTTGATGCCGCCTGTTGGGGGGCGGTAATTGGAGGTGCAGCTGGTGGGTATGCAGGAGGTTTTACAGGTGGATATCTAATGACGGGTGATGTGAGTGCAGCTCACCAAGCAGGTATGAACGGTATGATTACAGGAGCTCCAATAGGGGGCATCGCAGGCGGTGTAGGTGGTTATGTCGCTGCTAAAAAATCCGGTATTAATCCTTGGTCAGGAAAACCAAATAATAGTGCTGTTATTGGAGGCCCTCAGAATAGAGTTGACCAATATGGTAAGTTATTAGATAGTGAAACAATAAGCCGGAGTTGGCCTGATGATTTACCTGCGTATTCTGGTAAAGACATTCCAAATCCAAAAGCTATAGAATTTAACCAAATATGGATGGAACAAACAATTAAAGCTGAATATTACATTTACGATGCTGGTCGTAGTGGTTATAGCCCATTTTATCATGGAGTTGAGTTGCCAACCATTCAGAACTATAATTACAGCAGGGTTTATAAAGTTACGTATATAAGAATCGTAAAGACATTAATCATCTATAAATAAAGCTATGGAACTAACTTGGACAGAATCTTATTTAATTATAGCCCTGAGAATTTTAATGCCATTCTTTCGAAGACATAGATTTCGTTTAAGCGAAATAGAATTTGGGTTTAAAAATGGAGATTATTTAGTCTTTACGGAAAATGCATTCCATAATGCTAAAGAAATAAAAATCATATACAATCCAGGATTTGATATTGTGGTTAATAGAAAGAATGGATTTAATTTAAAAAGAGAGAGTCTTGTGAAGTTAAAAAGGCAATATCAAGCTTTTTCTCATTTACCAGAAAATTATCAAGGGGAAGAGGAACTCAGTAATATCCTCAAGGAATATACGTTGTTTATTGAGGATCATTTTTTATAGAAGCACCTTAAATCCACAAGTAAACTATTTTTATTAGGTGGAAAATATTTCAGTTGCCATTTCAGTCATATTATTTCAATATTCATTCAGATTTCCACTCTTTTTTAGCATGATCAATAGCTCAAAAATATTGACAGACCTGATGGCAAATGAAGAGAAAAAACCTGAGGTGTTTACTTTTTTTCACGACAGGACATATTTTGCCCT
>JALNWO010000159.1 GCA_023230825.1 Acholeplasmataceae bacterium
AGAAGGCAAAAACTTTCGGTCTATGCTCAATTCTGATACATTTATAGTGTATAGAGAAAATAAATTCAATGAAATCAGCGAGAGAATTTATGCCATAGCATTAAAAAAAGATAAGGTATTCCCATTTAAGGAGATAATTAACACTTTAAAAGGAAGGGAGAATAATATTCCTATACGAGTTGACATACTTGATTATCCTTATAATTACTCACATGAAGAACCTTTTCCTGTCAAAGAGAATATAAAACATGAGGTTACCGAGCATTTTAAAAAGACATTTGATTTAGTTTGTGATTTTCTAACCCAATAATAAATAAACAGCATGAATAAATATGTTCTTTCAATGATAAGTATTTTTCAACCTTCTTCCTATTTTCCCTTAAATAATCAATGATTTTTTCTTTTATTTCCAATCTTGTTTTGAGTGAGATCCGCCACATTGTACCAGCGCGATAGTTTTTAAATACCTACTAATAGGGATAGCTGAAGCGTGTTATGAAACCTATCTTTGCGGTTTAAACTAGCGGTGGCTATACTGTTATGATGTGTAATAAAAACATAAAAGAGGCTTTGAAGATTACTCTCCCGGTAATCTTTATAGCTTATTTTTGCAGCATCACTTTCTTTACTCACAGCCATGTTGTAAATGGGGTTACAATAGTTCACTCCCATCCTTTCAAAGCAGATGCTAACGGAAATCCGAATCACGAGCATACGGGAAATGAATTACAACTAATAGATGCTCTTTCCACTTTTTATGTGGAAAATGCTATTATTTTAGCAGTTCTTTTACATCTCTTCTGTCAGTGGAAGCAAAACTCTTTTATCGAAGATGTTTCCCCAATTGCGCTTAGAAAAGTTAAATCACCTGATCGTTTACGCTCACCTCCTGCTTTTTAAATTACAATCAGCTTTTTACCACTTTTAAACTCATAGGTCTATTGAAGCAAGGCTAATGGGCTTAGTAGGTGTATTCTATTGTGTAATTTTTAAAGTAAAAAATAATGAGAAAAAATATAATACTTTTCTTTTGCCATATATTTGTTATGAACATGATGGCTCAACCTCCTGCATCTTGGGGAACAGATGCAAATGTAATAGGGCACGTCATCGATAAGAAAACGGGTGAACATCTTCCTTATGTTACAATATCACTGAAAGGAACTACAATCGGTACAACAACTGATGTTACCGGACACTATTTTTTGAAGAACCTCCCAAAAGGTAAATTTACGCTTGAGGCGAACTATATGGGGTATCAACCGCAGCAATTGGAAATAGAATTAATTGAGAAAAAAACATTAGAAATTAATTTTGAACTGGAAGAAGGTACCCTAAACTTAGACGAAGTAGTTGTTTCAGCTAACAGAAATGAAACAACACGACGTTTGGCTCCAACTTTAGTCAACGTATTAGATGTAAAAACTTTCGAAAACACCAACTCGTGTACTGTGGCTGACGGATTAAATTTTCAGTCGGGTTTAAGGATTGAGAATAATTGCCAAAACTGTGGTTTTACACAAGTACGAATGAATGGGTTAGAAGGGGCTTATTCTCAAATATTAATTGATTCCCGCCCAATTTTCAGCGCTTTATCCGGAGTATATGGGTTAGAGCAAATCCCGGCTTCAATGGTGGATAGGATTGAAATAGTACGCGGAGGTGGTTCTGCTTTATTCGGCTCTTCTGCAATTGCCGGAACAATTAATATTATCACCAAAGAGCCAACTCGAAATTCCGCACAATTGTCACATACTCTAACCTCAATAGGAGGAAGCAATAGTTTTGACAATAGCACCTCTTTCAATACTTCATTAGTATCTGATAATCAACGAATAGGAGTAATGGCATTCGGGCAGAAACGCCATAGATCAGCTTACGACCATAATAATGATGGTTTTTCCGAAACCCCTCAATTGGACACCCGAACATTAGGCTTTCGTTCGTATATTAAAACCGGTATATATTCAAAATTAACATTTGAATACCATAATATCCATGAATTTAGACGTGGTGGCGACAGACTGGATGAAGAACCATTCAATGCTTTTATAACAGAGCAGATAGAGTCTTTCATTGATGGCAGTAACTTGAAGTTCGATATGTTTTCGCCTGACTTTAAACACCGGTTCAGTATTTATACGGCAGCTCAATTGATAAATCGTAAGTCATACTACGGAGGAGGCACTCCCGTAAATGAAATTTTAGACAATGATGGTCTTATCGAAGCTGACAAGCTTGAAGAAGTTGAAGGCAGAATGAATTCTTATGGAAGAACCAAAGGTATGACATACTCTATCGGAGGACAATATTCTTACGATTTCAGTAACCTGTTATTTATGCCCTCTACGCTAACGCTTGGGGTAGAATATAACTCTGACGATTTAAGTGATAAGAGTGGGTACAGAGAAAGTCCAATTGAACAAATGGTTAATACACAAAGTGTTTTTGCTCAAAATGAATGGAAGAATGACCGATGGAGCTTTTTATTGGGAGGACGTTTAGATAAGCATAAACTACTTAAAAATGCTATATTCAGTCCTCGTGTTAATATCCGTTACAATCCTATTAAAGATATTAATCTGCGGTTGAGTTACGGTCAAGGATTTAGAGCACCTCAGCTTTTTGATGAGGACCTGCATGTTGATTTGGCCGGCGGAGATATTATCATCAGACAACTTGATCCTGATTTAAAGGAAGAGAGATCACATAGCGTTAACGCTTCAGTAGATTTGTATCGCCAGATAAACAATAAAACGATGTCAAATCTTCTCATTGAAGGCTTTTATACAAAATTGAACCATCCTTTTACTGCTGTTAATCAAGAACAGACAGACGGAAGTATTATAAAAATAGTTGAAAATGCATCTGGCGCTAAAGTATATGGTGTGAATCTGGAAGCTAACCTTGCATATAGTGATCTTTTACAATTTCAACTCGGCACTACTATTCAGAGAAGTCGTTTTGATGACGCTCAAAAATGGTCTGACGACGAGGATGATGTAAAAGCTGAAAAAAGAATGATGCGAACACCGGATGTATATGGCTATTTTGTTGCTACACTTACACCGTCTAAGAGATTTAACACAAATCTATCAGGTAAATACACAGGTAACATGCTTGTTCCCTATGAAGGTGGTGGCGAATTAAACAGAACAGTCAAAACCAAAACATTCTTTGAATTAGGCTGGAAAGTATCCTATGAAATTCCATTTTATAATGGTACTGAATTTGAAATCAACGCCGGTATTCAAAATATTTTCAATTCATATCAAGATGATTTTGATAAAGGAGCAGACCGTGTCTCAAGCTATATATATGGTCCGGCTATGCCACGAAACTTTTTTGTTGGAGCAAAACTTAGCTTTTAAGAAGACGACCGATATAAGAGATAAGAGTAGCCAACCCATTTTTGTGTAATCATCCACAGTTTGGACAGATCCCTTTTATTAGTACCTCATACTCTTCTCCTTTATATCCTGTCGGTAAGCCGTAATCATATGA
>JALNWO010000160.1 GCA_023230825.1 Acholeplasmataceae bacterium
ATCGGTAGTGAAAACATCACAGGCTTAGCTAGGGTTTTAAGAAGTTATGTTAATCCAGCCTTAGAAAATATCGCTTTATGGCATGAGCGAGATATTTCTCACTCTTCGGTTGAACGGATTATTTTACCAGATGCAACCTCTTTGGCAAGCTTTATGTTGCAACGAATGGCACCTATCCTTGATCAACTAGTTGTTTTCCCAGAACAAATGTTAAGAAACATTGCTCTTTCAAAAGACACCATTTACGCTCAACGCATTTTAACAAAAGCAATCGATAAAGGATATGACAGAGATGCTGTTTATGATGTGATACAAAAATTGAGTTATCAAGCTTTAGAAGGAGAAGAATCTTTTGCAAATCTTCTAAAACAAGATGCGTTCATGATGTCCATTTTTAAGACACAAGAAATTGACACATTTTTTGAAATAGCGACCTATTTAAAGCATGTCGATACCATCTATAAAAACATCTTTTAAAAATCATCATTCATTGGTTCGTTACGCATAAAATCCGTTGCGTAACGACAATAATTGTGTTATAATCGTAATAGTCAAAATTAGGAGGATTTCTCATGGCAGATAAATATCCAAAAATTAAACCAAAAGTTCATCCCATCACCATTTCTGTTATTATTGGAGCCGTTGTCTTAATAACTGCACTAATCATTGCATTACAACCTTCAAATTCAAAACGAATTTATCAATCGTATCACACCAGTGCAACGAGAGACTTTACTGAAGACCATCCATTTTATGAAGTGAATTATAAATCGAGTCTTTTCAAAAAAGGGTTAGATAAAATTCTTGATCAAAACGAAGTTGTTTTAGTTTATATTGGGTCACCAACCTGTACGTCTTGTGTCGGTCATATTGGTGCTTTCCAAAGATATTACAACTCAACCAATTTTAATCAATATGTTGATAAGATTTATTATTATAGTCCAGGACATTCACCCAAGCAGTTTGAAACCTTTATGAGTGATCATCCACTCGTCTTAAACCAAACACCACAACTCATTCTTTTTGTTGATGGTGAAGTTGCGATGCAATATCAAGTCGGTAGCACCGAAGATAGTCAAGTCTTATTAAGAAGTGTCCGTGATTACTATAATAGTATGAAAGACTTTTTAGACCAATAATAAAAGCACACTCGTGCTTTTTTTAAAAGGAAACCAAATATGATTGATCAAATAATGCAAACGATTAAACAACAATTAGAACAACAACTCCAGTTTGAAAATGTCATCGTTGAAAGACCTAAACGCGGTTTTTCTGATATTGCCATTCCATTGTTTAATCTCGCCAAACACCAACAAAAGAATCCAAAAGAAGTGTATGATAAA
Source organism: Acholeplasmataceae bacterium (assembly GCA_023230825.1). Lineage (GTDB taxonomy): Bacteria > Bacillota_I > Bacilli_A > Acholeplasmatales > Acholeplasmataceae > Mariniplasma. The sequence continues at coordinate 1,344 of JALNWO010000160.1, forward strand.
ATTGCTGAAACATTAACGCACCCTTTTATTTCTAAAACCGAATTTGCTAGCGGGTTTTTAAACATTTATTTAAACCGGAAGCTTTTTTCTCAAGTTGTCCTTAAGACCATCCGAACAGAAAAAGAACATTATGGCGATCAAAAATTAACGGAGCCACAAAAAATAGCGTTAGATTACTCATCACCAAATATAGCGAAAAGCTTTGGAATCGGTCATTTACGCTCGACAGTCATTGGCCATAGTATTAATTTACTTCATCAAAAACTGGGTTACCAAACCATTTCAATTAATCATTTAGGTGATTGGGGAACACAATTTGGAAAAATGATCGTTGCTTATGAAAAATGGGGAGATGAAGCGAAATTGCTTGCTTCACCGATTGAAGAAATGCAAGCTCTTTACGTTCACTTTCATGATGAGGCGGCTAAAAATCCTGATTTAGATCAAGAAGCACGTGATGTATTTAAAGCATTAGAAAACAACGATGAAAAATACATAAAATTATGGCAATGGTTTAAAGAAGAATCTTTAAAAGAATTTGACCGGATGTATACCCTCTTAAATGTTACCTTTGATTCAAATGACGGGGAAAGCTTTTATAATGATAAAATGGATGCAGTGGTGGATGAGTTAGATAAAAAAGGATTGTTAAAAGAAGATGAGGGAGCCACCATTGTTGATTTAGGTGATGAGATGCCACCTGCACTCATTAAACGTAGTGATGGCGCAACCCTTTACATCACGCGTGATTTAGCGGCTGCTATCTATCGTTATCGGACTTATCATACGAAAGAAATTTTGTATGTTGTCGGTAATGAGCAACAACTCCATTTTAAGCAACTTAAAAAAGTGATTGAATTATTAGGATATGACATTGAGATTAAACATATTAACTTTGGCTTATTATTAACTGATGGAAAGAAGATGTCAACAAGAGGGGGTAAATTCAAACGCCTCGAAGATGTTGTCGATCAGGCCATTGAGTTAGCGGCTAAAGCGATTAAAGATAAAAATCCTAATTTAGAAAACCAACATGATACAGCGACGAAAGTTGGCGTTGGCGCGATTGTCTACAACGATTTAAAAAATGAGCGTCATTTAGATGTTGATTTTAATTTAGAAAATATGTTGAAATTTGAAGGACAAACAGGACCATACTTACAGTATAGTAGTGTGCGAATGGAATCAATTCTTAAAGAACACACATTCGATGATTCAACCATCGTTGATCATCTTTTCCAAAATGATCACTATTTTGAAATTATTAAACTTTTAGCAGAATTTCCTTCGTTACTCCTACGGGCAAAAGAACAATATGCACCAAGTATTATCGCTAAATATTTAATGAGTTTAGCCCAAAGTTTTAATCGTTTTTATGCACGCGAACGCATTTTGGTTGAAGATAAAACCATTTTAAACACCCACCTAGTCTTTATCGCATCCATTCAAACGGTTTTGAATGAAGGGATGCGTTTATTGGGGATGGCTATCTTAAAAGAAATGTAACAAAAACAGTATCTTTTAAATAAAATCATGTTATGATAAGTTTATTCAACTTATCATCTCCCCGTGTGATGGAATTGGTAGACGTGCTAGACTCAAAATCTGGTGGATGAAAATCCGTGCTGGTTCGAGCCCGGCCACGGGGACCATCATGGAATTAAATAATGCTACCTTAATTGGTGGCATTTTTTTGTATTTTAATACCATTTATAAGCAAGTGAGAGCAAATAGAACACAACACTAATTTTACAAATATTTATACAACAATCCATTTTAAGAGATGTACAGTATTTAAAAGTGATTTTTGTACATTTTATCAATATTATTAACAAACAGATTCGATAACAATAATCATTCTAATCAATTGAATCCGAATAATCAAAATTATAAAAGTAACAAATAATAATTAAATAGATTCATGTCTCTTTTCTAAAACTTAAAAAGTTGCTTAATTATTGAGGGGTCACATTACATCGATCCCTTTTAATTTAATGAAAGAATTGTATTAGCTTTCTTTTTATAGTATAATAAGTATGAAAAGTATAATAAGTATAACGGAGGAAATTATGAAAGAGGATTTAAAAGGAAAAAGCATGTCGGTTGTGAAAGTTGGAGAAAAAGGGCAAATTGTA
>JALNWO010000161.1 GCA_023230825.1 Acholeplasmataceae bacterium
CCTATAATCGAAATCCTTTGGGAAACATTCTTTACCCAATGTATAAGCTTTCTCTGCTGTCAATAAGCTTTCAAAAGTTTTGTTTTGATTTCGGAAAGCAATACTTAAATGGTTATACGCATCTATATGATAAGGATGATTCTTGATTAAGGATTTAAAGATACGTTCTGCTTCTTTATCGTTGTAATCAAGAAAATCAACACCTTCATAGAAGAGATCAAAAACATTTTCATTATCAATTGAGGATGGGTAAACAAATTCCCATTCGTTGTCGTCATATTGGCGTAAAAAAGGCTTTTCTGTCTTCATAAATAAGAATTTATATTTTGTGAAATGGAATCAAAAGTTAGAGGTTCTGTAAAATCTACTTCTACTAGACGAATGCCTAGATCAGTGCAAAGATAATGCTCACTATCTGGTGTTTTTGAAAATGAAATGAATGTGCCGTACTGAGTTGGATAGTGTACAAATAGAAAGGGTAGTTCTTCTTTCTTGGCAGGCAATTTTAGAGTTACCTTTGATAACTCTATGTTATTTGAAGCAATATTTCTAGTCGTCCTTTTTATCATAATGTTTGAGTTGTATGTTCTTTCTTAACTTGCCACTAACGTCTGACCAGCTTGCCGCTGTAAAGGATTTTTACCAAAACACTTCGAGCGACAAAGCTCAAATTTACGAAAGGTTGTCGAACGGAGACGCTCGATCCGCCTAACGCAAAACTGGCTGTCATGTTCCCGTTCTTTTCTAATTGTTGTTTTCAATAAGTTCAAAAATAAGGTTGGATAATGTCGTAATATCACTGTCAATTGTTCCTTTCATATATCTTTCGTAAACACTTTTGTCGTCTGGTGGGTTGAGTGTTAATATCAGTCCTTTTTCTAAGGCAAGAAGTCTTAAAAATTCTCGTTGTGTCCGTCCGTTTCCTTCTCTAAATGGATGAAGATAATTTATGTGGTCTACTATTTCCGCAAGTTTGTTGGATAGTTGTCTTTTATCTTTTTTTGAAGTTTCTTTGTATTCGGTAATTAAAGAATTAATGTATCTAAACGCATTGTCAAAATGTGTTGTCGGGAAAAATTGTTTTCCTTCTTTATTTATTTCCACTATTCTTTTTCTACCCGCCCATTCATAAATGTCTTGAAAAAGATGTTTGTGGATTTTGAATAAGCTGTCAATCCCTTTAATTTTTATGGGATTTTCGTAAAGTTCTTTTAGTCGTTTCGTTACAGCACTACTTTCTACGAAAATTAACTCTTCCTTATCCGAAATACCTAATAAGTTTCTAAGTATTCCTGATTCAGGATCGATATAGGTATAGTCAAGGTCAATATAGTTGTAGGAATTAGACATAAGCTTTTTGTTTGGCAAAAGTCACTAATTCACTCAATGAGATTTTACCTGTTATGTAGTCTCGAATAATCCCGATTCCTTTTGGTGTTGGCTTAAAACCTTCAAACATATTGCTTCCTAAAGCATTGACTGTCCCTTCAAAAGTTTTCAAGTCTTCAAATTTCACACCCATTATGGTTAAATTGTTTCTGTCTATTTCTATTGTATTAAACATATCTTTCAAGTTTCGTTACTAAACTGGATATTTCGGTGATACTGACTCCCATTCCGGTGATACTGACCCCCTTGATAATTTGATCGATTTAAAAGAACATTTCTACTGACAATATTACAGTTTTTTTTTCACAGACTTTCACCTTTCAGAAAAATTCTGTATGAAATGTGAACTAATATGTCTAATATGGCATCTTCTATTGTTTCTTCTCCAATTACATCATACCAGCTTGCCGCAGGCAGCTGACTTACTATGATAGTAGACATCCCGATGGAAAGCTGATGAAAAATCATTCAACGAATTTACAACCCAAAGGGGTCAGTATGCTCCGGAATCTTATTGATTTTCCCATTCTTTTGAAAAAAGGGAGGAGAGTCAGTATCTGTCGGTATGTACGGTTGGGAAAAGTTGAAAAGTAAAATACCTTGAATTAGTAACACCCAGCTGAGGCTCCGGTTTATCCATTAGGGTAAGATCTTATCCTATTGGATATGAAAAACAAAAAAAAGGCCGGTCATTATAGATAAAATGGCTCGGAAAATCAAAAAATCAGGCTCAAATTTCTTCTCAACACTGAGCTTCCGAATTGAAACCCCATAGGTAGAAAAAAGTCCTGCTACGCTTCTGTCAACGTCCAGCATATTGGCGAAGTGGCGGCTTCCACTAATGTTCCTGCGGGGCAGTAACTTTCAATTCCGCACTACCCTTTCTGCGGGTTACTGCCGCCATTTAGCCAATATGCTTGTTGTAGGCTGTGCATTTTTTTAGATTTTCATGGTATGTAGTTGTCCCCATTAATATTAAGCCTTGCTTGGTCTCCGTTTGTACTAGTAAGTGTTATCCAATTAAAATGACCTTTATCAAAATGCTTTTTACCTACTTCGAAAATAGTAAAAAAATCGGAAGTCATTGTTAACAAGTAAGGAATACTATAATAATCAGGAGGCCAGCTTGTCATAATTGGCTTGCCAGTTTCATCAACATTTTCAAAGTAAATATGATAGTTAATTGTATCTTTTAAGCCCAATGCTCTTAAATCGTCAATAAAATCCATTGCAAAAGATATATTTTGTTCCCCTCGAACTACAACAACTCCGTGTACCAGATTTTTAGGTAAAATATGTGTTTCTTTAACGCTACTTGAAAAGTAGTCGTTGTTTGGGATATTTAAAATTGCTGTTTCTTTGCTAAAAATCATTTCAGATTGAACTGTAAAACTTGCTGTTTTAACGATAAATTTATAAGTTCCTTCGTTTAACAAATTTTCAGGAATATAAATACTCCCATTTGAGACACATCCGCTAACAGGTTCAGGAGTTGGCATTGGAAAAACAGGACATTTACCCTTATTAATTATATCAACTAAACTAACTTCAATTCTTTTTTGATTGTTGTCAATCTGAAACTCAAATTTCAATTCATAAAGATTTTCAAACCGTTCAACGTCAGAAAAACTAAAAATATATCCTCGTCCTTGTTCGTTGAAAACTTCGTGATTCCACCATAGTGTTAGTCCTTCAGAGCCAACTTTCTCAATCTTGTTTTTTTCGCAGCCAACAGTCAAGAATAAAGTAACTGTAATTGCCGTAACTAAAATTACAAATCCATTTTTCATTTTTCATTTAGTTTTTATGTTTTGTCAGACGGTTTATATTTTCTTTAACGTTCAATTTTCTGTTTCATTGTTGCACTACGCTGTTCCTCATTGCCTACAACATCTAATTACCGCAATAAATATACAACATTCGCTAATACAATCTATATAACATTCGCTAATCCATTTTAAGTATTTGCGTCCATGATATATATAATGCATAAGATCAAATAGATACAGAA
>JALNWO010000162.1 GCA_023230825.1 Acholeplasmataceae bacterium
CAAAGCTTTTAAAGAAATCGAAGGTATAGATATACCATGCTCAAATTCAATAAACTCTCTGAAAGACAATCCAAATAATTTATATATCGTCATACGGCGCGACAAATCTGCAACACCCTTGTCTATCTGCAAAGCAGATGAACCTGTTGCCACAATTTTAATATCCGGAAAATTATCATAGATATTTTTAAAATCCTTTGACCAATGCTGATACTGATGTACTTCATCCAAATAAAATGTGGTGTATCCTACATCATATAGTTTCTCAATAAGAAGCAACAGCCGGTCAGATTCAAAATAAAAATCATCCAGACTTAAATAAACCGCATTTTCGGGATGCTTTTTGAAACGCTGCAATAACAGTGTTGTTTTGCCTGCGCCTCTTGCTCCTTTAATAAGAATCAGTGATTGTTCCCAATCAATTTCATTATATAAGTAGCGTACAAATTTTGTTTGTACCTGACTTTTTTGCTTTTCTGATATGTTTAACAAACGGCTTTTCATTTTTATGCTGATTTAATTCAACAATGCTTTTTGTAAAAAGCAAATATATTAAATAGTTTTTAAATAAAGCGATTTGTGTAATCGTTTTTTGCAAAAAACATAACTAATGAAATATTATCTGTTTATTTCAGTAAATCATTTCCCATCTTTTGTTTGATTATTTTTCAAAAACAGGCAAATTGAGGCGTATAAAAGGTGTTTTAATTGTATTTCGGTATGGTAAAATAAGGAGCGGGTCTCACGCGTTCGTGTAGGATGAATATTTCAACTCCAAATAGTACGATTGATAGTCGATGGTGACAGAACTTAGTGGTGGCTGAGCTTAGTGGTGGCTGAGCTTAGTCGAAACCACCACTTTGTTTCAATTCCAAACAGTACGATTGAATGTTGATGGTGACAGAACTTAGTGGTGACTGAGCTTAGTCGAAGTCACCACTTTGTTTCAACTGCAAACAGTGCGTTTGAGAGTCGATGGTGACAGAACTTAGTGGTGGCTGAGCTTAGTCGAAGCCACCACTTTGTTTCAATTCCAATATGGTTCAATTAAGAGTTGTCAGCTGGGGGATTTCCTTACCGCTGGCTTTATGTTTCAATTCCAATATGGTTCAATTAAGAGAATACAGCGGCTATCAAATGTAACAAATCAAACTCTGTTTCAATTCCAATATGGTTCAATTAAGAGACTCACGGGACAGATAGACACGCTTACTTCGTAGAGTTTCAATTCCAATATGGTTCAATTAAGAGTTTATTACCACCCATACCGAAACATAAACTCTATTCAGTTTCAATTCCAATATGGTTCAATTAAGAGAAGCACCTGTAAATCAGCTTGTTAAAATCCAGGATGTTTCAATTCCAATATGGTTCAATTAAGAGGATGATGACTTTACCTATGAAGGGTGGAAAGTCATGTTTCAATTCCAATATGGTTCAATTAAGAGTTAAATGCCTGTAGATCAGCTTGTTAAAATCCAGGCTGTTTCAATTCCAATATGGTTCAATTAAGAGCACGAAAATGGCGACGTGCGCTCTTTTATTGTGTTGTTTCAATTCCAATATGGTTCAATTAAGAGAAAAGGGCTTACAACAGCCTATTTAGCCCAACCAAGTTTCAATTCCAATATGGTTCAATTAAGAGGTAAAATGTGAAGCACGAGCCGTGTTCACATTTTAGGTTTCAATTCCAATATGGTTCAATTAAGAGTGAGAAAGAGTCTTTGAATCTAAGTACTTTTTTGAGTTTCAATTCCAATATGGTTCAATTAAGAGTAAAATTCCTTGAAAACGCTAAAGGTGAAAACACTTTGTTTCAATTCCAATATGGTTCAATTAAGAGCAGCAAAAAGGGAAAAAACGACTACTACAAAAAAAGGTTTCAATTCCAATATGGTTCAATTAAGAGTTTATATAAACTTCTTTAAAATCATCTTTTTCCAAGTTTCAATTCCAATATGGTTCAATTAAGAGCCTCAAAAGATATGCAAGAAACACCCTCTTTTAAGGTTTCAATTCCAATATGGTTCAATTAAGAGATAACGAGCACGGAGACGTGCGCTCTTACGTTATCTGGTTTCAATTCCAATATGGTTCAATTAAGAGGTTAAATTTGGAGTGGAGTCAATGAAAATGAAACCTGTTTCAATTCCAATATGGTTCAATTAAGAGATAATAGACTACATTAAGGACATCAAAACTAAATTGTTTCAATTCCAATATGGTTCAATTAAGAGCAATCTACGGAAAAGAGTCATGGGATGAAGACCCGAGTTTCAATTCCAATATGGTTCAATTAAGAGCTGACGTGTGAGTCTATCGCTATGACTTTAGCACTCGTTTCAATTCCAATATGGTTCAATTAAGAGTAAATAAAGAATAGTGCTTTTCATCCATTTTTATAAGTTTCAATTCCAATATGGTTCAATTAAGAGATGTCAGCACTGATTAAGTATCTATTATCACTTGTTTGTTTCAATTCCAATATGGTTCAATTAAGAGCTGCATGGGGCGGCGAAGACCGATCCCTGTTAGGTAGTTTCAATTCCAATATGGTTCAATTAAGAGAGAGCATAATTTGTTTGTAGGACGATGCACCGTTGCGTTTCAATTCCAATATGGTTCAATTAAGAGGATGGGGACATGACATTTTTTGTAACATAATCATGATGTTTCAATTCCAATATGGTTCAATTAAGAGTAACACTCCGTTATAGCTGCCTATCTGTAAGCTGCTGTTTCAATTCCAATATGGTTCAATTAAGAGTACTATTCCCCACCGGGCTTGGATCCCCCAACATAGTTTCAATTCCAATATGGTTCAATTAAGAGGCGACTGCGATTCAGCACGGGCAGACAAAGAAAGCAAGTTTCAATTCCAATATGGTTCAATTAAGAGTTAGTGTTTCCCCCGTATAAGGGTCAACTACCCCTGTTTCAATTCCAATATGGTTCAATTAAGAGTGTTTAGTGCGTATGCATATCTTGTGTATAAAACCTGTTTCAATTCCAATATGGTTCAATTAAGAGCAGACAAAAAACCTGAAAAATAAATCAGACGTAAGTCGTTTCAATTCCAATATGGTTCAATTAAGAGCATTTTTTAACTTTTGTTTTAAAGCAATTGCTTTGAGTTTCAATTCCAATATGGTTCAATTAAGAGTTTGTGAAAAGCATTTACAATAGAATAGTTAAAAAAGTTTCAATTCCAATATGGTTCAATTAAGAGGATGATCTTTTAAAGATACATGAACTCTCAGAAAACGTTTCAATTCCAATATGGTTCAATTAAGAGTTTCCATTGTTCAAGGTCTTCGGCAGC
>JALNWO010000163.1 GCA_023230825.1 Acholeplasmataceae bacterium
AAAGGTATTGTTCTCTCTGAAAATATTTATACTTTTGCGAGTGAACACTAACTAACAAGTTTTAAAAATGAAAAGGTATGGCAGCATTTGAAAAAGAAACCGTATTCTCATTGGAAGATACGATTGAATACACAGACGGCGGTGTTATCAGTAAGCAGGTTACAAAAAGTAAAGCAGGAAATCTAACGCTTTTCTCGTTTGATAAAGAACAAGGTCTTTCGGAGCATAAAACTTCTTATGATGCGATTGCTCAAATCCTTGACGGTGAAGCAGAAATAACCATCAATGGACAATTATTTCATTTGGGCAAAGGGCAGGCTATTATTATGCCTGCGAACGTTCCACATTCCCTGAAAGCCATCGAACGCTTTAAAATGTTATTGACAATGATACGGCAAGAATAATTAAGATAATTAAAAACTAAACAAAAAAATTTGCTCAACTATGTTAGTGAACGCTCGCAAACTATTTATTATTCCTCTGATATTTATCGGGTGGAATATCGTTCAGGCACAGGAAGCTTGGACACTGAAACAATGTATTGATACAGCACAGGTCTATAACAAAACCCTGCAAATCAACAGAAACCATATCAGCATTAGCAAACAAAGGGGAAAAGAAGCAAAAGCCAATCTTATTCCGAAAGTTACAGCCAATGCCGATTACAAATATTTTATGGAATTGCCTACGCAATTAATGCCAATGAATGCACTTAATCCGCAAGCACCGGAAGGGCAATTTAGAGATTTGCAATTCGGTGTTCCGCACAACATCAATGCAAATGTCCAGTTGGCAATGCCTTTGTATAATCCACAGGTTTATGGAGCAATTGAGAACACAAAAATTGCCAATGAACTGACACAGCTTCAATTTCAAAAATCGGAAGAAGAGGTTTTATACGACATAACTACGCTGTATTACAATGCCCAAATTCTAAAACACCAATTGGATTTTTTGGAAAGTAATCTGATAAATACCCAAAAGTTATTAAAGAATATGGAACTGTTGAAAGAACAGTTATTGGCAAGGGGAACAGATGTGAGCAAAGTGAAATTGCAAGCCGAACAGTTAAATACCCAAAGGGAAAACGTTCACAATAAATACATTTCAATTCTAAATGCACTAAAACTGAATATCGGTATTCCATTGGAGCAAAATATGACCGTTGTTTCTGAAATCGAACAACAAGCCTTAACTGAAAATAATAAAGAAAATATATTGGATTTGAAGATTATTCAGACACAAAACAAATTGTTAAATAGCGAATTAAGCACACTGAACAAATCACGATTTCTGCCCTCACTGAACTTGATTGCTTCCTACGGAACAACAGGTTTTGGTTATGATAAAACGCCCAATGATTTTCTGAAATTCTATCCCATAGGCTTTGCAGGGTTACAACTGACTTATCCGCTTTTCAACGGAACGGTTACACAGCGAAAAATCAATCAAAAGAAATTAGAAATCAGCAATAACGAGTTACAGGCTCAACTGATTGGCGATAAAAACAAAATGGAAATTGAAAATGCAACCCGACAGCGACATACGGCACAACAAACGGTTATCAATACCGAAAATCAAATCGCTTTGGCTCAATCCATTTATGAGCAAACCATTTTACAACAAAAACAAGGTACGGCAACGCTGACCGATGTCTTATTGACTGATAATGCACTTCGTGAAGCACAGCAAAATTACTTGTCGGCAGTTGTAGATTATCTGAAAGCCGATTTGGAACTAAAAAAATTGACAGGTACAATTCAATCAATTAAAAATTAAAAATAAACAGTATGAAGAAGTTTATATGGATAATCGTTGGTATTGCTATTGTGGGGTTAGTAGTATTTAAATTGGCAAGTAATAAAAAAATAACTGAAAATAAAGTCTATCAATTTGATAAAGAAAAACCTATTTCGGTAAATGTAGACACTATTCACCTAGAATTTATAAATGAAAAAGGGAGCTTTACAGGAACATTTGAACCTAATAAAGAAGTCAAATTAAGTGCTGAAACACAAGGGAAAATAAACTCAATTTTAGTAGATGTGGGAGATATTGTTCAGCAAGGGCAAACACTCATTCAATTGGATAACTCATTGTTGAAATTGCAACTACAAACAATAGAAGTACAAATTGAGGGATTACAAGACGATGTAAAACGCTATACAATTTTAACGGAAGCAGATGCAGTGCAAGGCGTACAATTAGAAAAAGCCAAATTAGGATTAAAATCTGCAAAAGTTCAAAGAGCAACCATTCAAGAACAAATTAACAAAACAACTATTAAAGCTCCGTTTAGTGGTGTTGTTACAGCTAAGCTAAGTGAGATTGGTGCATTTGCAGCACCGGGAGTTCCATTGTTGCAGATTACAGATTTAAACATCTTGAAATTTACAGTAAATGTTGCTGAAAACAACTTAACCCAATTTAAGTCAAGTGAACAATATACCATTTCAGCAGATGTGTTTCCAGAAATTTCATTACTTGGAAAAATTACAATGATTGGTAGTAAAGCAAATATGGGAAATAGTTTTCCTGTACAATTTCAAGTAGAAAACACCAAACAATTAGATATCAAAGCAGGAATGTTTGGAAAAGTAAATGTTTCAAACAACCAAACAGAAGAAGGATTTTTAATTCCTTCTTCCGCCATTCTAAATAATGAAGAAAAAACGCAAGTCTATACCATTGAAAACGGAAAAGCAATGCTGAAAACAATTGAAACTTCTCAAAATATTGGAAATAAAACCGTAGTAAAAAAAGGTTTACAAGAGGGAGATATAATTGTAACAAGTGGGTTTATCAATCTTTTTAATGGTGCAAATATCACTACAAAATAAAAACAGCGAATTATGAATATCACAGAAATATCTATCAAACGACCCTCGCTGATTATTGTACTTTTTAGCGTGTTTGCTCTTTTGGGAATCATTGGTTTTAAGAATTTGAGCTATGAATTAATGCCCGACTTCAATCAACCTGTGGTTGTAATAAAAACAATATATCCAGGGGCAGAACCTAATGAAGTGGAAACTTCTGTTTCTCGAAAAATCGAAGATGCACTTTCCAATTTAGAAGGAGTAGATTATTTGGTGACAAAATCATTACCTAATGCTTCAGTAATTATTGCCAATTTAAAGTATGGAACAGACTTGGACAAAACGATGCAAGATGCTCAACGCTATATTGACAATATTCGAAAAGATTTGCCGAAAGACATTCTAAGCCCTGAAATGAGTAAGGTTTCTCCTAATGATTTGCCGATAATGTCTATTAGTGCAACAAGTAATTTAGAGCCTACGGAGTTTTATCAGAAAATG
>JALNWO010000164.1 GCA_023230825.1 Acholeplasmataceae bacterium
AGAAAGGAATTTATTCATGCGTATCGAAAAACATCCGATTTTAAGTTTCACCGAAAAGAAAGACATCCCCTTTACGTTTGAAGGTCAAGAAGTGATGGGTAAAGAAGGCGATACAATCGCCTCTGCACTTATTAATTTAGGGATCACTACATTTAGTCATAGTATTGTTTTAGATCGTCCTCGTGGTTTTTATTGTGCCATTGGTAACTGTTCTTCATGCCAAATGACAGTGAATAACCGGCCCAACGTAAAAACATGTATTACAACATTAGAACCAAACATGGAAGTCTTTGTCCAAAAAGATAAGGGGGTCTTCAAATGATTCAAACAGATGTCTTAGTCATTGGCGGCGGTCCCTCTGGATTATGTGCAGCCCAACTATTAATAGAAAGTGGCTTTAAAGTAATTTTAGTCGACCGTTCTCCCGTATTAGGTGGGCAGTTGGTTAAACAAACACATAAGTTTTTTGGTTCAAAAGAACAACATGCAAAAACACGTGGTTTTGATATAGCAAATTTATTAATTGATCCACTTCTCAATCATCCTGATTTAGAAATTTGGACAGGAGCAACTGTTTTAGGACTTTATCCTGATTTGGTTGCAACCATCAACCAAAACGAACAGTACCATAAAATTCAAGCACAAGCCATCGTTGTTGCATCAGGCGCAAGCGAAAAATTCCTTGCCTTTGAAAATAACGATTTACCCGGTGTCTATGGTGCTGGTGCTGTACAAACATTAATGAATCAATACGGTGTTAGACCTGCAGATAAAATTGTCATGGTTGGCTCAGGAAACATTGGTTTAATCGTGAGTTATCAATGTTTACAAGCAGGCATTCAAGTGCAAGCCATCGTCGAAGCCGCACCTCAAATTGGTGGGTATAAAGTACATGCTTCTAAACTCGCTCGTTTAGGGGTTCCGATTTACACACAAAAAACAGTTAAAAAAGCAATTGGTAAAGATAAAGTAGAAGCATGTGAAATCGTTTCTCTCGATGACCAATTTAAAGAAATACCAGGTACATCAGAAGTGATTGAAACCGATGGAATTTGTATTTCTGTGGGACTATCACCAAGCTATCAACTATTAGATATGATTGATGCGAAGTTAGGATATGTCCCTGAACTAGGAGGAACAATTCCGTTAATCGATGATAACTATATGACAAGTGTCAATCATGTTTTCGCATGTGGTGATGGTGTTGGTATTGAAGAGGCATCAGCAGCGATGATGGAAGGATATTTAACTGGACTTGCAGTGGCTCGTCATTTAAATCAGCCCCATCCAGAAAACGAACAGTTAATGAAACAATATACAAATGCTTTAAATACCCTTAGAGAAGGACCCTTTGGTTATAAAACCAATGTTGGAATCGAGAAAATGAAGGAGTTGATTCGTCGTGCTTAATAAAATCGGTGTTGCAAATAAAGACTTGGTTTTATCCCGTTTTTTCGATGAAAAAACGTTAGTTAAGCCTAAAGCTATTTTAGAATGTTACGAAGAAATTCCTTGTAATCCGTGTAGTACAAGTTGTCCGTTTGATGCGATTCATATTGGTGAAAACATCAATAAAAAACCAGAACTCGATGTCGATAAGTGTGTCGGCTGCGGGATTTGTATTACGAGTTGTCCTGGACTGGCGATTACGGTTGTTTCGATTAAAGGTGAAAAAGCAATTTTTAAAATTCCTTATGAAATGAATCCAAAGCCTGTTAAAGGCGATATCGTATCTGGGGTCAATCGTCATGGTGAAGTCATTTGTGATGTTGAAGTGGTACGTGTGGATGGTCATCAAAGACATGACCGGACGGTTATTTTGGATGTTGCAGTTCCCTTAATTTATTTACACGATTTTATTACAGTGAGGGTATAACATGGACAAAACAAAAATTATGATGTGTCGTTGTGAGGATGTTACCCTTGCAGATCTTCATCAAAAAATTGATGAAGGTTATCATACATTTGAAGATTTAAAACGTCTTTTAAGAATCGGAATGGGGCCTTGTCAAGCGAATACTTGCGGTCACTTAATTCAAAGAGAGTTGGCAAGCTATTTAAAAAAACCAGTCACAGAAACAAGACCTCATAAATCACGACCTGTGATTCAAGGGATTTCTTTAGAAGCCATCGCGAAGGAGGCAAAAAAATGAACCGACGTGTGGCCATCATTGGCGCTGGCATTAGTGGTGTAAGTATTGCCTACCATTTAGCTAAAGAAGGTATGAAAGATATTATTGTTTTTGATAAAGGTTATTTTGCAAGTGGAGCGACAGGCCGTTGTGGTGCAGGTGTGCGTCAACAGTGGGGAACCGAAACCAACTGTATTCTTGCAAAAAGAAGTATGGAATTTTTTGAAAAAGCAGATGAGATTTTAGAATATGACGATACAGTCGAATTAAAACAAGAAGGTTATCTCATTTTGGCTACGACCGAAGAAGAGGTTGAAGACTTTCAAAAAAATGTTGTTTTACAAAATAGTTTGGGTATTCCTTCAAGAGTCTTAACGAAAGAAGAGGCTTTAGAAATTGTTCCGCATTTAAACCCAGACGCTTTTATAAGTGCAACCTTCTGTCCAACAGATGGTCATTTAAATCCTTTTAAAATGACGGAAGCGTATTATAAGGCGGGTCAAAGAATGGGTGTTGATTTTCATTTTTTTGAAGAAGTTCTATCATTAACCGTGAGTGACAATAAAGTCACCGAAGTAATAACTGATAAAGGGACTTACACTGTTGATGTTGTCATCAATGCGGCGGGCGGCTATTCGAAAGAAATTGGCGATTTAGCTGGCATTAATATTCCTGTTTATTCTGAAAATCACGAAATTTTAGTGACCGAGCCTGTTGAACAACTTCAAGGGCCGATGGTTATGTCGTTTTCAAAAAACATTTACTGTCAACAAGTCCCCCATGGATCGTTCTTAATGGGAAGGACGACTCCAAATCAACCCAAGGGTCATGATATTTCGAGTAGTTGGCAGTTTCTCGATGCAATGAGTCAAACGGTTTGTGAAATCATGCCCTTAATTGGTAAATTAAGTCTCGTGAGACAATGGGGTGGGTCATACAATATTTCCCCTGACCATCAACCAATTATCTCTCGTGCTGAAGAGCTCACAAACTTTTATATGGCTTGTGGATTTTCCGGGCATGGATTTATGCTCGCACCTATGACAGGTGAAATTATGGCTGACTTAATTTTTAACAGACCCTCAAGCGTCATCGATTTATCCGAACTTTCAATCGAACGATTTAAAGGTAAAACCGAATTTGATATTGAAAAATCAGTTGTCTAAAGGAGTGGAGAAAAATGG
>JALNWO010000165.1 GCA_023230825.1 Acholeplasmataceae bacterium
CCAAACTCCATTCCATTGTTCCAAAACGGGATAATATCAGTGGGAGTAACTGGCATCCCTGCCCAAATATTTTTTGAAGGCAAGGTAAAGCTGCTAGATCCATGTACTACTTGAGCGGTTATCCAGCCGGGACCGCTAATATTGGGACTAGCTGCCTTTACAGTATAGTTAGTCGTGCCCTGACCGCTCACGTAGAGCAGGTTACTGCTATGGCTCCAAATAACAGAAGCACTAGAAGGAAGATTATTAAGTGTAAATATGGTGTTAGAGGAGCAGACAGTGGTGGGACCGGAGATAGGGCCAGCCGTGCTCGCCATGTTTAACTCACCTACAGCGGTATAGGCAACCTTTGAATTTGAGATAGTAGTGGGAACCCACCTGTTAATACTCTGATTTGCCGAATTTTTCCTTACGTAATACGTGTAATATGTTACATCAAATCCCGTTTCGGTAATATTGGTTATTTCAGCAAAAGGGTAGCCATCGTTTGGATTAGCTGCACTAAGGCAAGCGCTCTGCCTATCCCTTATCCACACGACGGGGGGGGTGAACAGAACGGGACATCAAAATTTACCCGCTTGGTTACCGTGTACCTATCAACATCGAAATACATACCCGCTGCAAGGTTCCAGCTGCTGCCAGTGTATATCCACCGATTTAAATTTGTTTTGGTGGTTGACCCGCCGTACGAAATCCCATGAACCACCTCGTTGGGCTCCTGTATAAGGTGTAGCGCATTACCAGCGTTGATGCGGCCATAGCCATATTCTGGGTCAAATCCAGGTTCTCCCTTATCATCCGCAGTCAGCCTGATAATCTGCCTGATATCATCGTTGGTCAGGGTGCTGCTATACCCTTTGAGCAGCGAGGCCAAACCCGATACTAATGGCGCAGCAAATGAAGTGCCGCTGGTAAAGGTATGGTCATTACCAATTGTAGTGGTATATATATTCTGACCATTGATGTTATCGGTGTCTACCCCACCTGGTGCTACAATATCAATATGGGTTCCCATAGTTGAAAAGGAAGACCGGGTATCGTTGTTTTTCGTTGCACCCACAGCTATAACATTTCGATACCCTGCAGGATAATTTGTTAAGGTTGTGTGGTCGTTTCCCATTGCAGCCACAACAACCCTATCCATTTGGTAAGCATAGTCAAAAGCCATTCTTAGCGTAGTGCTTGGAATGCCAGGACCGCCCCAACTGCAGTTCAGCACATCTGCTCCCTCGGCAATGGCATCAGTAATTTTTAGAGCAGCAATATTATCGCCTCTCCATGATTTATCCGACTCAAAAACTCTTTTTGAAATAATCTGAGCATTCCAATCGACCCCCCGTATCCCCTCACCATTCATGGCGTTAGCCGCTGCTACTCCAGCTACAAGTGTACCATGATTATGTCCTGTATGAGAGTCGCCAGAGGCTCTTCCCGCAAGATCATCATGGTTAAGCTCAATTCCTGAATCAATAATGGCAATTTTAACTGCAGAGCTACCCGTGAATATTGCCCAAGCAGTCTCGGCATTAATATCGGCACCAACCACACCACCCAACCTCCCATCGTTGTTTAGGTACCATTGGGTTCCGTCAAGATATGATGGATCATTATATAATATAGGCTGAGAGTGCCTCTCGGCAAACTTTACCGATGGCATGCTGCTTAGGGTAAGGATAGCCCTTTCAGCATCTTGCTCCGAATCGAAAGTGACAATAAAAAATCTGTGAAACGGCGGGGCTGATATTTCTGAACCGCCGCTACGAACCACCATGCTGTCCCTTGCTGGCCAATTCGGGAAGGCACGCCCTATGCTCCTTGCCTTGGTGCTTGCCAAAGCAACTTGCAACTCTTCCGATGCTACGCTTTTACCTGCCTGCGCTATCGGAATTAGCCCCTTTTCCTTTTCAGGTAACTCCAGCGAGTCGGGTAGAATGTAAACCAGCAGCTCTGTTTTAAGATTGCGCTCCTGTGCATAAGCAGATGCCCCCAGGCTGGAAAGTAAAACAACAAATGCCAGATAAATACTGATGTTCAAAAGTTTTCTCATGGTTATAGTTTTTATGGTTTAACAGAAAAGAAACGCTATTCGCTTAGGAAATGGTGCTCGAAGGTGAGCTGCCGCTTGCCGCTACCATCGGCGTTCATTATCCATAGTCGCCCGTTCTCTGCACGGACATCGGTGTAAACAATATAGTTCCCGCAGGGGCTCCAGTCGCAGCCGTAGCTGGAAAAAAATGTTATTTGTTTGGGATTTGAACCGTCGGCATTCATGGTCCAAATATAGTGATAGGGTATATTCGGGTCTTGGGAATTATAAACTATCCGCAAACCATCTGCTGATAGCTTGGGTTGCTCATCTCTTTTACCATCATAGGTTAACCTCTTTACATTATTGCCCTCGCTATCCATAGTGAATATCTCGGCATAGCCTACTCTTATATAGCGAATATGAACTATTGTATTCCCAATCCAATGTGGCATTCTATAATCACCATCAACATCCGAAAAACCAATTAGTACCCTCTCAGCTCCGGTTCTCTCTATCTTCCATATCGCATAGAAATTGCGATTTACTCCATCAATAAACGCATCGTAAGCAATCCACTGCCCACAGGAACTCCAGCTCGGAAAAAAATTTCTCCCCTCGAATGTGAGCTGGGTCAGGCTGTCGCCATCAATCTTTTTCTTCCATATCTGTGCATTCTGCGAGAAGGCTATCCACTGCCCACAGGGGCTCCAGGTAGGGCTCTCGATAACACCTTTGTGCCACAATCGGTTTCCTGTTCCATCGGGTCGTATCAGGTAGATGCCATCGTTGGGCATGCTACCATGCACAAAGGCTATCCATTGGCCATCTGGACTCCATGCCGGTTCAGAATCAGTGATATTAAAATCAACTGGTTTGATGAGTCGGTCTGTGTTTTTATTGCATGAATAAAAAATAAGCATCAGCACAGTTGTAATTAGATAAAAGGGTGTGTGCTTCATAATACAGATCTTTGCTTATCAATACGGTATTTACTTGCCAAAGAATCATTGTTAATTTCGACATTAATCAGTAAATAGACTTTTTCATCCTTAATTTTTAAGATTTGCTTTTCACTGTTATGCCAATAGTAGTATTCACTGTCTTGCGCATGAATCGACAGGGTTATTATTGCAAATAATGCGAAAATATAAAATTTTTTCATAGCTGGCTATCTTTCATTTATTGTAACTGACAACTTAACTGGGTACTTTAGGTATTCCTTTGACACTATGGCAAAGTAGAACACATCTGTAGGTTTTTGACAATCCATGTTGCC
>JALNWO010000166.1 GCA_023230825.1 Acholeplasmataceae bacterium
ATTTGTTCTAACGCCTTCACCACCGCCAAATCTAAGTTTAGCGTATAACAGGATAATGGCTGGCATTAACATGTTTAATGAGGTTCCTACGATGACTTGGTTTGCTTTCATGTGAACCGATGCGAACGCAAGTAAGAGTGAATATAAGATACCGCCCAAGCCAGCAATTAAAATCCCAACTAAAAATAAGAGTTGGCTATTGCTATCAGGTTTATAAGCAGCGAAGATAAAGAGGGCTCCAAAGAAAGCACCAATCAACATAATCCCTTCAAGGGCAATGTTAATAACACCACTTCGTTCACTAAACATCCCACCTAAACCAACAAGAATTAAAGGAATGGCAATGATCAACATTTGTTGAATAATGAAATATAATACATCCATCGTTATGCCTCCTTACTTTCTAAGATTTGTGGTTCATCTTCAGGGGGTATTTTTTTATCTTTTGTTTTAAACATTTTCTTAAAGACTTTCCCAAAAGCAGATCCGATAATGAGTGAGAACGCTGAGAAATAAATAATGATTGCGATAACAATATCAATGACTTCAGGTGAATAACCATAAACGGTCAATCCTGTTCCCCCTCTTTGAATATGAGAAATAAAGGTTGCGGAAAAGAGAATGCCAATTGGGTGTGAACTACCTAAGAGGGCCACTGCAATCCCGTTAAAGCCGTTTGCTGCAATGACATTGATTGGCTCATATGTCATGGAACCACCGGAAAGACTTGTCGGTGCTAAGATCATAAAAGCCCCGCCTAAACCGGCTAAACCGCCAGAAATAAGCATTGCTAAGATGGTATTTCTTTTTTGGTTCATTCCAGCATATTGACTCGCATCTTTATTATGACCTGTGGCGATGAGTTCATAGCCAAAGGTTGTTTTCGATAAAACAATGTATAAAACAATAGCCAATCCAATCGCGATAAAAATTGCGATATTTAAACTTGAACCAGTAATTCCTAAGCTTTGTAACTGAACAGAAGTAGGTAAATAACGTGTGCGAGATTGACTATGATTAAACATAATCCCATTATTTTTAATCATCATATCAACCATGTACATCCCTATATAGTTCAACATGATTGAAGTAATCACCTCATTCACATTGAAAAAGGCTTTTAAAATGCCTGGTATGGCCCCCATGATCATTCCACCGATCATGCCAGCAATCACTGCGACGAGCCAATGGACAGCACCTAAACTGGTCCATATAAAGCCGACATACATCGCAAAGAACATACCAAGTGTGTATTGACCAGAGGCTCCAATATTAAAGAGTCCCATCTTAAAGGCGAAGCCGACGGCTAAACCGGTCATAATAATCGGGATTGAGAAATAGATGACATCGGGTAGTCTTCTAAAACCACGGAATAAAATCGATGAGAAGCCGCCAAACGCATATCTTGGATCAGTAATTAATAAAACCAGAAAACCAACTAAAAGACCAAGACCTATCGCTAAAAGAGTTGCGTAAAACGAATGAAAACCAGGTGAGTTTAAGAGGTTTTTAATTTGTTCTTTTCGTGTTTTAACGTGCGTTTCCATGGTCTACCTCCTTTTTTGGGTCTCTTTTTGATCCAGCCATGTAAAGACCTAGCTCTTCAACTGTAATTTTTTCAGGATCAAGCTCGCCAACAATTTCACCTTCATACATCACTAAAATCCGATCAGATAAACTCATGACCTCATCGATTTCAAGTGACATGAGAAGAACAGCACGTCCTTCATCGCGAGCATGAACAATTTGTTTGTGGATGTATTCAATCGCCCCCACATCTAAACCTCTTGTTGGTTGAACAGAGATTAACAATTGTCCCCCTTTATCTAACTCACGAGCAACAATAGCTTTTTGCTGATTACCACCAGACATGGAGCGAGTAATGGTTTGCGGTCCTTGACCGCTTCTAATATCATATTGTTCAATTAAAAACTCTGCGTAAGAACGGATCTCTGCAAACTTCAAGAAGAAGTGCTTTTGAAATTCCGGTTGCCAGTATCGCTGTAAAACCAAGTTTTTCTCCAAAGGGTAATCTAAAACTAAACCATGTTTATGTCTATCTTCAGGAATATGTGACATTCCTAATTTTGATCGTTTTCGAATTGATTCATGGGTCACATCAACATCGTTCATAAATAAACGACCAGATGTGGCTTTTTCTAATCCAGTAATAATTTGAATGACTTCACTTTGACCGTTTCCTTCAATACCTGCGATACAAACAATCTCACCGGCACGAACTTCAAAGGAAACATCTTTTACTTGATGTAAATTGGTTGTTCTTGTATGATAATGCAAGTTTTCAACGGCTAAAACGACATCTTTGGGCTCTGCCTTCGTCTTTTCAACGGTAAAGCTGACATCACGCCCAACCATCATCTTCGAAAGTTCCTCTTTCGTTGTTTTAGCCACGTCGACAGTTCCAATATACTTTCCTTTTTGTAAAACGGTACATCGGTCTGCAACAGCCATAATCTCATTTAATTTATGCGTAATAAAAAGAATCGATTTTCCTTCGTTTGCGAAACCTCGCATTGTTATCATTAACTCATCAATTTCTTGCGGTGTTAATACAGCTGTTGGTTCATCAAAAATTAAAATATCGTTGTTACGATATAACATTTTTAGAATTTCAACACGTTGTTGCATCCCCACAGAAATATCTTCGATATAAGCATCTAAATCGACAGGAAGACCGTATCTTTTTGATAATTCAAGGACTTTATCACGAGCCTCTCTCGTTGTTAAAAAACCGTATGAACTCGGTTCAACACCTAAAATAATGTTTTCTAACGCGGTAAAGACTTCGACTAATTTAAAATGTTGATGGACCATTCCGATCCCCAAATCATTGGCATCGTTTGGGTTATTAATGCTGACTTCCTTACCATTCATTTTAATGATGCCCTCTTCTTGTTGGTAAAGACCAAAAAGAACGCTCATCAGCGTTGATTTGCCAGCGCCATTTTCCCCTAACAATGCATGGACTTCCCCTTTTTTAAGTTGTAATGTAACGTTATCGTTGGCTACGATCCCAGGGAACTCTTTGCGGATATTTAACATTTCCACAATATAATCTGCCATGAATACACCACCTATTTTTGGCTAAAAAAATAGAGGAGAAGGCCTTAGCCCGCTCCTCTAACAGCCTTTGTTTTGTTTGCGTTGCTTTATTCTTGTACTGTGACTTTAATTTTAACTAAGGATAAACCAGAAATTAATTCTTGAGCTGTAGCTTCGCCACTTTCAGC
>JALNWO010000167.1 GCA_023230825.1 Acholeplasmataceae bacterium
CTAAAATTTCGAGAAATAACTGTTTAATCTTGATTTCCGCTCAATTCGGGTCTAAATCCAAAATTCAAAAGGGGAAAATGGTGTGATTTGAAAGTAAATTGTAGGTTTGTGAATTAAACAGGTGTAATGAAGATGAAGGAACATTTTTCAATTTTGCTTTTGTTTCGTCATCAACTTCTTCTTGCTTACTTAAGAACTCCTAAATTTGAAGTGCAAATGATGATTTACCTTCAACTCTTTCTTCAAATCTTGCTTTCTGTTGTGCATTCCACGTCACAGTACCAATGCCATCGTTTTCTCCTGTATGTTTTAATCTTATCCATCGTTGTGCTTTTGTTTCATTTTCAAAAACAACACAATTAATTTCTTCTAATGGGTGTTTTATGAATGACTCACTAAGTTTTTTAAACTTGATTAATAAGGATTTATATTTCTCAGGTATAAGTTCAGGATTTGACAATAATTTGAGTGCAGTAATCCTTCTATTTCCTTCAAGCACATTAAATTGCTTATCCAATTTTTCGTGAGGAACTACTATTACCAATTCGGCTGGATTCATTCCATTGTCAATTATATCTTCCGCAAGTTTTACTAATTTATCTTGTTGGTCTTCAAGCATTGTAATAATTGCTTCTCTTTGATTGCCCACCATTTCAAAGCGTGGATTTTCAATATTAACTGTCAATTTTGACAATGGAATACTTTTATTCTTTTGTGTCATAGTAATTTGTTGTTTTTTATGAACCAAATTTTCCGTCTTTGTAAATAGTTGAAGATGATTGCGCATATTGACTTTTTTCAAGGTCGAATATTGATAGTTGTTTTGGTTTTTTCTTAATTCCGTGATTATGTTTTGCAATTTCTTCATCAAGATCAAAGTTGCAAACCAAGGCTTCTACAATACTCCTTCTATTTTCTATTTTACCGCCTGAATGATAAAAATGGTCTTTGGTTATGATGTTAAAGTTATTCCAAAACCTACCAATCATTTCATTCTCTCGGTAAACGTTGTGATGCCAAGTTGACAAAATAAATTTAGCTTCCGTTTTGGTTAATTGATTAAAAAGAAGTTCTTCATCTTCTTCTGTCCACCCATTATAGTAATCTACATATCTGCCGTAGTAAGGCGGGTCGCAATAAATTATATCGCCTTTTTTAGCTAATGGAATTATTTCTGAAAACTGTTTGTTGTAAAATTCCCATTCAAGTTTAATAACGTGTGAAACTCTAGTTACTTGGTTTACAATCTTAGTTATATAAGCTTGTGCAAATCTTTCTGGTTTCTTACAAAATGGAATATTCCATTGCCCTTTTTTATTGAATCGCATCATCCCATTAAAACCTGCTCTTGAAAGAAAAATGAAGTCAAGAGAGTTTGGTTTTTCATTAAACCTATCTCTTATATACCTAAAATGATCATAACCATTGTCCCCTGCAGTTTTAAGTTTATCACCTTCCTTCTCCAGATAACTTCTTACTATTTGTGGGGTGATTATACCATCTTGAATTTCTTTATATAGTAGAATTATATGTGGGTTTGTATCATTTAGAATAGCTTTTTTATAATTCATATTAAACGCAACCACCCCGGTGCCCAAAAATGGCTCTATCCAAGTCCCTTCCTTGCTTGGTAGAATTTCTTTAATCCATGGAACTAACTTGGTTTTAATACCTTGACTTTTAATCGGTGGTGTTATTACTTTCATAATTCTTGATCTTTTCTTTTACGCTTAGCACCTTTTGAAACAACCTTACTAAAAAGGTCTGTTCTTCCTTTAAATTCAAGAAAGTCCCAAATACTACTTACTTTAACAGTCTTTCCATCTTTAATCATTGTTGCTGAACCATAATTTATCCAATATTCATCAAACCATTCTTCTCCCAACTTACTGAATACTCCGTTACCCGCTTTTAGGTCTTTGATGTCATTTATTGAACCAATATTAGCTGTATTACCTGAACCACGCCTATCACTTGCTATTTTCCATTTTTCTATGGCAAAAAAATCAAAGTCTTTGATTACAGATGTGATAGATTTAAGGTTAGCAACATTTGTCACTTGCCTATCTTTAATATGGTTATTGTTTTCTCCATATTCCTCTTGCAATTCTTGAACTTGATAAACTTCTGTATCAGCCAAATCGTCTTCAAAGTCTTCTCTCGTATAAACGATGCCTAAACAATAATGACCTAAATATTGATTGTATGGAAATTGGATGTTTTTGCTTTTGTCTCTTTCTTTGAAATATGTTCCGTGACTTCCAAGTGTAAAGCCCATTGTTTTGGAATTTCTCCTGAATGTTGTTTTAATGTCTAAGGCAAATTTCGCATCTGAATTGGCCTTATCAATAATAGTTAGATCAGGGTACCAATTTTGATGCTCGGCTAATATTATTTTGTAACCATATTTTTCAGCAAATTGAACTATCTCTGGAAAAATATGAATCTCAAGTATTTTCGAAATAATTTTTGTATCGGATGAAATGGTATAAATGTTCTTGTAGATGTCTATAAATCCCTTTACAGTCCATTCGCCTGTCTCTGTCGAGACATAGACTTTCAATTCTTTTACAAATGCGTTCAAGGCTTTTTCAAACTGCTCTTTATGTCTTTCTTTATCTTGTTTTAGCATTTTCAATCCTTTATTGTCAGTCACAAAAGTACTAATTTTTTTTATTCTGTACTTGTTGTTTTGAGGATTCTAATATTACGCAAAACTCCTCATTTACATCCTCCCTCCTAACATTCGCCAATACATTTTATCAGCATGTTTTGTAAGCCTGATACTGTGTTGATATAGAGCGCCCTGTGTCATGTTTTGAGGCTTATTGCAATCGGCATTAATTAATTTTCCTGGTTTTCTGATAGTTCAGTTCATTTTAATTAGGTTACACAAAATCAGCTTATTTCATCTTTTCAAAGATAAAAAACATTTTTTATATATTGGGCACCATTTTAGGATTAACATTTAGGGTAAATTTCAGTATTAATGCACTCTTTAATTTTTCTGCTGATTTTTAGAGGATTAGTCAGATTTTACTGTCATGCCTTTAACTCACTGAGAATGCTTTATTTATGCAACTGATTTACAACTTTCGTCGAGCAGAGTGTCTTTCTTACATCAAAAGCATATTTGGATTTTGGTAAAGGGCACTCATTATTTTAGGGTAAAAGAGTGAGCTATCTTATACAGTGTTGTTTCTCAGGAAGTTTTTTCAGTCCTTTTACTGGCGGTATA
>JALNWO010000168.1 GCA_023230825.1 Acholeplasmataceae bacterium
CTATGAGAAGACAAAATATTGACAAGTTT
Organism: Acholeplasmataceae bacterium; assembly: GCA_023230825.1. GTDB lineage: Bacteria > Bacillota_I > Bacilli_A > Acholeplasmatales > Acholeplasmataceae > Mariniplasma. Next base: position 30 of record JALNWO010000168.1, read on the forward strand.
TACGAACTCTTAGATGAGGTCATTAAGAAGTTCCCTAAACGAACTTTGGACACTATATCCAGAAATAACCTTCCCGAAAAAGGTGTTTATTTTTATTTGAACAATACCTTTTAATAGCAACTGATAGGCAAAAGATAATTTACAAAGTGAACAGTTTTTCATTAAAAAAGAAACAATATGAGCAAACAAAAATCAACAACAATCCTTGTCATCATTTTTGTATTACAAATGTTTCCCGGAAAAATTTCTGCCCAGTTTTTCGCACTTCCATCAGAAATCCTGGATACTGCGAATGTTTCTGTAAATTATACCATTACATGGAAACAAGATAAAAATAACCTCGGGATAATCCGGAGTGAGGATATGTTGCTTTTCGTTGGGAAATCAGTAAGCCTTTTTATGAGTAAAAACCAGTATAAAGTTCTTTTGATTGGGCGAGAAGCGGAATCAGAGGGACGTCTTATGGATTTACTGAACAGAGAAGAAATTAAGAATTATGTGAGCCGCTTTAGTTACAGAATTTATAAAAATTACCCGACTGGACAGATAACCTATATGGACAAAATTATACCTACCTACTTTCAATATAGCGAGCCACTGGACGTGTTTCAATGGCAACTGGCTGATTCATCTACCACAATAGGGGATTTTAAGGCAAATTGCGCTTACACAGTTTATGGTGGCAGGCGATGGGTGGCATGGTACACCACCGATATTCCCATAAGTGATGGCCCATACAAGTTCAGGGGTTTACCGGGATTGATCATCAGGCTTTATGATGACCAAAAGCATTATGTATTTGAAATGGAAAAGCTGGAACGGTATGAAGAAGGCGTTCCCATTGAATTGATCGACAGGGATTGGGTGGAGACAAACCGCACTGATTTCCTTAAAGCTCAGGAAAATTTAAAACGCGACATCGTAAACCGTGCACAAGAAGCCGGGGTAGATGTTGAAGGTCAGCAGCAGGCTGCCAGAAATGCAGCAAAAAAAAATAACCCCATTGAATTTTAGCCTGTAGTATATGAAGTTTTCCCCAAGGCTGCTAATCGCAATTTTATCCGGTTTATTTGCACCTTCAGCTTTTTCACAAATTGAGATTTCCGGAAAAGTTACCGACACTTTGGGGAAGCCCGTTGAATTTATTAATATTACAGTATTCACCAGGGGAAGTACAACCCCTAAAGCATTTGATTTTACCGATGGAGAAGGAGAATATATTATCCAGACAAAATTAGATGCCGACAGCCTAGATATTCAGGCCAGCGCTCTGCATTTTGAAGCCATAAAATATACCATCACAAATAAAAGCCAGCAGGTTGATTTTGTGCTCAGGCCGGATGTTAAGTTATTGGAAACAGTTACCGTAAAAGCAAAGCCTATTGAATTGCAAGGTGACACATTGAGCTACCTTGTCGAATTGTTTAAAGGAAAGGAAGACAAAACCATTGCTGATGTTTTACGTAAGTTACCAGGCATTGAGATTGAAGACAATGGAAAGATATTATATCAAGGGCTGCCAATCAACACATTTTACGTAGAAGGATTAGACCTTACCGATGGGCGGTACAGCAAAATAAGTGAAAACCTTCCCGACGATGCTGTCTCCGTGGTAGAGGTATTTGAAAACCATCAGCCCATACGCATCCTCGAAGACCGGGTTTATTCTCCACAGGCAGCCATCAATCTTAAATTAAAAAAGAAAGTGGCTGCAACAGGCAGCGGAAAGGTTGCCAGCGGCTTTTCACCCTGGCTTTGGGATGTAAACCTTACGCCAATGCTGCTGAGCACCCGATTTCAATTGTTGGCTTCTTACCAGACAAACAACACAGGTAATGATGTGTCGCGACAAATTGAGCAATTGACGTCTTACGGTCAAATGCAATTTCCTTATGAACCAGATGAAAACATTCAGCTTTTTGATGTGGGATCATATACGCAGTACGGCGCCATTGATCAAAAAAGATATCTCGATAACCGGATTCATCTGGCCAATTTCAACATATTAGTCCCGCTTAAAAAAGATTTGCAGTTAAGGGCTGACATCTTTTTTGTGGATGACTTACGTAAGAATAAAAGCGAAATTTCCAGCTTATATTTGCTGCCTGATGATACTTTGCGCATAATCGAGAACTATTACCGAGAGCATTCAAGAAAGTATTGGCAGGGCACTTTCCATTTAAAACGCAATACCAAACGTAATTTTCTGAATAACAAAACCGAATTCAGGTTTAACGACGCTAATTATCAGGACTTGATCATCAATGGGATTGATTCAATACTTCAACACGTAGAAACACCTTATCAAAATTTTTCAAACAGGTTAAATACCATTTTCCGGATCGGTACGTCTCTAATTGAGTTTCAGTCATTGATATCATACCTGGATGGTCCGCAAAATCTATCCGTATTTCCCAACCAGCTTTTAAACCAACAATACGGCATCACCGGACAAACAGAGAATCTTCAGGAGGCTATGCTTGAAAGAATCTATTTGGATCATTATGCCGGCACCAATTTTAAATTGAAGCGATGGGTGCTTTCGCTAAGATTAGGTTTCGCCTATCGTATGCAGAATTTAAATACAAAATTGGGTATTGAAAATCATGAAACTTTAATCGATACCCTGATATCAGAAAACAAACTCAAATCAAATCAGCATCAAATTTATCTGAATCCTTCTATTCAATATCAAAACAGAAAGCTTCGATTTTCGCTTGGATGGCCTGTTAGCCAGCAACAGTTGAGCTATCAGGATAGTGATTTAGCCCTTTCAAACAGCAAAAACAAGTTACTGCATGCACCTGAATTTAGTATGAATTATGCTTTTAGCATTTGGTGGGAATTTCGTGCATCTTGGAGGTTTGATCAAAGAATGAATGATCCTGATGATTTTTACTATAACTACATGCTAAAGAACTATCGAAAGCTAATTAAAACAGATGCACTAATCCAGGAGCTGAATCGTCATTTGGGTAAAATTTCAATTTCATACAGGAATACCATCACCACTTTTTTTAATAAGCTGTCCTATTTGTATATGATTCGCGAATCGAATCTTTTATATAGTGTCTGTCTTTAAAGTAACAAACAATTTCATAATCAGATAATTAATGTTGATTATATCATAATAAATTGTATATTTGCAGTGTTGATTTATACAATACTAATATGAAACTATTCAATAC
>JALNWO010000169.1 GCA_023230825.1 Acholeplasmataceae bacterium
ATTGCCAATCCTACAATATTGATAAGGGTATAGCCCTTTTGAAAGATAAGATTCCGTATGGAAACCTTAAAATAGTTTTTAAACATATCTAATTTATATTGTGCTATAAATATTTCTCATTAATTGTTCATAGTCCCCAATAAATGATTTCACTCCAGTATATTGATTTCTTGTTCCCCATTCATTGATAATTGATTATAACCGCGAAGGGCACCAATAATACGCAAAGTACACAGAGTAATAATTCGTATTGCAAACTCAAATGGTTTTTTCCTACCTACATTTTTTTTCATGACTAAATTAATTTAATTGTTAATTGCTAATTGCTAATTGCTCATTGTTAATTGCTAATTGCTAATTGCTAATTGCTCATTGTTAATTGCTAATTGCTCATTGTTAATTGCTCATTGTTAATTGCTAATTGCTCATTGTTAATTACTCATTGCTAATTGTTAATTGCTTACTCATATCTTAATGATTCTACAGGGTTTCGTGTAGCAGCTCGCCAGCTTTGCCAGCTAACGGTAAGCAGTGCTACCAATAATGAAACGATGCCCGAAAGAGCAAAAATCCACCAGTTAAGCGTGGTTTTGTAGGCAAAATTCTCAAGCCAACGGCTCATGGCGTAGTAGGCTATGGGCGTGGCAATTACAAATGCGATGCCGACCCACATTAACACACTTTTATTCAGCATATTAAGTATCTGAAGAGCAGATGCTCCGTTTACCCTCCTGATGCCAATCTCCTTTACCCTGTCGCGCGATATGAAAATGACTAAACCTAACAGACCGGTAAGGGCTAAAAGAATAGTCCATAGCGCAACAAACTCGATAAACCGAGCCATGCGGGTTTCCTTTCCGTAAAGTTCTTCCAGCCTATCGTCAAGAAAACGAACATTGAAAGTTCCTTCAGGGTCTATTTTCTGAGCCGTACTCTCTATATAGTCTCTAATCCGGGTAATATTTCCCGATTGTGTTTTTACTAGAATGATGTTTTTTCTTGATGCTTCCCCTGTAAACCATAGTAACATTGGTTTAACATCCTCTTGTAACGATGCAAAGTTGAAGTTTTTGGCTATCCCTACCACATCGCCCTCAAAACCGAAACCGGGGAACTTCATCTCTAAAGGTCTTTGGAAATCGTACACCTGAATTGTTTTTTCGTTCAGTATAAAGTTGTTGAAATCGGATTCACTCTTTGTAAAGTTGCGACCCTGAGCCATTTCAATGCCGAAGAAGTCAATAAAACGGTCATCTACAGGCCATGCTTTTAGCTGAACCTGTTGTCCTTCTATATTGAGCCCCCAGCCCATACCAACATAACCCGGTAGGAACTGGGTATAGCAATAGTCAATGATTTGCGGATTTTTCATCAGCTCATCGGCCAGCGCTTGATGGCTTTGCTGTAACACTCCGGTCATGGGCAAGTATAATACTCCATCCTTTTCAATGCCCAGGTCATAATTGTTCCAGAACCTGAGCTGTTTTTCTATGGTGAATGAGGATGCCACAAGGGCTATGGTGAAAATGAATTGAGTGGTTATTAGTACGCTACGAAATCCTTTGCCCTTGCCCGAGAAATACATCTTCCCCTTTACTGCCTGGGAAAGAGGTGCTGAAGTGATATATCGTGATGGGTATGCAGCTGCAATAATCCCAAATAGAATGGCTCCCAAAACAAAAAGTGGTATAAAAGACTCTCTGTCAATGAATGAAAGTCCAGTTATATGGAAAAGATCTTCAATTCGTTGATAGGTCAGGTGGTGAAGTAATAGTGAAATCCCCATGGCTACGAGTGAAAGCAATATTGCTTCACCCATAATCTGCCATTGGGTTTTCCATTTTCGCTCTCCCAGTATCTGCTGAATGGATAGCGATTTAGCCCGTAACGGAGCTTGCGATGTGGAAAAGTTGATAAAATTAACGGCACTCATAATTAGCAGCATAACAATAAGTAGCATGAGCACATCAAGCACCCTTTTATTCACATGGTCAAAAGCGTATCCTCTTGAACCGAAATGTAATTTTTTTAAAGGGATCGGGTCAACCTTTGAGCCATCGGGTGGATAACGTTCCTCAAGGGACTTAAAAAGTTCAACAATCTTCTCATCGCTTATGCTGCTCATCTTATCACTGACTATTTCCTTTTTAGTGCCTTTGTTCAGTTTAAAGAAGATACTAAAACTCCATTCGCTCCAGTGCTCTGTATATTCTTCCATATTCAATGCAATGAAGGCATCATTCTTGAAAGAGGTGTTTTTAGGCATATCTTTCATTATACCTGTAACAGTATATCCTACGCCATTAATAAATAGCTGTTCGCCTTCAACATCAGTAGTCCCGAATATTTTATTGGCTAAAGATTCTGATAGCACCATATTGTTGGGCTTTTCTAGTACCGTAGCGGCATCGCCAATCAGTAGCGGAAAATTAAACATGCTGAAGAACTCTTTGGAGACCTGCATGGCATTGCCTTTTATTCCCTCTTTTCGGGATTGATTCGGCTTAAGAAAGGTGTAATTGTTTGGGGACCAACAAATAGCACTACTCTCAATCTCCGGCACTTGACTTTTTACCAGCTCACACATGGGCACAGGAAGAGCGCTACCCAAACTGTGTTTAAACGACATTAGATAGATATCATCCCCATCCTTATGGAAATTGTCAAAACTATTTTCGTACGAAACATAAAGCGTTAGCACAATAATTCCCAAAAAGGCAACCACCAGACTAATTAGGCTTAATGCCGATGATAACCGATATTTGGTGATGGTTTTTAGTATCTGTTTTACTGTTCGCATATTTTTTTGTTGTAAATCGTTATTCGTTATTAGCTCATTATTAATTGCCCATTGCTAATTGCCCATTGCTAATTGCCCATTGCTAATTGCCCATTGCTAATTGCTCATTGCTAATTGCTAATTGCTAATTGCTAATTGCTAATTGCTAATTGCTCATTGCTAATTGCCCATTGCTAATTGCTAATTGCCCATTGCTAATTGCTAATTGCTAATTGCTCATTGCTCATTGCTAATTGCTCATTGCTAATTGCTAATTGTTAATTGCTCATTGTTAATTGCTCATCGTTTAGAACTGTCAATAATGGTGTAAAGTAATTTACCCAATTCATCGGCTTCAGCGAACATCGGTTCAAACACTTGTTCTTCAAGGTAATCCGTAGCGTGTAATAATCGAAGCCAGTAGATAGTCTCC
>JALNWO010000170.1 GCA_023230825.1 Acholeplasmataceae bacterium
GATGCCCTCTTCGCAATGTGTGCGTACGTCGATATCGATCGTTCGGTTCGCACCTTGGAAATGACATACAAAACCTTTAAAAAATTTAAAAGATAACAAATATCTCCCTCGTGGAGATATTTTTTTCACTAAAAAGGTAAATCTTTTAAAACTTGAAAAAAACAACCTAAACCGTGCACCTTAACTTATAAGTTAAAAAATTCGATTATAATGTAACTAGTAGGTGAGCCTATGGTTAAGCATGCAATCGGCATGATGAGCGGAACCTCATTAGATGGTATCGATCTTGTCTTGGTGAAAATTCAAGGCGTATCTGAAAAAACAACAGTGGAAGTACTCAAACAAGAGACGATTCCTTTTGACGGTCTACTGGTTGAAAAAATTAAACAAGCGATGGATATAAAAACATCTAACGTTAAATTACTGACAAGCCTGAATGTGGAATTAGGAGAAGTTTTCGCACGGGCTGTTTTGGCATTTTATGAGCGTGAAAAAATTCAAAAACATGAAATTGATTTTATCGCTTCTCACGGACAAACCATTTATCATATTGCCGAAGAAGAATCTGGAATCAAACGTTCTTCACTCCAATTAGGTGAAGGTGCAGTTATTAGTCATTTGTGTGAAACCACTGTTGTCGCTAATTTTCGGTTAGCCGATATTGCGGCAGGCGGGCAAGGGGCACCTTTGGTCCCATATGCTGATTATGTCCTTTTTCAATCAGTTGATAAAAGTCGGGCCCTTCATAATATTGGTGGTATCGCTAATATGACTTTTTTAAAAAAAGGTGGAACGATTGATGATGTGATTGCATTTGACAGTGGGCCAGGAAATATGATGATTGACCGTGCCTGTCAATTGTTGTTTAATAAACCCTACGATAAAGACGGGGAGATTGCATCTAAAGGAAATGTCATTGCCGAATTATACGATGAAGTGATGAGCCATCCCTATTTCGAAAAAACATTTCCAAAATCAACAGGTCGAGAAATGTTCGGTGACTTTTATGTGGATGCATTATTAAAAAAATATCAAAACCACAAAAAAGCAGACCTCATCCACACTTTGTCTTTAATAACTGTAGATAGTATCGTTCAAAGTTACTCTAAACATATTCTTAAGCCGTTGGATGAACTTATTTTATGTGGTGGTGGCGCCAACAATAAATGGTTTTTGAATTCAATCCAAAAAAAGATGCCTCAAACCAAAGTAACGATTTTAGAAGCACTAGGCTATCGTAGCGATTATAAAGAAGCGTTGGCTTTTGTTATCTTAGCCAACCAAACATTAAATCGGTTGCCAAGTAATGTTAAGTCTGCAACAGGTGCAACCAAAGATAAAATTTTAGGTCAAATCCATTATTTTACTTAAAAATGAAGGAGTGATGAATGAGATGGCAAGAAAAAAGAAAGTTGTCATTGTTGGAGCTGCAACAGTTCAAACATTGAGTTGGTTAAAAGAAGCGTTAAAAATAACACTCTTTGATCGTGTGGCTAACTTAACTTTATTTGCAGAAGCCTCTGAGCAACAAGAATTGAAAAAAATTTATACACTTGGAAAAGCGATGTTGACTGAACATGATTTATCGATAGATTTCAAAATGTCTATAATAGCGAGTGAAGCCTTGAAGGATGCTGATTTTGTTTTATCAATGATTGGCCTTAGACCATCAGAAAAAGATATTCAAGTAGAAAAGATGATGTTTGAAAATCGTCTCTTTTCAAGCACTCAATACGGTTTAGCAGCAGCTTTTAAAAGTGTCGATGTCATTCCAAAGGTATATCAACTCATTGATCAAATCAATTTATACGCAGAACAAGCTTGGTTAATCAATTTATCTGAACCTTCAGGTCTTGTTGGTGAAGCTGTAGCCCGATATGGAGAAATTGAAAAATATATTGGCGTTTCAACAATTTCATTAACCTTTACTTCGTGTTTAGCTGAAACGATCCAGGTAAAACCACGACAACTGACACCAACGATGTTAGGTGTCAGCCCAATGAATTTTTTAATTCATCTCATTTATCGGAATAAAGATCGCTTAAATGAAATTTTGCAAAGTAATCACCCTTTAGAACCGCTATGTCCATGGGATCGAACGTTTTTAGAAGCTCTAGAAGCTGTTCCATGTGAGAATTTAAAAATGGTTTATGATTTAGACCCCCTTACTAAGCAATTTATTCAAGATTATAAAGATTTGCGTTCGCCCATTTTAAAAGATCAATATTTGGAATCACTCATATCAGATGAAGAGGTGCTTAAGAAGCATTTAAATAAAAACCGTTTAAACTTGGTTCATGCTAATAGTGTAAAACTCTTACATTCAATGATGTTTGACACCCGTGATTTTCAAGTTATTCAAACCGTTAATAACAGTCATGTTGATGAACTTGAGTACGGTATCGCAATTGAAATAACGGCAAGAATCACAAAAGATGGACCGATACCTTTTCATATTTCAAGAATGCCTCTTCAAGTTAAAGGACTATTGGGTCATTTGAAGGCTCATGAACAAATCTTGTTGGATGCACTCTATTTAAAAGATCGAACTAAATTTATTGGTGGTCTATTTTTCCATCCCCAAATGGTAAAACCAGATATTATTCAACAAATTGTCCAGTCATATGAAAAAGCTTTCGGGCAAATTTTTCGAGAAAAAAAGGAGGAGAGCCGTGAAATTATTTAAATTTGAAAAACCAAATGAACCTATTTTCTATTTTCAAACAAAAGAACAAATAGAAATTCCTGAGGTTTATCTCGACAAACCACTAAAAGGTTTGTGGGTTTCTAATGTTTTAAATATCGATATGCCAACAATCCTAGATTTAGAGACGTACGAAAAGAAAGTTGATGAAATATTTGCTACTGCGAAAGCTTATCAAATCAACACCCTCTTTTTCCAAGTGCGGACAACCAACGATGCTTTTTATCAATCAGATTTAAATCCAACCAGTCGTTATTTTGTTGGCCAAGAAGGGGCTAAACAACCATACGACATTTTAAAAATGATTATTGAAAAAGCCAAAGCTGCTCAAATAGAATTTCACGCATGGATGAACCCTTATCGTGTATCAGTAAAGGCAGAAGGAGATAAAGAAACGTATTTAAAAACATGTGACGCTAAAAATTTTGCAAAAAAACATCCAGAGTGGAC
>JALNWO010000171.1 GCA_023230825.1 Acholeplasmataceae bacterium
AAAACCTTTTATGAACGAATTAAAAATAATCCAGCAGATATTCCGAAAACCTCGTATGTTTCAGTCGGTCAAATGATTGAAATTTTTGAAGAACTAGAAGAAGAGGGCTATGACGAAGCACTGGTTATTACCATTTCTTCAGAATTAAGTGGTTTAAATGAGGCCGTCAAAAGAACAGCCGCTGAGGTCAAACTTAAAGTAACTGCTTTTGATTCAAAAACACTTGCATATGGCGAAGCTTATATGGCTCTTGAAGCACATCGTATGGCTCAAGAAGGAAAAAACATGACAGAAATCGTTGCTCACTTAGAAAAACTTCGTGACAACGACAAAATTTATTTTGCTGTAGACACTCTCCTTTATTTAGTGAAAAACGGTCGCCTCTCTAAACTTTCTGGAACTTTAGGAACAATGTTACAATTAAAGCCATTACTTTTTATTGGTGACAGCGGTAAAGTAGAAACTCTAGAAAAGATTCGTACTACACATAAAGCACACACTCGGGTCTTAGAAAAATACATTGAGGATACTGAAGGTAAAAATGTTATTACTTTTATCTCGCATGCGCATGCTGATCAATATGTGGACTGGTTTAAAACAAAAATTAACGAACACTTCCCTGAACGTGAAGTTGTCGTTGCCTATTTAACACCAGTAGTTGGTGCTCATACGGGGCCCAAAGGGATTGGTATAGGTTATATTGTTATTGATTAAAAAAGGTTTGGCAACTTGCCAAACCTCTTTTATTTATTTTCAATAATTGAAACGACAGGAATGAATAAGAAGACCAACCAGGAAAGATGAAACAAATTAAAGAAGTATCCCAGCGTAAAGAAGATGATGACTGCTAAAAAAGGTGTAATCGCACTCATTTTACTTTTTGTGTTAGATAACAATATCGAGACGATAGGTATTAAAAGAAAAATCATCCATCCATAAGCCCAACCGTTTAATAAAATTCCTAATAGGAGAAATCCAATAATTGCTGTAATGACAGTAATAAAGTAAAAGATTTTGTTTATTCGAGCCTGACCATCACTATTGATAAAAACTTGGATATCACGATAAAATATGGCTATCAAAAGAGGTAGCAGAAAGCCAAGGAGCCCATATCCCCATTCATTTAAAACATACCCAAAATAAAGATAGAAAGCGATTGCGAAGATGAGTGAGCCCAAATAAAGATATCGTTTTAGTAGTTGTTTTTCAAAAAGAAGTCCGGAAATTGGAATGATTAGGAAAACAAGCCATCCAGGATTCCATAAATTAAAATAATGACCCAAAATAACAAAGATAATCCCAGAAATAAACGGTGTTAAAGCAGTGAGTCGCTCATTTTTTTCTGTGTATAAAAGAATGCCAAATGTAGGAATAATTAAAAAGATGAGCCACGTTGGATGCCAAATTCCCGCAAAAAATCCAATGGAAAGGAAAACGATAACAGCAACAAATGGTGAGAGAGCCACGATTCGTTCTTTGCGTCCTGTGTTGAAAATAATACCACTCATCGGAATGATTAAGAAAATCAACCAAGTGGGATGCCAAATATCTAATGTTAGTCCGATAAAAAGAAATGTAATCGTAGCTATAAAAGGTGAAAGTGATACTAAGAGCTGCTCATTTTTTCTTTTTTTCGTAACGCTAAGTGTATCTTTTAGCTCACTATACACATCTTCAGGCTCTCCTAATAGCAAATAAACCTCCTCATCAGATTTACCTTGGTTTAAAGCATCTTCATATAGTTGATCATAATCTTGTAAAACTTCGACAACATCATTTTTGCTTACACGATTTAATTTCAAAATGTATTCCAAAGCAATTAAATAATTATTTTTATTCATTTTCATATCCTCCTAAAATGTTTGAGACGCCCTTAAGAAATTGTCGCCATTCAGCAAGTGACACATGTAAATATTTTTCCCCGCTTTTCGTAATTTTATAATATTTTCGAGGAGCACCAAATGGTGATTGTTTTTCATATGTATTGAACATACCTTGTTTTGTCAGTCGTCTTAAAATTGGATAAATGGTGTTTTCGTTCACATCAATGTCTTTTGAGATTGTTTCTATGACTTCAAAACCATACATGTCTTGTTCTTGAATTAAGAAGAGAACACACATTTCTAAAATGCCTTTTTTTAATTGAGTATTCATAACATACCTCCCTACTGTGCTTTACACACTACCATCATATCACAAGTAGTGTGTGAAACACAATACTAAAAAGAAAAAATATTTAAAAAGACTGGCGTACCTTAATTATTGTTTTTTATTTTAGGTTGTGTTAAGATAACATCAGTTACTATTGAGGTATTATTATGAAAAAATTCTTTACGGCTATTCTCAAAAACGCATACGATTACGACAATATATAGGATTGCTTTTTAGGCATTCCTTTTTCGGTTATAAAGGAACAGCCAAATAGGAGAAGACATTCCTTGAGGGTTCCTCAGGGATTTTTAATTTATTGGTGAAAAGGAGAAACCACATGATTATTAAGATGAAGAAAACGGCAACTAAAAAACAATTTGAAAAACTCAGCGCTTTTTTACTTGCTAAAAATTTAGAAATACGTGATGTAAGTAGCGAAACCGTCCATATTTTTGGAATTATCGGTGATACCTCATCTTTTGAGCCTCGCGATTTATATGCCTTTGAGGGCGTTGATGAAGTTACGAGAGTTTCAACACCTTTTAAAAAAGCCTCGCGGATTTTTAAGAAAACAGACACTGTTATTAAATTTAATAATGGAGTAAAAATTGGTGATCCTCATCAATTTATTTTAATGAGTGGTCCTTGTTCAGTTGAATCTTATAATCAGCTAAAGACGATAGCACAAGTTGTCAAAGAATCTGGAGCGCATATTTTACGTGGTGGTGCTTATAAACCGCGAACATCTCCTTATGCTTTTCAAGGACTTGAAGAAGAGGGGCTACAAATTTTACGAAAAGTTGCGGATGAGTTTGATTTACTCGTTGTTTCCGAAATTCCTAGCAGTTCGATGTTGCCTTTATTTGAAAAATATGTCGACATCATTCAA
>JALNWO010000172.1 GCA_023230825.1 Acholeplasmataceae bacterium
AGCGGGGTAGTTCAGTGGCAGAACGACCGGCTCATACCCGGAAGGCTGGCGGTTCGAATCCGCCCCCCGCAACCAAAAAACATAGAAAGGAGGTAAGCAATCGTGAAAGTAGAGCAATTAGAACCTTATCTATTAAAGGTGAACTATAGCGGACAAGATATACAAGAATTAGCTGGAGTAAAGAGAACACACGCAACCAAAATAATGAGTATATGTCGTTCTAAATATAACGGGGCAGTAATAGGTAGACCCTATGTTGTTACTGCAAAAAGTTATTGGTTATATGAAGGCACTACATTAGAAGAACAATTAAGACTTCTTGCAATTGCTAAAGGTAATGGCTAAAACTCAAAAATTATACAAACGCGAAACTTTTACATCAAGAGATGAGTGGTTAAGCGCTCGTGGCATGGGCGGAAGTAGTGCAAGCGCTATTTTAGGCGTTAACCCATGGATGAGCAAGCTTGAATTATACAAAACAATCGTAGCGCCCGCAAAGTTTAATATCAAGAAAGATAACACGAACGAAGCAATGGCATACGGAATTCAAAGTGAACCACTTATTAGAAAAGAATTTATTTTAGATCACCCGCATTTAAAAGTATTAACGCCTCGTAGTCATGAAATGTTTAGGCGCACGGATAAGCCTTATTTAACCGCCACCATTGACGGAAGAATTATTGATAAGGCAACAAACCGCAAGGGCGTTCTTGAAATTAAAACACGAGACATTCGTAACCGAGCAGACGATCAAGCTTGGCAAGGGCAATTGCCACAAAACTATTTTATTCAAGTTATTCACTACCTCATGGTTTTGAACGACTTCGACTTTGCGGTCGTAGTAGCGAAATTACGTTTCTTTGACTACTATCACGAAGAAGGAAAAAAACTATTAAAAACTGAAACGCGTTACTACCACATTGAACGAAGCGAAGTGAAAAAAGATATTGAAAATTTAGAAAAAGTCGAAACACACTTCTGGGAACACAACGTGGAAAAACGCAAACTTCCAAAAATCGAAATTACATTTTAGAAAGGAAACAAAAAAATGGAAGAAAAAGAAGTTAAATTTGAATTGACGCCAGTTTATGTTGAAACGGAATCACAATTTGTTGTGAAAGATTTTCCCATTCAACGGCAATCTTTAAAAGATTATTTAGCGTCGCAAACACAAATCAAAGTAATCAAAGATGATGAAACGAACAAAGTTGTTAAAGCCTCACGCACAGCGATTCGCAAATTAAGAGACGCACTCAAAGATACGCGAATTTCTGTTATAAAGCTTTACATGGGAATTTTTGAGTCAGAACTCAAAGAACTCGAAGGCATGTTAGACGAAGCAGACAAGAAGTTAAAAACTTATGTCGACGCTTATGCCTTATCAAAAAAGGTTAACGAACCAGTAGCGCCAAAGCTCTTTACGCTCACCGTTAAAGGTTATGACGAAAAGGCACTCGCTAAAATTCGTGACGCCGCCATAAAGGTCGGTTTATCCGCCGAAATCAAATAAGGAGGGAATATGGCAGACAATACTCAAAAAGTCGTTCCATTTAGCAAGAAAGAAGTTGCAACCGCTATTAACGATAGAACAATCGCAGATAGTATTTTGCAAAACTTTGACTTGCTTGTTACACAAGGACAATTAAAATTTCCCCAAAACTATAATTTGGGCAATCAATTGAAACTTGCTTATCTTGTTATTACGCAAGAATCAAAACTACGTGGTGCAACAAGCACTTCGGTCGGTCAAGCGCTCACGCACATGGTTTTACAAGGTTTAGAAATTGATAAAAACCAATGTTACTTCATCAAATATGGTAACGAATTAAAAATGTTTAGAAGTTACTTTGGTGACGTCGCTGTTGCGCTTCGCACTAGACTTGTTAAGGACATTAAAGCCGTTGTTATTTATGACGGTGACGAATTTGAAACGAACATTATCAACGACGAAGAAGTAGTTATTAAGCACACAACAAGCTTTAAAAATCGCGATAACCCAATTGTAGGGGCTTACGCTGTTGCAATTCTTCCCGGTGGCGACAAACGTTATACGGTTATGACAAAAAAGGAAATTGACGCTAACTGGAGCAAATCAACTAACCCCGACAAAAAAGTGCAAAAAGAATTCCCACAAGAAATGTCAAAACGCACAGTTATTCGTCGTGCGGTTAAAATGTTATTCAATAGTGCTAATACCGAAGATAATTACGTATCCGCAGTAATCGGTTCTTTCAACAAAACAACCGAAGATGAATACGTCGACGCACATCCCGTAATCGGTAAAACTACAGTCTCAAACACAATTGATTTACCCGAAGATTTTGAAGATGAAATTGTCGAAGAAATTGTGGCTACACCAGCCGAAGAAATTGTCGAAGAAGAAGCCGAAAAAGAAGTGCCAGTTAGCCACCCAAAAGACGTTGCAGTTTCAAGTGATTTAAAACAAGAAACAACCGACGAAATTGATGACGCTGACGACCCACTAAAAAAGTTAAAAGGATAAGAAATTCACGGGGCGAGTTTTCGGACTTGCCCCACTTTAGAAAGGAGCATTATGGCAGTTAAGAGAATGTTTACGCCGGACATAATTAGCAGCGACGCGTTCACTGAAATGTCTTTTCCCGCACAAGTTTTGTATTTTCAAATCAACTTAGACGCGGACGACGATGGCTTCTGTGATCGTGTAAATTCGATAAGAAGACGTCTAAATATCAAGCCGGCTGCACTTAACGAACTTTTTGAACGTGGTTTTCTTATAGGTTTTTCGGAGCGTCAAGGACTTGTGGTAGTCAAACATTGGCGCATGCACAACACACTAAGGTCTGATAGGTATAAAGTGACTAATTATTTAGACTTTGCGAAGCAACTTGTTATAAAGCCTAATAAATCTTATAGCCTACCGAACGTTGTTTTATTCGGTGATGACGAAGAAAATAGCACTAATGATCCTTGGTCACCTTGGTTTAATAAATGGTGACACTTGGTATGACAACTTGGCAACCAAATGTAAACCACTTGGCAACCAA
>JALNWO010000173.1 GCA_023230825.1 Acholeplasmataceae bacterium
CAAACCGTTGTTACTGGTGTTGAAATGTTTAGAAAATTACTTGACTATGCAGAAGCTGGAGACAACATTGGTGCTTTATTAAGAGGCGTTAGCCGTGACCAAGTTGAACGTGGACAAGTTTTAGCTAAACCTAAATCTGTTCTTCCCCATGCTAAGTTTGAAGCTCAAGTATACGTTTTATCAAAAGAAGAAGGTGGACGTCACACAGCATTTTTCTCAAACTACCGCCCACAATTCTACTTCCGTACAACAGACGTAACTGGCGTCATTACTTTACAAGAAGGTACTGAAATGGTAATGCCTGGTGATAACACAGTCATGATCGTTGAACTCATTCACCCAATCGCAATCGAAGAAGGAACAAAGTTCTCAATTCGTGAAGGGGGACGTACTGTTGGTGCTGGATCTGTTGTTAAGGTTCATCAATAAGCAAATTTCTAAAAGAGGCAAATTGCCTCTTTTTTTTATGTTCAATAGGAAACATCTTTTTATATACGCTATCTCTGTATATTTCTTTTTTTTATGATAGAATATAGGCATGTTAAGGTGAGGACAATATGATAGTAGATACCCATTTACATTTAAATACCGATGATTATAAAGATGATTTAGATGCAGTAATTGCTCGGGCAAAGAAAGCTGGGGTAAAGAAAATGATTGTCATTGGAATGGATGAAGAAAGTAGCTTGAGGGCTATCCAGATTGCAGAGAAACACGAAGGTGTTTACGCTTCTGTGGGCCTTCATCCAGGATATGTCGAAAAAGGTAATTCTGCCTTTGTCCATGAACTAGTTTCTCATGAGAAGGTTGTTGGCGTTGGTGAGACGGGTCTTGACTTTTATTGGCAAGATGAGAACCGAAGCATCCAAATTCAAAGTTTCATCAGGCATATCGAATATGCAATGGATTATGATTTACCTTTAATTATTCATACTCGGAATTCATTTCAAGAAGCATACGATTGTTTATTACCTTACAAAGGGCGTGTTCGCGGCGTTTTCCACTGTTTCTCATCAACTGCTGAAGATGCCAAAAAAGCGGTTGAACTGGGGTTTTATATTGGCGTTGATGGCCCCATCACATTTAAAAATCCCAAGTTAATCTTAGATGTTGTTAAAGAAATTCCTTTGGAGCATCTTCTTGTAGAAACCGATAGCCCGTATTTAACCCCAATGCCTTATCGTGGACGTCGGAATGAACCACAATATTTAGTCGAAGTTGTAAAACATATTGCGAGAATTAAAAATGTTTCTGTTGAAACAGTGAAACAAGTCACGACTCAACAAGCACATCACTTATTTAAATTAGGAGGATTAGATGATGAAATTTAAAAAAGGTTTTCTTATGATCATGGCCATCATGTTTGTTGTATTACTTGCTGGCTGTACGTTTGTTGCAAGAGCAACTGTAGTTTATGAATCACCGTCGGAGATTGAACAGCTTCGAATTGATATGATTCAACGTGTTGATCCTTCTGTTGTTGCTGTTGTCACAGAGACGGGACACGGTTCAGGAATTATTTATAAAAAAGAACTAATTGAAACCGAGGGAAGCGAACAAAATCGTTATCTTTACTCGATCTTAACCAACCATCACGTCGTTGAAAACGGCGGAGAGATGAAAATCCACTTTGGTCCAGAGACAGAAGACATTCCCGTTAAAGATTATCAATCTTATCAGCTTTATGACATTGCTGTTGTTAGAATTGAAACAACAAAAACTTTAAGAGCCCACAATATTCCTTCAATTAATGATAATGTCATTACCGAAATTGTTAAAGGCCAAGATGTTATTGCCATTGGAACCCCACGTTCTCTAGAGTATTTTAATTATGTCACAAACGGCGTCGTCAGTCCTGTTAGTTATCCTTATCGCGGCATCGTCGGTCTTGGACTGATGCACAATGCTGAGTTAAACCCAGGAAATAGTGGTGGCCCTCTCTTTAATTTAAGAGGAGATGTGATTGGTATTAACGTGGCGAAAATCCCTGATGTTCAAACCGGAGATGGAGTCATCGCGGCTGAAGGGCTTAACTATTCGTTAAGTATTAATAAAATTGCCCCTGTGATTAGAAACTTTAAAGAAGCGAATTATATTCCTGTTGTCCGTTCACCTCGTATAGGTGTGACGATTCAAGAAGTGAGTGTTTTCTTAGAATTTAATGATCCGGAGTTATTACCAGTAGATCCTGTTGGTGTTGTCATCATCGGTTTTGATTTAACCCGTCAAGCGCACGAAGTCCTTGAACTTTATGATTTAATTATTAAGATGAATGGACACGATGTTGAAAAGATTGCCGATATGGCCAGTCAACTTGAAGGTGCTGAATTTGGCGATACCCACGAGTTAACAGTTTTAAGAAAAGTGAATGATAGCTTCATCGAATTTACCGTTACGATTACGTTATCATGATCAGTAAAAAAGTTTTTGATTTTTGTTTAAAAAACGGCTTAACCATCGGTTTTGCGGAAAGCATTACCGGTGGTGCTTTAAGCCATGCCCTAGCTCAATATCCCGGAGCATCACACATTTTAAAAGGGAGTATCATTGCTTACCAACCAGAAGCAAAAGAAACACTTCTCTTTGTTAAACCAAAAACAATTGGATCACATACTTTAGTCAGTGCAGAAGTTGCCTTTGAAATGGTGTCTGGATTAAAGAGGCAATTAAATCCAGATATCGCTGTCGCTATTACTGGTAATGCAGGCCCCACTTTAGAGCCCAACACATCCGCAACTGAAGCATATATTGCCATTGATTATTGCCAACATACTTATCAATATCGTTTCCCTTTGACTCAAGGTGATCGTAACTTAAATATTCAAAGTGCGGTAGACCAGACATATCAGTACATCGCTCAAATTCTTCAAGTTTAAGCAAAATTATTCATTGTAATATTGGTATTAATGTGTTATAATAATTTGGCGTAAGATTTTCCTTGTCTTATATAAGACCAATAGACCATAAGGAGGTAAAAAGATGAAAAAATACGAAATCATGTA
>JALNWO010000174.1 GCA_023230825.1 Acholeplasmataceae bacterium
CAAGTGAACTCAGTGATGGACATCATGTCTCCTTCCCCGGGAATGATGGTTTACGTGACTCCCCAAAGTCTGTTGGCTGTTTACAACGGGCAGCATTGGGCATTCTGGAAAGCCGCGGAGTGAAATGAATTGATTGTAAAATCAGCAAATAGAGAAACCCTTCGGAATTCCGGAGGGTTTCTTTGTTTATTAGTAAACACCGGAATCAAGAATCCACGGTCATTGAACAGCGGTCATTGAGCACAGACGAATTCTGCGAACGAAGTTCACGAAATGAACCTCTGCTTTGACTCCGCTCAGCCACCGGATTTTGGGCATTGAGCGAAGCCGAAATGAACCGAAAAACGGATGAATGCTAATTCCTTAATCGCATCAACCTCTGTGTGTTAAGAATATTTAACAACACACCATACGATTCTTAAAAAGTTTTTCTATATTTGGCTACGAAAATAAATTCGATTTTGAACAGATTAAAATTGAATTTAACCAACTTCAAACCAACTAGAATGCCTGCCTGTCTGAACGAATTTATGTATTCCATGAATTGTAGGTGGATTGAAATATCATCCGCTTTCATGAGAAAATCAATTACATTGTTATTGGTATTATGGGCTTCTTGCTGGAACCTTTCTGCTCAGGTTATAATATTTGCGCAAGATGAGATTCATAATTTTGAAGAAATTAAAATCAATACAATTGAAAAAGATGTAATCAATGCTGAAAATGCGACAGTTATTTCCATTTCGGAGGGGACAAAATTTATTAACCATAATAAATTCAACAATTATAAAGTTGTGCTGGCACCTGTTTCAAGTGAAGCGAAAATAAAAAACAATAAAACAAAAGAAACCTCCAGTAAATTCTCTAAAAATGAAGCTACCAATGCGGATAATGTAAAATCCAATCCGTCAAAAATAGCCGTTAAGACCAAAAAAGCAAAAGATTCTTTACGCAGTGCCATGAATCAGCTTCCTTTTATTATCATTATTAATAATTTTAAAAAGGACTTAGATTATACGGCTCGGATAGAAATTTTTAGCAATCCTGTTTTATACACTGCACTTATTTTTAATAATATATTTCTTGTAAAGGGCGATTTTGTTAAATATTCTATGGATCGGGCACCGCCAACAGCCTATCTTTAATATCATTCCATTCCTTTAACCAACGAAAAGAATCATTATATTGTTATTCACAACATCCAAGCTATAAATATACAATTGAGATGACTTGATTCAGCGTAAAATATGGAATTGTTTTCAATGATAAGTGAATACAAAAAGCATTTTTGAAAATTCACTATGAATCAAACTAATTTTACAATTTAATCAAAAAGAAAATGAAAAAAATATTACAATTATTTATAATCGGGTTATTTTTAAGTTCTTTCGGACAATATCTAAATGCCCAGTGCTATATAATAAACCGAGACGATAGTTTTGTGACAAAAATCGATACTCCAGCTGGTGAAGACCCAAGTTTTGACTACTATACGGTAACCGTTAACTATACAACCACTTCAAATGGACAAGCTTCTCTTTTAGCGCAATACAGCACAGATGGGGGTGCAACTTATACCGAGATAGAATGTTACAATTGGGGCAATCAAGGTAATGGAACGACACACGAATATACTTTTCCAGGCTATATCAAAATTCCGCCTGTATCTATTTTAACAATAAGACTGGAACAACATACCAATGGGACATGTGGTGGGTCAATATGCGGTGAAGAAGGGATATTAATTGTTGATTTACCCGTACCGATAGCAAATCCGGACATAAATCAAACTCCGGTCAATCACGCTGTAAGCGGGAATATCCTGACCAATGATGTTATGATAAGGGCCCCAAAGGTGGTAACCTCAGTTACTTATACGGACCAAACCGGCGTTCACTCTCAATCCTTCACTGGCAATAACCCGATTACGTTTCAAACAACGGGTATTGATGATAATTTGGGACCAGTGAGCGAAGCCGGAACGATAGTGTTGTACACAGACGGAAGTTACACCTTTACGCCTACCAACGATTTTATAGGTACGATAACGCCAGTTGATTATAGCATGATGGACGATACCAAATTAGTGGCGAATTCTAACTTGAATATAATCGTCACCCCCAACATAAATCCGGCTGAAAACCATGTTCCAATTGCCAAGAACGATACGGGCATTACTTTGGTGAATACGACTTTGAATGGCGGAACCATCCTTGCTAACGACAGTGATCCGGATGGTGCACACAGTGGATTGAGCCTAACGGGTGCAACACAAGGTAGTACAGTGATTCCGATTGACGGCGGTACAGCTGTACAGGTTAGCGCAGGTGCTGTCCTCAATGCGGGTACTTTGACCATCCATCCTGATGGCACTTATACATTTGTTCCGGCAACTGATTTCGTTGGAGATTTAGACCCAGTACATTATTCGATTGTTGATTCGAATGGCGGAACAGCGGAAGCCGATATATTTATTAAGGTCGTACCCAAAGCAAGAGAAAATTACACCTTTGCCAACGATGATGCAAATAGTAGTGCGAAAGGTGTTCTGCAAGTCGGGGATATCTTGTTGAATGATACCGATCCTGAAAATGACAATCAGAAGGTAATTAATTTTACATACCTTGACGTTAACGGTAATGAACAGACTGTAATTGTGGATAATAGCAATCCGCAGACTGTAACGATTTATTACAAAGACACAGCCAACGGCAATGCTATAATAGAAGCGGGCGACCTCACCATCCAAGAAGATGGTTCTTATACCTATCAGCCTACCGCCACTTTTGTGGGAACAGCACTTGTAGTATATGAAATCGAGGATGATAATCCTCAAATCATCGCCAATGATTTGGCGACCTTGTATCTGACGACTTTGGACACTACGGCTTCATCGTGTATCACAGCGAGGGTCTTGTTACAGGGGGGATTGGTAAATGTCATAGACGCTAATATATATGATTCAGATGATATAATGCGGGATGACATTCGCGCCAAG
>JALNWO010000175.1 GCA_023230825.1 Acholeplasmataceae bacterium
ATCAACATTTGTGTTTCCGCTTCGGTATATCGGAGGTCTAATTGAAAGAAATTACGGCGTATTTTTTCCGCGATATTAACATTATCTTCGTTGTTACTCATTCCACACCCTCCTTTTTTAATTATTTTGTAATTTTGATTTGGCTTTCTTCCGGAGCAATATCTCTATATACAATTACCGCATTATTTCTTTTAAGAAATGCTAGTACTTGCTTTTTGTTCATTCCAACAATTAATATTTCATCCGCTAGCTGATTACCCATACCTCGCTGAACTTTAAGTCTTTCGACAAAATACAAATTACCGTCTTTGTTAAAACTACAGCTTGAATACTTGTTCTCGTTAAGCCACTTAATCCAGAAGCCGCCGGCCTTAGCCATTATTGTTTCTCTCCAAAAATAGATGCTAATATTTTAGCTAAAACCTCATCGCTCCATTCTTCTGGATCCTCACCATAAGCCCAGGTCACCGTCTTTGGCCTTATTACTCCGTTAACTTCTTGTTTTCTACTTACTTCAACGTGATAAAAATTTACACAGTTAGGACATTTAAAAATAGATGCTGGAGGATGCCCTATTTCGAACTCTTCAGTGAATTTCCAAAATTCCATTACACTTTTACATTTCGAACATTTAGGTTCCCACAGCTTCCTTAATTCAAAAATTTCATTTCTGTTGTTGCCGTCATAATCAACAAAAATTTCTTTAGCTCGTAACATTAGGTCGCTATTGATTTTTAGTTCGCCGGCCGGTGACGGATGAGGTTCGGTTTTAAAAGTAACATCTGGTAGTGTTTTATTTATAAGTGCGTTGTTTACAATTTTTTTAAAGTAAGCTTCTTTGTTTTGAATTTCGCCGCCGGACCGCCTACTAAAGTAATTAGTGAATGTAGCAACAGCGTTAAATACATCATCAACATCATGTTTATCTAACAATTCTTTTAAGTAAGTATTTATTTTAAATCTAGCTACATGATCAATATTGTTATTAGTAATGAATTTGCAATTTATTAATTTTTTTTGTAATGTTCCAATCATTCCCTTTCCCTCCCCCTTAGCAACTTAAGTAATAGCAATAACAATTATTCTGTAATGAGTAATTACGAATGAAAGAATAAGGATAGGAGGAGGAGGATGAGTGAGAAATATTATAAATAAGAATATTTTGAACGAATACTACTCTCAACTTATCTCTAACCATAAACCCCTTAAACCCCCTTATTTCCTTTCTCTTTTCTTATCTCTTCATTTGTGATAATTTGAACGACATCGCTTATTGGATACCATTCATCAAAAGCGACCATGATGTGAGTCGGTTTCATGTCTGCAATCTTAACGATTTTTCCGTTTTTTAAGAGGACAATGTCGCCTCCAGATAGTTTTAATTTAGTCATGCTTGCTCCTTTTTTGTTTGTTTTAAGCGTCCACTTTTGAAACGTGTTTTGTGATTTTGTCGGCGAAAATTATTACTCTTTTGTCGGTGCATTATACCTATTTAAGCTAGAATCTCGTTGGCCGAACGCCTAGTATTTTATTGTTCTTCATCTTGATCAGAAAATATTTTGTGAAACGACTCAGTAATTAAGTCAAAAGTGTTATGTTTCTTTGCGATGTTACCGATGTTTGCCGCTCGTACAAAGGCCCTAATTCCTTTATCGATGTATTTTTTTTTAAAAGCTTCTGCATCTTCCTTAGTTGCAAGTTTGTATGCTCTTCTGTTATTATTTACAACAATAACACCACCCCTTTTATTGATGAGATTCATAGCGGCATAAATGTTACCGTCTAGTGATGTTGCATTAGGTCTTGGCTTAGAAATAAAGTACTCTGGTAGTGCTGCAATTATCTCTTCTTCACTGGCCCAATGATCATCTGGTAATGCAGATAAATAATCGAGTAAGGCATCGGCTCGTCTTTCGTGTAATTTCTTCATAAAATAATCCCTCCTTTGTTTTTATGCTTTCGGAGCACGAAGAACAACGTTCCATGAAACTTGTAATTCTTCGTCATCCATGAGTTTTAAAGTAGCTGTAATAATTGAGTGATAATCCTCTTCATTTTTTTTAGGATAAGTAGGAGTTAAACGAACATGATATTCATCAGGTTTTTGTTCAGTAATTTTCCATAAAGAAGAAGAGTTTTTGTCAACACTAAAAGAAACGGTAACCTCAACATCTGTTTCTTCACCGTCTTTTTCTAAGAGGATGTTTTCAAGTG
Source organism: Acholeplasmataceae bacterium (assembly GCA_023230825.1). Lineage (GTDB taxonomy): Bacteria > Bacillota_I > Bacilli_A > Acholeplasmatales > Acholeplasmataceae > Mariniplasma. Next base: position 2,215 of record JALNWO010000175.1, read on the forward strand.
TTAGTATTCGAGCACCAATTAAATATTGCCGGCCTGATAACTTAATAGTTTGATTTCGATCTGCGTAAGCTATTCCGTTTGTACCGTTTATTAGTAAAGCACAAAATTACTAGCTTTTTCTAGGACATCCGCTTTAGTTAAAACTCCGGTATCGTTAGGATTGCAGCTAACTAACAAGCTAGCGGCGAATAAAGTAACAAAAAGAACTTTTTTAATTTGCATATAAACCCTCCTTTTCTTTTTTTATTTTCTCTTTTGTATTTCTAATTCTTTTTTTTTATAGCTTGTAATTACGACACCTACCATGACATCCAAGTTCTCTTTCCGGACAATCAAAACAAGGTGATGGCCCATAAGTTAGATCGTATTTATTGAATTTCATCGTTTATTCCTCCTTGATTCGATGAGTAAGTCCGTTAGCATTAAGTTAGTAAATCTACCTAAAACAAATTTTTCTCTGTTTTTAAGTCGTTTTCTTCTCTTAATTGCTACAGGTTTGGTCATTGTTTAAAGACTCTTTTCAAATAATTCATCTAAGTCTTTATCAGTTTTTAAATAAGCACGGATTTTTATTGCTTCATCTAAAGTGATTGTTTGGCGACCTGCAAATTTTGAGTAAATAGAAACTGCCGTTAAGTTTAAAAGTTCGGCAATGTCTTTAACATTTACTCCTTTTAATGCCATTTCAGCTTTTAAAATTCTGTAAATCATTCATTCCTCCTCCTATGCATTTGCATATTTTATACCCTCAATATATATG
>JALNWO010000176.1 GCA_023230825.1 Acholeplasmataceae bacterium
ATTCCCAAAAATTCATCGCCACCCACACGGTAGACAAAACCATATTTTTTAACGGCATTTTTTAAGATCCGTGACACTTCAATTAAAACATCATCACCAACATGATGCCCATGCTCATCATTGATTTCCTTAAAGTAATCGATGTCGACAAGAATACCTGTTAAACCACTTAGTTTTCGTTGGTTGTTTCGAAGGGCTTTAATCGTTCGTTCATATTCGCTTCGATTATAAACGCCTGTCAACGCATCGGTTGAGATGACTTGTTCCTGAATATAGACATAAGCCATTAAAAGTGAAAGGGCGGTACTATTCCAAATCACTTGTGTTGTCGGCACGATTAAATAAAAGATGGTTGCTGCGATGGGTAGCCCTAAAAATAAGAGCAAAACCAAATAGTCTCGTTGTCGCGTCCCTTTGCGGAAATACCATAAACAAAAGATAGTGAAGGCAACAAGCAATAAACTAATTACAACAATCAAATAATAATGGTTGCCAATTAAATAGCGGTTTTCATCGTCAAAAGCGAAATAAACATTAAAGAAAAAGCTTGCTAAGACTAAAATAAAGTTTAAAAATACTAGCACGTATGGTAAACGCATTAACCACGATTTATGATCAAAATCAGTTTGAATAGTCATCATCAAGTAGAAAAACCCATATAAAATAAACACGGGAATAATCGCATAGTAAAAGCCCACGCTTAAATAAAGGATCATCGTTCCCACAAGGGTTGTAGTTCCATCAAAAAGATGCACAATATTGGGAGCAATAATTAAAATTAAGTTAAGAAAAATGAGAGTTAGAAAAGGTCTTCCTGCGTGGCTCCGCCAGTTAATCCGTCTCATCGTACTAACTAGCAAAATTAATAAAATGATTCCTGTAACAATGTCCGTTTGGATATTCATGTACAAAAGACCACCCCATTCTATAATATACTCTTCTATTATAACATTTTTTTAATTGTTTTTTTAATTGCTGTTGTTAAAAACAAAGGCGATTAAAAAAAATTATTTATTCTCTTGGGGTCAAGCCGTACTGAAGGAAGAGTTTGTTTTTCTCTTCAAGACGGACAACGGGAAGAATGGTAAAGACGTCATACTCAATTTCTTGAATATATTTTAAAAGGGCATAATAGTTAATAATCGCTTCACCAAGTGAATTTCTAAATCTTTCTTGGACTGTTGGTAATTGTTTTAAAATGAGCTCAAATCGTTCTTCGGCAACTTCAGCCATGGCGTGTGCCAGTTGTCTCCAAGCATCGTTATAAACTTGTTTCTTCAAATCTACTTGGGTATAACGGTATTGTTTCATTAACGATTCTGGAAAATAGCTGCGTCCTTTTTCGATATCTCTAGAAGCGTATTTTAAAATTCGCGTTATTTCGATTGCCTCACCTAAGGGAAAAGCGAAAGATTTAAAAAAGTCTTGGTTTTTCTTATCTAAAAGGGGAGCAATCATGAGTGTTAACGATCCCATCGTATAGCGTGCATATTGAAGGACATCGTCTAAATAAGGATAAATGTGATAATGAAGATCCATACTAACCCCTTTTAGGACATCAAAAAACATTTGATAATCTTCATATGTATAAAGACGATATGTATGTTTTTTTAATGAGCGAAAGCGAAAACTTGCAACATACATCCCCGATATATGTTTCCGTAAATTGTCTTCTAACTTTGCTAAATCTCTTTCGCCTGTTTCTAAATCCGCAAGTTCATATGCATAACGATGAAATTCATAAAGAGCAAAAATCGCTTTTCTGCGACTGCGACTTTGAACAGATAAGACAACTTGATAGAGTTCTGGGTGATGGATACGCATGTTGCGTTCACATAAAAAGTCATCTCTTAAGATGCGAAAGGTAAAAGCAAGTAAAACAAGAACACCGATACCAACAAGGGTCATCGATGCCTCGAAAAATGTAATAAGTACCATAAGAACACCTTCTTTCTCTCTGTCTTACTGTATTCTTATTGTATCATATTTTATTTTTTATGACGCAACTGCTAACGCAATTGAATAAAATTTAGAAAGGGTCGAATCGGCTCTTGATGTCAAAACAATCGGCTTTTTCGCACCGACAACAATCGATGCACTGTTTGCGTCTGCTAAAAACATCATCGTTTTATAAAAAACATTACCTGTTTCAATTTGTGGCATCAAGATAAGATCAACATCACCTGCGACATCACTTTCAATCCCTTTATGATGCGCAGCCTCTTTGCTAATAGCGTTATCTAAGGCAAAAGGTCCATCAACGATACATCCGGTAATAATGCCTTTTTGATTTCTTTCAATCAGCTCTTTCGCATCGACCGTGGCTTGCATCTTTTCATTGACTTTTTCAATAGCGGCGATGACGCCAACTTTGGGATTAGCAATATCTAAACCATGTAAAACAGAAACGGCATTTTCTAAAATTTCTTGTTTTTCATCGACGTTTGGATACATATTCATTGCCCCATCGGTCATCATTAATAATTTGTGATAGTTTTTCGTTGCGAACAAAGTAACGTGTGATAAACGTTTTCCACTTCTAAAGTTGTGTTCTGGATTTAAAACTGCTTTTAATAAAACACTCGTATCTAAAAAGCCTTTCATTAAAATATAGTTCTCGTGTTCACCAGCAAGCTTCACTGCGTGATTAGCGGCTTCTGCTCGGTCAATTAAATCAACAATTTGATAATGTGAAGCATCGATGTTTAAATCTTCCAATAAAAGTGAAATAATTTCTTTATTACCCACTAAAAGCGGCTCAATAATGCCTTCTTCTCGTGCTTTTTCAACAGCTTCCAAAACCGGTTTATCATCTGCACATGCGACAACCAATGTTTTTGGCTCTTTGGTTTTCGCTCTTAAAATTAGATCTTCAATGGTTTTTAACATGTTCTCATCTCCTATTGATAATCTTTTGCTTTTTCCTCACCGCGAAGGACGCGAAGTGCGCCTAAGGATAAAGATTCCATTTCG
>JALNWO010000177.1 GCA_023230825.1 Acholeplasmataceae bacterium
CTGAAGAGATACTTTCCAAACTAAAGGCGATACGTATTCTTACGTCTGATAATCTAAAAAACACTGAACAAATTAATTTTTACAAAGAGCTTGAAAAAGAGGGCTTCTTCAAAAACAATGCGTATGATATGTTGATGGAAATAACGGAAGCCAATGAGGTTGTACGCTTTTTTTCAAAAGAAAATGCAAGCGGAAAAATATCGGATCTCGTGCTTGTAGTAAGTGGTGAAAATAATACGCTAATCAGTATTCAGGGGATAATTGACCCGGAAAATATAGGGAAAATCACCAAATCTTTAGATATCAATATTGGCAACTAAGCAATAAAATTTCCAGCAGTAAACAAAATGACAACAGGTCTCGCTGTTCATAGGAACGGCAGGCCTGTTTTGCGTATCCATCCGGTAACCTGCGTCTATAATACGATAGTCAGATTTCTATCTTCATCCTGCCGGTCCACTATTTTTGGAGTCATCGACTTGTTTTGATCTCAACATTCAAACAAAAGTTTGACTGTCAAAAGTCTAATTCTGTCTCCATGTCAATATAACACATTTTAAGTTTCTTTTTCGTAATAAATTTTATAAAATTTCCGACCGTCTTTGTCAACTCCCTGTTCTATCATGTCCCGGTTGCCATGGATATAAATATGAAAGTTTTTATCTAATTTCAGAACACTTTTGAAAGCCCGGGCTTGTTTTTTTACAGCCGGTGCGGAAATCATAAAGTTGTCATCTAATTCAATTTCATTTTCATTTCTATAAACCTTATCGAACTGACGGAATGATTCTATTAAATTTGAATCGTTAAAAACTTCTGCTTCAAATTCTTCCTTGTCAAACTGATCATGTTTTTTAAAATAATCTACTGAACGATTAAGCAAATCTATTTTATCAGGTTTACTGATTTCAAATTCTTCATCTAACTGTTTGGTGACAAACTGTTTGGTAAGGCTTAGAAATTGATTGGTTTGATGATATTCGTTGTTAATAGGTTTCACACCTAAAAAATCATTCATCCAATATTGTGCTTCATTTCCTTTGTTTGTGTTGTCAACAACAGATAATATATAACCATTCTCCTTTTCAGTATTAAATATCAAACAACCTTTATCTAATTTATTGAAATTGATTCCCTTTCTGCTTTCAATTTCAAAGACATCATTTACTTGTTCCACTTCTAAGAATGTATCTTTATTTTCGGATTTGAATAATGCAATTCCAACTACTTCTTTTCCATTAACTATACAGTTTGTAATAAAAGTCACAAGAAGTTCCCCACTTTTAATTTTAGGATGGGTAGTTTGATTATATAAATGTTTAGCAATATTTCGGGACTGTTTAAAGAATAGTTCTTTGTTTTCAAAAGCCTGACTAACATATTCAAAGACCTCATTTAGCCTCAAACTCACATCATGGAAGAAATTATATGATTCGTTTGGTTTAAAGGAATTCAAAAAATAAGTTTTTAAATCTGTTTTTATCTCTTCTGAAAGGAAAATAGATTGTTCAGACAAAAGCAATTTCTCCCCTTCGAATTTATTACCTATTTTATGAATTCCTATTTCAGGATATATTTTTATGTTATCTAGATAAAACATTATTTAATTTTTTTATTTTGGATTTCAGCAATAAGAAAATCATAGTATGATGAAATAATAAATATAGTGATTGAAATAAAGTTAAATAAGAAATAAAATGTTATCAAACGATAAAGAAAAATAAAAATATTTTTAATTATTTCTGTTGCATGATAAAATTTTATTTTATAGATAAATTCAAAGATATTTAGATAATTATTAATTTCTTCTGTGAATAGTAATGTTAATGACAATAGAGTAATTAGTAAAATAGAAAGAAGAACAGAATAAAGAGAAAGAACAGAAATTCTTTTAAAAAAATTCTTTCGTTTAGTATTTTGAAATAGCTTTCCCTCATCTTGCTTCTCAGGTAGTATCGAAAAATCAAACTTTTGAAATTTATCATACAAAGTTATTAAAAAAGTAAAAAAGACACCTATAAATAGTGATAAGCCAGAAATAATATAACCTGCAAAATCAATTTTAAACCCATTTTTTATTAAGGATGCAAAAATTATTGAAATAATTATGAAAAGCCACTGAACCTTAGTAAAAAAGCACAAAGGTTTCTTTTGTTCAGCGGTTTCTTTAGTATCTGTAATTGTTGTATATTGAAACCTATGAGCATCGTAAATTAAATCTTTTAAGTTTTTTTTAAAGTTCATCTACTTGTAAATTTTTTTTGTGTTCATGAATTACTTCTTCAAGTAATTCAAAACAAAATTTTTTGATTTGTTCAAAGTTTGGTAAACTAGTAGTCTCATCAATTTCTATTCCTTCGTCTTCTAAATAAATTGTAGGTTTTATGTTTTTTATTTCTTTTTCTAAATTATAATTTGCCCTTCTTTTTTTTGGTCCACTTTCTACAAAAACTTTCGAGTCAAGTTCAGAAAGTTGTTTGTTGTCAAATTTCTTAAGACCAATTGCTGAAAAAACTTTATCAATTAGTCCCTTTTCGCTTGATTTAATTTCTTCTTTAGGTTTAATATTAATGCTAACTTCAAAAGTCTGGTTCTCGACACTTATCTCATTGTCTCTTAGATTCTCTCCTATTCCAGTTAGTGTGGAAAAATTGAATAGTCTAATTTTAGAATCTTTCAAAAATTTTTCTACAAATTTTCGGGGTACAAAAGGTTCTATTATAATATTGAAAAAGATTTTTTCTAAACTAAAAAAAGGCTTAATTAGGTTCTTAAATGGTTCTTGAATAGTTTCTTCTGTATATGATTGTATTGAGCTGGTCTAGAAAAACTGGACAGATAAATTAACTTTATTAATTTTACGTCCTATGAAAAAACATCGTCGAAAATTCAGTTCAGCCTTCAAGGCTGAGGTAGCCCTAGAAGCAATCAAAG
>JALNWO010000178.1 GCA_023230825.1 Acholeplasmataceae bacterium
ATCATTGATCACTTTGATTTCTTCTTCTTCATCGTCGTATTCATCCAAGATGTTCCCAACAATTTCTTCGATTAAATCTTCAATGGTAACAATTCCTGCGGTTCCACCGTACTCATCTAAAACGATAGCGATATGAATTTTTTGTTGTTGCATCTCACGTAATAATTCGCTAGTATTTTTGGAATCTGGAATAAATAAAGCAGGTCTTAATAACGATTTAATTTTAAATGACTCTTCAGGTTTATCTAAATATTTTAATAAGTCTTTAACGTGGATTGTTCCAACAATATGATCAATATTGTCTTCATAGACTGGAAATCTTGTAAAGCGTTCGTTTTGAATAAAAGCGATGATTTCTTTTTTTGTTGCTTGAATGTTTATCGCTGAGATTTCTGTCCGATGAGTCATAATTTCTTCTGCCGTCGTATCATCAAAGTCAAAGATGTTTTGAATCATTTCAGATTCTTCTTCATCGATATCTCCTGACAATGAGCTTTCTTCAACAATATTCCTGATATCTTCTTCAGTCATCACTCTACTTCCTTCATCTGGTTTGAGACCAAAAAGACGTCCAAATAATAAAGAACTGTGATGAATAAGCCATGTAATCGGTGTTAATAACAAATGCGTGACGGCAATTAATGAAATTGAAAAATAAGCGATTTTTTCTGGTTTTTTATTGGCTAATCGCTGTGGGATTAAGCGACCAAAAACAACTTGGATAAAAAGCACCACAATGACAACCAAAACAACTAATAAAGGTTGAAGCCAACGATTATTAATCGGTGCTAAAAGCATCGTTGAGAGCTTAATAACCATCCATAAATGGATCATTGTTAACAAAACAATCATCACTTGAAGTGACAATAAATATTGTTTCTCCTCTTCGATTAAAATGAGTATTTGTCGCGCTTTTTTAGAGCCCGCTTCGGCTTCTTCAATCATCTTTGTTTCACTGATTGCAACCAAAGCAACTTCTGCAGCATTTAAAAAACTAATGAAGATTAATGTCAATACAATGACAACAACTGTTAAAATCATATACTTTCACCATTTAAAAAACAAAAAAAGACACCTAAAAAAAGCTCTTGCCTCATGTCTTTGTTTATCTGTTCACCCGGATCGTCGATCCTCCTACTACTGTCTTCCATTCGTTTAAATTGATTCCTCCATGAATCTATTCTGGAAATATCATACACCTTTTTTTATAAATTGTCAAATCATTATCATTTCTTTTGTCTGGCTTGTTTTATTTTAAATCTGTGTTAAAATTAAAACATGAAGGGGAGTAGTTAACTCTAAATGAGTCGTCAATACGGCACAAGCCCGGTTCATTTCAAGTTTTACTTGTAACGAGACCTTCAAGACGTATGGTCTTGGGGTTTTATTTTTTTACCCCGAGCAACAAATTATGGAGGATAAAACATGATATTTTTGCATTTGTTGTATTTAGTAGGTGGGTTTGTCTTTTTAATTAAAGGCGCTGATTTTTTTGTAGCTTCTTCTAGTTCTGTTGCCAGACGCTTAAAAATTTCTCCACTTATTATCGGTTTAACGTTGGTTGCTTTTGGGACTTCTTTACCAGAGTTAGCAGTAAGCTTTACTGCATCGATTGTCGCTCGCATGGAGGGGACAACGGCTGATATCGCTATGGGAAACGTGATTGGTTCTAACATCGCAAATATTACGTTAATTTTAGGAATTACGGCGATTATTATGCCCGTGACGATTAAGAAAGCGATGCGCAAAAGAGAGTTTCCCTTTTTAATGATTTCAACTGTTGTTTTAGCCGTTTTAGCTTTCTTTTTCCAAAGTGATGCACAAATCGTTTGGTGGGAAGCCTTAATTTTACTTTTAGTCTTTGCTTACTATTTATATTTAATGATAAAAGTTGGAAAAGCGGAAGAAAACGAAGAAGAATCAGAAGAAATTCAAATATTAAATACTAAAAAAACCATTCTGCTTTTGCTTATTGGTTTAGCAGGAGTCGTTTTAGGAGGTATTTTAGTTACTAAAGGTGCTGAATATTTAGCGGTTGAAATTTTAACATCTGCCTTTAGTATGAGTACAACAAGAGCAACAACTTTAGTCGGCCTCAGCGTTGTTGCGTTAGGAACTTCATTACCTGAACTCGTCACTTCTGCAGTTGCCGCAAAAAAAGGTGAAGCCGATATTGCCATTGGCAACGTCGTGGGCTCCAACCTCTTTAATATTTTATTAATTTTAGGTCTATCAGGACTTGTTGTCCCCTTAGGATTAAACGCCGATGTTTTAATTGATCTTGTTATTTTAATTGGCATTACAGGGTTAGTCGTTCTTTTTGGTCTCACAAAAAATCAGATTTCTAAGCGAGAAGGTTTTCTTCTTACCTTCATCTATTTTGCTTATATCACATACATTATATTACGCTCACTAGGACTTTTTTAAATAAGCAATGAGATGTGGAAGTAAAGTTGTTTGGTTAACCACATAACTATCATGCGTTTCATCTTTTAAAATAAGTAGTTTAGATTGTGGTAAGTACCGATGGAGCTTTAAAGTATGTTGCGGTAAGATAACATCTTTATCGCCAACAATTAATAATGCAGGTGTCTGGCATTTACGCAAGGCACTTTTTTTTATCTTCGGTGCTTTTAACATCAATTCTATGAGAGGATCTGGTTTTATTTGATTTTGTCGTTTCATTGCTAATCTTAAAGTTTTATCTAATCCACGATAATGATAATTAACACCACATAAAATCATTTTTTCAATTAACTTTGGTTCTTTCATCGCGGTCATTAAGGCAACAATACCCCCATCACTAAAGCCAAGAACATAAGGCTTTTCTAAATTTAAAGTGTTAATAAAATGAATTAAATCATCAGTCATTAAAGGGTAGGAAATCGGTTG
>JALNWO010000179.1 GCA_023230825.1 Acholeplasmataceae bacterium
AACGTCTTTGATATTCAGCAAGGCGTATCAATTAACATTTTTGTAAAAACAGGAAAAAAGAAAGCCAACGAATTAGGGAAAGTGTTTCACTATGATTTGTTTGGTAAACGAGAAATGAAATATGATTTCCTTTCTGAAAATTCACTAAGAGATGTTGAATTTAAAGAATTAGCATATAACAAACCCTATTACTTTTTTGTACCTAAAGATGATTTAGGAAGAGAATTATATGAAAAAGGGTTTAAGGTTAGCGAAGTGTTTGAAAATTTTACATCAGGGATGGTTACAGCCAATGATAAATTATCAGTGTTCAAGACCATAAAAGAGTTAAACGAAACAACGGATAATATTCTTACTTCTGAAAATCCTTATACGGAATTTAAGATAAAAGACTCGCGGAGAGTATCTAAAGAAGGTAGATTAGATGATTTAAGAAATGCAAGAGCAAAAGGAGTTATGAAAGTTCATTTTAGACCTTTTGATTTCAATTATATGTACCAATTTGATAAGAATGAACATTGGATAAATTCACCAAGAAATGACGTAATGCAACATTTTGTAAAAGGCAATAATATTGGTCTTGTAGTTGCCAGACAATGTGCTGATGATTGGAAGTATGTGCTTTGTACAAAGTACGCAAATGATTTTAACCTAACGGGAACGGCAGGTAGGTACGGTTCAGGTTATACATTCCCTCTCTATATCTACCCAGAAACTAACGGCCAACAAACAATAGAACAAGACAGCGAAAGAAAACCAAATTTAAAAGCTGAAATTGTAAATCAAATTGCGGTGAATTTGGGTTTAACTTTTACCAACGAAAAGGAAACTACCGAAAACACATTTGCTCCAATTGACATTTTAGATTACATCTATGCGGTTTTGCATCCGCCTACTTACAGAGAGAAATACAAAGAGTTTTTAAAAATAGATTTCCCGAGAGTTCCTTATCCAAAAGACCAAGACACGTTTTGGCAATTGGTAAAATTGGGCGGAGAAATACGTCAAATTCATTTATTGGAAAGTCCAACGGTTGAGCAATACATTACGCAATATCCAATAGACGGAGATAATTTTGTTAACAGAAAAATCACCAAATCAAGTCCAGGTTATGTAGCAGATAACGAAACATACGGCAAAGTATATATTAATGACCATCAGTATTTTGATAAAGTGCCATTAGTCGCTTGGGAGTTTTACATTGGTGGTTATCAACCCGCCCAAAAATGGCTAAAAGACCGAAAAGGAAGAAAATTAGAGTTTGACGATATTTTGCATTATCAAAAAATTATTGTGGCATTGACAGAGACGGATAGACTGATGAAAGAGATTGAAAAATTGAAAATAGAATGAGTAAAAACTATAATAAAAAACTTAGAATATTTAAACTCTTTTCCCAAAACTTGGAATGGGTAAAAGAACACCCTTCTATTAAATTTAAACCTGATTTTTCAAATGGCTATATCTGTCCTCTATGCTTTGAAATTTTTTTTGAAAAAGATTTAGATGTTAAACTTAAAAATCATTTAACGCTTGAAGATATGCCCCCAAAATCACTTGGTGGTAAACCTATTGCTTTAACTTGTAAAAGTTGCAATAACAAAAGTGGTCACGAATTAGATGCACATCTATTGAAAACACTTTTGTCCATTGATGCAAAATCATTTTTACCTAATTCAAAAGCAGAAACGACTTTTGAGTTAAATGGAAATAAAGTTAACGGAATACTTGAAGTTAATGAAAAGGGAACATTAAAATTGGATTTACAAACAAATCGTTCCAATCCAAATCAATCAAGTCAGTTTATGAAAGATATGTTTCCACCAAGAACTATTTATAATCCGTTATTTTATCCCGATAAAATGTTTGATAATGCTTATCAATCCCCAACATTTAAAATGCAATTCAAAGAAAATTCAAACGAAAGGCGCGCAGAAGTTGCTTTGCTAAGAATTGCGTATTTACTTGCTTTTGCATTTTTAGGTAATGGTTTTCTAATTAACGGTGGACTTTATAAAGTACGGGAACAAATCTTAAACCCAGACCAAGAAATTTTACCAAAGGTGTTTTGGCTAAAAGTTCCTTTTCCAAAAGAATGTGAAGGCGTAAACATTATTACACTTCCAAAAGAATTGCGGAGTTATCTTGTTGTGTTTAACTTGAAAACAACAAGTCAGTCAAGACAGTTTGCAATAGTATTACCAGGGCATTCAACACCAAGTACAAAAGTTTACGATTTTATCTTTAATGAACTTTGTGTTGGAGACGGCACAACATTTTGCAACGCAACGTTTGAACATATCCCGCATCAAAATTATCTCGAAAAAAAAGAATTAGCTTTTTCGGGAAATTGGTTTTGGCAGGAATACACAAAAGACGACTATAAACCAAGATATAAACCAGAAACCAAAACTTAATGAGTATGAAGTTTGGTAATTAAAAACTAAAATAAAATGGCAATAATGCCAACGCTTCACAGCCACACACATTTGCAATTACTCACGATTCTATAAATAATTTTTGGAGTTCGTGAACTTCGTTTCGCACCAGCCGACACACAAGCCAAAACTTGTCAAAGAGTATGTCTTTGCCAACGCTAACAGACGGACGAAAATAAAGTACGATTGCCCAACATTGGCTATACGTAATGCGGGCGAAATTGCTGATATAAAAGTAATTACATTTAATAAACTAAGTGCTAAATTGAAAGGTAAGTGCCTTGAAATCCCGCACTACGCATAGCCGAGACCGTTGTACAAAATTTTATTCCAAACGTTTGGTTTTTTCTTACGGAAATTAATGCATTTAAATGATAAAAAAAATCGAGTTAAAACGAAAAGGAAGTATGACTTTCGCTGTCAAACTTTCAAAG
>JALNWO010000180.1 GCA_023230825.1 Acholeplasmataceae bacterium
ACCGAAATGGTGGCTCCTCTTTCTAATGCACCCATTGCGCCTACAGCGGTGGAAGAATATCCTGACTTTGTAAACTACACACGGGTGTTCAATTTTGCTGGAAGTCCCGATATAGGCTACAATGAAAGGGTATTTGCTGAAAAGAATCTTATCTATGTGGACTCCACATTCTTTCAGGTATTCAATGGCTTTAAAATGGTAAAGGGAAATCCTGATAAAATTCTACAAGCTGCAAATCAGGTGGTGCTGACCGAATCAACCGCCCGAAAATATTTTGAAGATGAAGACCCCATTGGAAAAATGCTTAAGGTTTGGGAGGGAAGTGTAACATGGGAGGTGGTTGGGATTGTTGAAGATATACCGCAGAACAGCCACCTGCAATTTGACCTAGCCGTGTCTTTTGTTACACTACCCCAACAGGTCCAAAGTATTTCATGGATGAATAATAATTACTACGCCTATTTAGAATTGAAACATGGCGTGAAAAAAACTATGGCCGACAAGTATCTTGCTGACTTAGTAATGAAGTATGCTAATATCCAGTTTATTGAGTCCATGGGTTCATCAATGGAAGATTTGACCAAAACAGGTTTCCGCTGGAACTATTTCTTGCAACCTTTACAAGACATCCATTTAAAATCTAATATGCCCTACGACTTGCATCAGGGAGGAAGCCTTATCATGGTTTACGTGTTTATGATTATTGCTATTCTGATTCTTGCTTTGGCCGCCATCAACTTTATGAATCTTGCCACAGCCCGTTCAGCTAAAAGGGCCAAGGAGGTGGGCATTCGCAAGGTGGCGGGTTCTACAAAGGGCAACCTGATAGGCCAATTCCTTTCAGAATCCATGTTGGTTACAACCATTGCATTAATTTTAGCTATGGGCTTGGTAGTCCTTGCCATTCCGCTATTCAATACTTTCACAAACAAAGCCATAACGTTAAGTTTGCTACCCATAGGCACTACAGCTGCAACCCTGTTAGCAATGACGCTTATTGTGGGTGTAACAGCGGGCAGCTACCCTGCATTCTTTTTGGCCAGCTTTAGACCCATTGAGGTGCTTAAAGGGAAACTGAGCACGGGCTTAAAAAGTGGTGTTCTACGCCATGTGCTCGTGGTGGTTCAATTTACCATAACCATAGGGCTTATTATCGCAGCACTCACTGTTCATAGACAAACCACACTAATATCCAATAAAGATTTGGGGTACAATCCATCGCAGGTAATGGTTATCGAACGGCTATATGACGTGAATGGAATTGAAAGTTTTGTACAAGAGGTAAAAAAGATGCCACAGGTGGAAGCGGTGGCCCGGGCAGAATCGTTACCCACGACGCTTATTAGCAACACTGCTTTACAAAAAGAAGGAGCACTTACCGATGATTTCAGATCGTACTACTGTATGTATGCTCAGCACGGTTTCGACAAGGTGCTAGGTTTCAAAATGGCAGAAGGACGATATTTTGATGAGACTTTTGCCAGCGACACGGCGGCTATGGTTATTAATCGTGCAGCGGCGCAGGGGTTTGCCTTTGAGGGGTCGCCCATTGGTAAAACCATAACCATTGAAGGTTGGAACGTAAAGAGGATAATCGGAGTTGTGGAAGATTTCCATTTCGAATCGCTTCATACTAATATTGATCCGCTTGCCATTGCTTACGAAAAATCTTACACCTATTTAACCATACGGCTAAAGGGAGGTGATAACCAGGGTACGGTGAAGAGTATCCAGAACCTATGGGCATCATTTACCAATAATATGGAAATGGATTATTTCTTTTTAGAAGATGCGGTGGCAAAGCAGTACGATAACGACAAGCGCGCTCAGATACTATTTACTGTTTTTAGCATACTTGCCATTGCCATTGGCGGGTTGGGCATGCTGGGACTATCGTCATACGTAGCCGAGCAGCGTACTCGCGAAGTGGGTGTACGCAAAGTAATGGGGGCAAGCATTGCCAATGTGGTGTGGTTAATGTTTAAAGAGATTTCCAAACTGGTAATCATATCCTCACTTTTCGCTTGGCCTTTAGCATGGTATTTTATGAGCCACTGGCTACAAGGGTTTGCTTATAGAGTTGAACTAACCCCTTGGGTGTTTTTAGGAGCATCGCTTTTGGCATTCATACTAGCAACAATGGCTGTTAGTTATCAAACTTTTCGATTGGCAAGGGTAAATCCGGCATTGACCCTAAGCACAGAGTAACTATTAAATAGGTAACGATTTATGAATAATTCTCTTTTTCAATCACATTTACGTGCTAACTCAAAAGATGTATAATCAATAGAAATAGGCTATGAAAAAACTACTCACTCTACCCCTAATCATTGCATTATTTTTAATGTTTTCTTCATGTTTCATCCCGGAGCAAAGATCTTATCGAATAACAGAAACCTATCGCATTACATCTTCAAAAGGAACAGTGTCACTTCTATCGGTCGAACTTCCTATCAGCTATGGATATCAGGTAATTGGAAACATTAATGTCAAAAATGTCGACGATTATTCTTTTGAAGAAAAGGGTGATTACAGGACGCTTTGTGCTATTATTAAAGGCAGCGGCGATGAAAAAACAATTTTTGTTAAGTATGATGTGACCTTGCAAGCTGGTAAAAACATATGGCGAGAAGGAAGCATAGAAGGGTGCCTTGACCCTGAAGAATTTATTGACTCCGATAATCAAAGTATTATTGATTTAGCTAATACCCTAAAAGTGAATGGAGATAAGCATGCTACTGCCAAAAATATTTTTCGCTACCTAATAAAGAATATCAAAACTATTCGGTCAGACAGAATAAACAAAAAAACGCTTAAAGCATCTGAAGTCCTACAAGACAAAAAGGGGGTTTGTATAGATTAT
>JALNWO010000181.1 GCA_023230825.1 Acholeplasmataceae bacterium
ATGGACTGAAATCATTGAAACAGCCAAGTATAATAAAGAAATTAAAACCCATATTTCCAACGAAGATCTGGCGATGTTGTTCTTGAATATAAGTGATGGAGTTTTGTTGAATATGACACTTTGTCAAAACGATGGACGAGATTTATTGAAAGATATTAAAAGGGATTGGGATAACCTGTACAGCTTGATCAAGGTACATAAGAAATAAAAAAACACTTTTTTCCCCTTCCCTTAAAATATTTTCTCTCGTCAGTTGTCTTCATAAATAGAGTGCTCTTTAAAGCAATAATGTGTAAAACGTATAAAATGAAAAAAGTTATGACGACAAGAGGTTCTGGAATGGGATTCTTTGGAATGCACCCAGTAAAACAAAAAGAATGATGGAGTACATCTGTTCTATTCTTTAGAAAATGAACAAGTGTCTTTCTTCAATTTACTGACAATAAATAATTTAATAATATGAAATCTAAAAGTATATTTATTTTCCTGTGGATTATAGTGTTGGCTGCAATAGGTGCAGTGGTTATGCTGCTATGGAATTTCCTGATGCCGGGCATTTTTGGACTGGCTGTGATTAACTACTGGCAGGCAGTAGGACTGTTTGTACTTGCCCATATTCTGTTTGGAAGTTTTAGTCGAGGTCATATGATGAGTGGAGTGTGGCATGAACGCAAAAATCCGATCCATGAAAAATGGAAAAAAATGACACCAGAGCAACAAAAGGAATTTATCAACAAAAGACAGCAATTCAGATTTGGACACTCTTTCGGAATGGATCGTTTTGACATAAAAGAACATGAGGAAAAAGGAAACGAAGATAAATGAGCACGGAGAAAAAGGGAAAGTAGAAAAATTGATAAAAAAATATCAACCTCGCCTAAAGTCGTTTATCCAAAAGAGAGTTTCCAACAATGAAGACGCGGAAGATATCTTGCAAGACGTGTTCTATCAATTTGTTAAAGCTATTGATAATAATATCAATCCAATAGAACATGTTACGGCGTGGTTGTACCGTGTAGCCCGGAACACAATTATCAATAAGGGCAAGAAAAAACAGGAAGAAAACTTATCCTTGCTTGGTTACGATAACGAGGAAAACGCATTGACAGAGTTCTCTAAAGTTCTGTTTAATGATGACAATCCGACGCCGGAAACAGAATATTTGCGTTCGCTTGTATGGCAGGAACTCGAAAAGGCTTTGTCTGAACTGTCTCCCGAACAAAGAGAAGTTTTTGAACTTACAGAGTTGGACGGTTTACCGGTGAAAGAGATCGCAAGAAACTTGGATATACCAGTCAATACATTGTTATCGCGGAAACATTATGCTGTTAAATATCTGCGTCAACGATTACACGGATTATACAAAGATATTTTAGAACAATAATTTTTTTAATCATGAACATACCTGTCGGTATGTTGAAAAAGAATACTAAATATGAATAAAGTAAGGATCAATGGCAAAAAATGCGATGGCTGTGGTGCCTGTGTGAAAAGATGCCCAGAAGGAGTTCTGGTGCTAAAAGAGCTTTCGGATGATGAAATAACCCAATTGTCTTTTCGAGAGCAATTGACAGTTAGATGGAAAGGGCGTATGAGAGCCTTCGTGCAATTTCCCGAAGTGTGTACCGGTTGCGGGGATTGTAAAAAGAGTTGCCATTTGCGTGCCATTACAATAAATGAATAATTTTTTTAATTACGAACATACCTATCGGTAGGTATCTGATAAATGAATGAAATGAAAATGATTTTTAGTTTTTGCACCATTGCCATCCTCTCTTTAGCGAGCGTTGGCAGTAAATGTTTTGCGCAAGATAATACAAGTCAGGTATTAACCCTGTCGGACTGCTTCGAGTATGCGTTTGAAAACAGTTATGACCTGAGGAAAGCTGTTTTAAACAGGTTGGAATCCGAAGCTGCCCACAGTGAAAATAAAGCCGCTTTATTCCCTCAAATAACAGGCTCGATTAATTTGACCAACAACATAAAGTTAGCCTCGATCCTTATGCCGGGCGAGTTTTTCGGATACGATGGAGATATAGCGATTGAAATGGGTGCTAAATATAATTCCTATGCGGGTTTGAATTTAGAACAAGTTATTTTTGACGCTAACCTTTTCACGGGCATTAAAATTAGCCGGAATGCACGTGAACTTTTGCGGCTAAAGGAGCAAATGACCAAAGAAGAGTTGATTTATAATATCGGGAATGCTTATTACGATATTATCTATTCGCAAAACCTGTTGGAGAGTAACCTGAAAACTCTGGTAATCATGGATTCTATTTATGCAAAAACCGAATTGCAAGTCGTCCAAAACATTACCCGTGAAATAGACCTGAACAGAATGAAAGTTGGTATCAGCAATATGAAAGTGGATATTCATAAGTCTTTGGCGACAATAGTTCAGCAAAAAAACTATTTGAAAGTCCTTATCGGAATGCCTATTGAGTATGATTTTATGGTATCGGATCAAATTGAAGTGCCGACTGCCGAAAGGATATTTATAGAGGACACCGATATACGCAATCAGATTGACCTTCAAATACTCGACAGGGGAAAAACGGCGGCTTCTCTTGAAGTTCGACAGATAAAGAACTCCTATATACCCACTCTTTCTTTACAGGCTTTGTCCTCTTATAATTTTGAAGCGCAGAAGTTACAACTTAACAATTCACAATTCTGGTCTAACGGAACGTTTGTTCAACTTACCTTATCCGTCCCCATTTTTGACGGTGGTCAGAAGCTTCATAGAATACGGCAGGCACAATACAGGTTCCAAAGGGTGCAAGAAGATATAAAACAAACGGAGCAGAATATCCTCGGCGACCGAGAAAGTTACCGAGCATTGTTACTTACTGGCTATAA
>JALNWO010000182.1 GCA_023230825.1 Acholeplasmataceae bacterium
ACGAACATGCAAATGACAATGATGGCCGGTGTTAAAGAGGTCAATAATTCAGATAGTCAATCAATTGTCGATGTTTCAAAAATTTTATCTAGAGGACTACTTATGGGAGCTCGTGGTAACTCAGGTGTTATCTTATCCCAGTTTTTCCGTGGTGTTTACTCAGAAATTGCAAAAATAGACAATGGATCTGCGACTGTCCAAGAATTTATTCAAGCGTTGGTTGGCGGATACCAAATGGCATACCGTGCTGTTATGGATCCAGTTGAAGGAACCATTTTAACAGTTGTTCGTGAATCTGCCGAACGTGTTTTGAAGGAACAATCCAAACTTAACAGTGTTGAAGAAGTGCTTCAACTCTATTTAGCTCAAGCAAATGAGACACTCATTAGAACCCCAGACTTACTCCCTGTCTTAAAAGAAGCAGGAGTTGTCGATAGTGGTGGTGCTGGCTTTATTAAAATTATTGAAGGTTGGATCATGGCGTTAAACGGTCAAATGCTAACCGAACAAGACGTTCAAGCTCAATCAGCACCCATTGAACATTATATTGGTGCAGAGAACCTTGGTAACGTTGATATTAAATATGGATATTGTACAGAATTTATTGTCAAACTTCATAATCCAGAGCGTTTTAATGAATCTTTTATGAAAAATCCGTTATCACAAATGGGTGATTCTTTGGTTGTTGTTACAGATGATGATTTATTAAAGGTGCACGTTCATACAAATCAACCTGGTGTTGCTTTAACACTCGCTCAAAAATATGGCGATTTACAAACAATAAAAATTGATAATATGAGAATTCAACACTCAACCATTATGCAACACGATGAAGGTCTTCATAAACAAGTTGAAAAACCAATGAAGAAAAAAGAGAAATATGGCATTATTGCTGTTGCATCTGGTGAAGGCATTCATGAAGCCTTTAAAGAACTCGGTGTTCATACCATTATCGATGGTGGACAAACCATGAATCCATCAACAGAAGCTTTTGTGAAAGCTGTTGAAGAGTTAAATGCTGATAATATTATTATTTTACCAAACAATAAAAACATTATCTTATCTGCAGAACAAACCATTGATTTATGTGAAGGTAGAACCATCCGTGTCCTCAAAACGAAAAGTATTGCTCAAGGATATTCTTCATTGATGGCATTTGATCCATCGATTGAAATCGATGAAAACATCGAAGAAATGTCAGAAATTGTTGATAACATGCGTTCAGGTGAAGTCACTTTCTCAATTCGTGACACTGAAATTAACGGCGTTAAAATTAACAAAGATGATTTCATCGGTATTACAAAAGGTGAAATTCTTATCTCAACTCCATCTAAAGTTGAAACAGCACAAAAACTATTAGATGATATGGTTGATGAATCGAGAGAGATTGTCACAATCTTCCATGGTCAAGACGTGGATGAAGATGACGTGTTAGCTTTAGTCGAACATGTTAAAAAGTTAAATCCAGATATCGAAGTTGATGTCATAGATGGAAAACAAGATATATACTCATTTATTATTGCAGTAGAATAAAAAAAAGGTAAAATTACCTTTTTTTATGCGGACGTGGTGGAATGGTAGACACGCATGTTTGAGGGGCATGTGGCTAAATAGAGGCCGTGTGAGTTCAAGTCTCATCGTCCGCACCATATAGAATCAATAATTATATGTTTTAAAAAGTGTCTAAGCACCTGTTGGCTTAGACATTTTTCATTAACACATGTTAAGACTCATTTTCAATTGAGATTTCATCAAGATGTTTGACTTCCTTTTGCTTAATAAGCTTTGTCTTTTTAAGAAGAACTAAATAAATATCAATGACTGGACCAAAGAGAAACACAGTCATAATTGAACCAATACCAATAACGCCACCCATGATAAATCCAAGTGTAAACAAAACAATATCATTAATAATTTTAATTAAGAAAAAGCGTTTTTTAGTTTTCTCCATAACAAAAATAATGACACCTTCAAATGGAGATAAACCTAAATCAGCATAGATGTATAAAGCAACACCAAAACCACCAACAATAACTCCGGCTAACACCATCAAAATATTAATAAACAAATACGAACTCCCTTTTATTATATTTAATGATGCGATACCGTTAACGGCCAATCCCAGTAAAACAGTAACAAGCAGAGTACTTAATCCAATCGATTTTCGAAAGAAAATAAAAATAAATGATAAGACAATCATATTACTAATAATCATTGCAGTTCCAGGTTCAACTTTGAGAGTATTTCCTAAACCTTGGTTCATTACGAGTAAAGCGTCACCACCTAAAGAAGCTTCTAAAAACAAGACGCCTCCAACTGCCATTAAAAAAATGCCAAATAATAAGATGATTACATTCAAATAATATTTCTTTAGTACCTTTTTCATATAGTTACCTCAACGAAACAATTATAACATATTAGGGTGGCACATTTACAGTTACTTTTTAAAGGGGTTCTTCACAATGATAAAGAGTTAGTTCAAAGAAGAAAAAGTTAAATCGTTGTTGTAAATTAAAAGGCATGGTAAATTAACATCATAAATAAAAATGAGAGGCCATTTTATGGTAATAAAAAAATCTAATATACTTTTTGAAAAAAATGAGAATGGAGTCATTTTTGTAAAAGACTTACAAGGAAACGATTTAGAAGGATTTATGAAGCATCGTGAGAGTACTTTAACGGACTTTTATAAATTTAACATGAATGTAACGCAAGAACATTTTGATGCGGCGCGAAGAATCTTTTTATATCTTCGTGCTAAAAGAAGAATAAAAAAATATGTAAAAATACTAGTTTCAAGTGTTAAAAATGCTTTTCCAGAAGCTGAGGTTGTTGCTGGCTATGAGAAGATTAAAACA
>JALNWO010000183.1 GCA_023230825.1 Acholeplasmataceae bacterium
ACAAGTTTTTGTAAATTGTGAAACAAAAACTATCGTACAACTGGCAGTTTTGCAAAATTCGTCTGCCGCAGGCGCAACACAGACGAACTTCGTAAAGCTGCCAAAGCGTTAGCGGTCAGCTTAAAAAACAAGACAATGACAGACAAAAGCTTAATTAAACAAATTAGAAAACCAACTAAAGACAATCCTTTAAGAATACTTATGAGTTCTTGCTTGACAGGATTAAAATGCGGTTATGACGGTAGCTCTTACGGAGAATATCCAAGTGCTTTAAAACTAATGCAGCATGACACTGTGAAAATTGTAAGATTTTGCCCTGAAGAATTTTCCTTTGGGACTCCGAGAGAAATGTGTGACATTCACGATGGAAATGGCTTGGATGTTCTTAATGGAAACGCTAAAGTCTTAACAGAATCGGGAATAGATTGGACCGAAGGTATGATTAGAGCATCTGAAAAAATGCTTGAAATTGCAATTAAGGAAAAAGTTGAGATTGCTATAATGATGGACACGAGTGCAGCTTGTGGCAGTCAAGTTATTTATGACGGAAATAGATTCAGTGAAAACAAAAAATACCAAATTGGGATGGGAGTTTGCGCTGCTCAACTGCACAAAAATGGTTTTATTGTTATAAGTCAAAGGGACTTTGCCAGTTTGGAATTATTATATTCAAAAGTAGATGACAAATATCAAGTGGACATACAAAAAATTGATCACCACGAAACAGATTGGTACAAAGACTATTTCAAATGTTTACCTTGAATAACAATATATTTAAAGAGTTTCCAAACATCGAGACAAATCGACTTACACTGCGTTCATTGAATTTAACTGACGCGGAAACAATTTTTGAAATGAGAACAAATGACAGAATAAGCGAGTTCATTCCACGTCATAAACTTCAAAAAATTGAAGATGCAATTAGTTTAATCAAAAAGACAAACAATCTCTTTCAGAGTAAACAAGGAATAGGATGGGCAGGCTTTACAAAAGAAGGAAATCATCTCATTGGCACTTGTGGATTTAACAAAATTGATTTTGAAAATTTCAGAGCCGAAATAGGTGGAGAAATGTCTGTTTCTTATTGGGGAAGAAATTATGCAAAGGAGGCTGTTGAAGCAATTATCGACTTTGGTTTTAAAAAACTCAAATTAAACTCAATTGAAGCAAGAGTTTCTCCGGAAAATAGGTCAGTTATATATTTGTTGAAGAAACTTGGTTTTACGAAAGAAGCTCATTTTAGACAATATGTCTACTTCAATAATGACTTTTTAGATTTAGCAATTTTCACATTGCATAATGAAAAAGAAACTTGAATGAAATGATTTAGTATATGAAGTAAATAAAAGCCGAACCGCTAACAGGCGTTTGGCTCAATGACGGGTGACGTGGTTAACTGAACATTCTACCTCGCATCAACTCTTGTGGTGTATTGACAGTTTTGAGCTCCGAAATCCGCCACTGCGCCAAGCGCCAAAACGTTAGCAACAACTATGGAACAA
Organism: Acholeplasmataceae bacterium; assembly: GCA_023230825.1. Classification (GTDB taxonomy): domain Bacteria; phylum Bacillota_I; class Bacilli_A; order Acholeplasmatales; family Acholeplasmataceae; genus Mariniplasma. The sequence continues at coordinate 1,503 of JALNWO010000183.1, forward strand.
ATGTCCAGATTATTAATTGTATCATTTATTTTCTTCGTAACTGCTTGTAATAAAGGAAAAACGGTTAAGGAGCAGGAGTTTATCACATTGGCTGAAAGACTTGAGAAAATTTCTGACAGCACAAGGATTGGAGGAATAACCATCAAGAACCTCTTCAAAAGCCAAATTCTCGCCCATAAAGAAAACGAATTTGACAGTTTAATGATTGTTGAAAAAGTGTATGAACCTCACCAAGCCTTGTGGGACAATTGTTATGCGATGATTTTCGGGGAGGAAAATGCTTCTAAGTTCAATACCGAAACCGGAATGGTTGCTTGGAATAGGGAACTTTACCCAAAGAACAAAGATTTTTTTGATCAAAGGGCTGAAAAACTCTTAGAAATAAACATCGATTCAATTTTAAAGAACAACCTAACAAAGTTTGACAAACTCGTTCCGTATAAGGTAGAATCTACTATAAGCATTTTATTTACACCCATTACAGGAATCTTATTTGGTGGCTGCACCAATGATCAGTTTTGTATTGAGTTAAATTATGAAGAACAAGATATAGTCTACACTATTGAAAAAGGCATTCCTCATGAATTAAACCACCTAGCGTATGATCCGCTAAGAGATGATGACCCCAAAAGAAACACCGCTTTAAGACAGACAATTGACGAAGGTTTTGCCTGTTATTTTTCTTGGATATTTTTTGATAAAGAAATACCCAAATATCAATCTGTGGAGAATATGACCGAACAGGATTGGAGTTGGTATAAAGAAAATGAAAAGGAAATTTTCCTAAAAACCAAAGAATATTTTGATGATGAAAGCGGGAATAATCCGCTATTGAGGAACGATCAGATTCAACTTTTTAAAGATGCACCTAAAACCTTGAACTATTGGTTGGGATTTAGGATAATAGAAAAATATGTTGAAAAATACGGGGCAGAAAGCTGGAATGACATCTACAAGTTGAACGTTCAAGAGGTATTAGACAAAAGCGAATACGAACAATATATTAACAGATTAGAATAGCTGTTGCTAACAGCACCTAAGAAAACATGGGGCGGACAGGGGTTTCCGCAACGTTCGTTCTTCGTGGCTACCTTTGTCACGGGCGGCCAGGAAAGTGCTTCGAAAAGCCCCACGTTTCTTAGCTGCGACACGTTGGTGGCAATGCTAAAACAACGTTCGGGCTGAAATTCAAGTTTCGGATTTGACACAAAAAAGCATTTGCTACCGTAAATCGGACAGCAAATGGCGAAAACGGCACAAAACAAAAATTTAC
>JALNWO010000184.1 GCA_023230825.1 Acholeplasmataceae bacterium
AAAATTTCGAGAAATAACTGTTTAATCTTGATTTCCGCTCAATTCGGGCCTAAATCCAAAATTCAAAAGGGGAAAATGGTGTGATTTGAAAGTAAATTGTAGGTTTGTGAATTAAACAGGTATAGAGTGTCATTTTTAACTTGGTAGTTTCCGAAAATGGTATCTCCCGATTCAGCATCATAAAATTCGTATTCAACGTCTTTGAATAGAAAATAACTCACATACCCATTTCCCAGATCATAAGTCCATTTGGTGTTCTTAAAGTCTTTTAATTTTTGACCATTAGAAGAACACATAATAAAAATTATAAATAAAGATAGTATTAAATACTTCATTGCTTATTTATTAGTTGCCTATAGAAATAGGTTTTTTTCCTTAAATAGTAACTTCCTTTAAATCCCTCCGTCTTTTTAATAAACTCTCGATAGAGAGGTAATGTTCCTTGCCCACAACCACCTGTTTGACAACCTGTAGAAATAGGGCTTCCTGAGCTTGTAGATAGTGAGGGCCTTGCATAATTACCTTTATGAAAAAAAACTTCATCAATAACGTGTTCGCTAATTAGCTTCAATGCCCCATCTGAGTTATAGTTTTTAGGATTGTAGGGATTGCCTTTAACTGTCGGCAAGTCCTCTCCTTTGTTAATTAGTATAGCTCCATCACCCTTATATAATGAGTATTCAGCAGAGAAAAAACCTTCTGCAAGAGTTCCATATTTATCAACGTCCGCAGGAATTGTATTCCCCATTATTGTTGCGGACGGACCTTCTTTATTATTTTCAAGATAAAGGTCAAATTGGGCAGTGTTAATTGGCTCGTTTAGGTCTGTATCTCTGTTATGAGTTCCTACAAGCACATTCTTCCCTAAATATTTCTCCCCTTCTTTTGTAGTGGCTTGAGAAGTAGCATTTTCGTCCCAATAAATTATTCCCTTTTTATCCTCTACCCAATCGTCCAACATCCCTGCTGGATCAATTCTATTTATTGGATTATTTTGCACAAAATTGTATGGTGATACCCAACTCCGCTCATGTGCCATTGGATCCACCACATGCCATCTCCCTATTTGCGGGTCATAAAACCGTGCGCCGTAGTCATACCAATAAAATGAGTAAACTGGGGATTCTATATAACTCAGCCTTTTAATTCTCATTTATAATTCTTACCAATTCGTAATCGCCATTTGGTACCGGATCAAAAAAGCCTTTAATTGTTTTATTGGCACAATTGACGATTTCCATTCCTGATATTTCACACACTGTTTCAGTATAATTCATCAACCCAACCAGGTGATTGCCGGTAGGATGCTTTATTGTACTATCTAAAAGTTCATAATCTCTTATTTCAAATTTGTAATCTAGATTGAATGTAAACAATTTATCCCATTTGTCTTCCTCATTCCCAGCAATTAACTTGTGGAAAAGTATCTTTCCAGAATTATCGTATCCAATTAAATAAATTTTAGTAAGAATAGAGTATAGTTCTCCTTCATTATAACGATCATACATATAATCTGATACAATAAAAAAAAGTTGAATTTCATCTTTTGAAGGTAACCTATAAAGCGCTCTAATATTAGTTGTTAAATAAGATTCAGTTATATCTTTTGGAATTAATGAAAAAAACTTTATGGGTATATCCATGAAACTGCTCTTTTGCCCATAAGATGGCATCGTAAATCTACCAATATCTTTTCTGTTCCACATAATAGGTAAATCAATTTGTTGGAATAACTCTTTAAACTTAACAAATGAATCTGTAGAGTCATAATTATCTACTTGAGAGGAACAACAATTATTCCCAATCAAACTGATAAGTAATAGCAACGTGACTTTTATTACGGTTCTCATTTATTCCTCCTTATAGCTGTAACTCGGTATGTAAATCTATTACTATACTGAGTCTGCCCTGTTAATGTAGTACCTTCTCCTCCAATATTAAGCTGATTATGAGGCGATGTACCTGCCTCACGTCTTCTGGTTCCTGGATCATAAAAGCCAAAAGAAGTAGTTTGTCCGGTTTGTAGATTTGTTGTTCTCGATGATATTGCGACCCAATGTCGACCTCTATTACTACCTTGACCAGTTTCAGTCATGATCCTATCAACGTGAACACGTGCAGATTGTTCTTGATTAATTTGTTCATCTAAATAATTAATTCCCTCCCAAATGTTTGTGATATTATAATCTGTTGTGTTGTGAGATTCAGCACCACTTGATCTAACTATGATTCCACAGTGTCTAAAACAATCACCAAGTTCAGGGCTCTGAATCTGAGAGGACCAATCTCCTTCACTCAATACAGTTTCTGTCAAAGATACTGGTGTATTTTGATTATAAGTCATACTTACACCATCTCCTAAATCCATTGTATAACTTGCCCCAATATTTGAATATCCATCAATGTCATCACTACCTTCTATCCACATGACGGCTCCTCCCTGAACTATATTCCCTTCATCATCAACAGCCTGATACCAGTCTTTACCATTTGGGTCAATCATTATTATAGGGTTATTAGAAGCATAATGGTAAGGTGACCAAGAGTAATAATTTTCTGCGTGTGGATCTACCACATGCCATCTCCCTATTTGCGGATCATAAAACCGTGCACCATAGTCATACCAGTCCAAACTCATGCCGGCCAGTTGGTCGTCTTGCAGCTCCTTTCCATTGTACAGCATTTTGTTAGGCTGATCGAGTGTGCCTCCAAAGTTTTGTTGGTGTAGTGTCATCCCGTAAGGGTAATAGATAGTTTGC
>JALNWO010000185.1 GCA_023230825.1 Acholeplasmataceae bacterium
AGAAAACCGCCACGTATGTGTTCGTTCCAACCCGACATCCCATGGTTAGACACTTTACGCTTCCTAATTACTCTGCAACTCTATTATACAACTTTAAGTTAAAAGCTCAACTCTTATAATTTAGATTCCAATTTATTGGTTCTAATTGATATTTTTTTAATGCTTGATTGATTTTTGAAAATGGTTTTGAATTGAAAAAACCACGATGAGCCGATAAGGGTGAGGGGTGAGCAGATTCAATAATCGTTTGTTTTCTAGGGTCAATATAAGCTTTCATTTTTCGGGCATGATTACCCCATAAAACAAAAATTAAGTGGGCCCGTTTTTCATTGAGTTGTTTGACTGCTTCTAAGGTGAATTGTTCCCATCCTTGTTTTTGGTGAGATAAGGGTTCGTGGAGACGAACCGTTAAAACCGTATTCAATAATAAAACCCCTTGTTTGGCCCATGACGATAAATTACCAGATGATGGCGCAGATATTCCTAAATCATTTTCCAATTCTAAAAAAATATTTTTAAGGCTCGGAGGAAACGGTGGTTTCTCAACGCTAAAAGCCAACCCATGCGCTTGGTTCCAATTATGATAAGGATCTTGACCGATAATGACGACTTTCACCTCATCAAAAGGGGTTAATTTAAAAGCTTGAAGACGATTTTCTCTAAGGGGTAAAACAGTATGATTTTTGTCTTCTTCTTTTAAAAAAGCAACGAGCGCTTGAAAATAATCTTTTTCCAGTTCTTGTTTAATTAAATCATCCCAAGTCATGTTTCTTCCTCCCTCAAGGTCATAAATGATTATAAACAATAAAAGCTTCTTAGTCAACGACTCTTTCTAAAAAGAAAAAAGTGAGCAAGCGCTCACTTTCAACTTTTATTATTTAATAAAACTACCGATTTTCGCAACCGTCCGGACGAGTTGAGCGGTATAACTCATTTCGTTATCATACCAAGCCATCACTTTAACGAGTTGTTTTCCGTCGTAGTTAACGATTTGTGTGGTGTTAGCATCGTATAATGAACCATACGTTGAACCGATAACATCACTTGAAACGATTGGATCAGAAACATAAGCGAATGATTCATTTGCTGCTTCTTTGAAGACACGGTCAATTTCTTCTAATGTGGTTGATCTAGCCACTTCAACTGTTAAGTCAACGATTGAACCTGTAACTGTTGGAACACGAAGTGCAGTTCCGTCTAGTTTACCGTTTAAGTTTGGTAAAACAAGTCCGATTGCTTTTGCTGCACCTGTTGAAGATGGGACAATGTTTTCTGCTGCGGCACGGCCACGACGTGACATATAGCCTTTTTTGTGTGGTGTATCTTGTAATGACTGGTCAGCAGTATAAGCGTGAACTGTGGTCATAAAACCACCTAAAATACCGAAGTTATCATCGAGTACTTTTGCGATAGGTGCTAAACAGTTGGTTGTACATGAAGCAGAACTGACAATATCTTCTGTTCCATCTAAAATGTCATCATTGACATTATAAACAACTGTTTTCACATCATTACCGGCAGGTGCTGATAAGAGAACTTTTTTCGCACCAGCTTCTAAATGCCAAGATGCTTTTTCACGACTGGTAAATAAACCTGTACATTCTAAAACAACATCCACTTGATGTTCTTTCCAAGGTAAGTCTTTTGGATCTCTAATTGCGTAAATTGGAAAACTGTTTTTACCAACAATTAAGCGATCCCCTTCTGTTTTAATTTCATCTGTTTTAAAAGGTCCTTGTGCTGTATCATATTTCAATAAATAAGCCAATGTATCCGCGTCGGTTAAATCGTTAACGGCAACAATTTCAAAGCGGGGATCATCAGCCATAAGACGGTATGCCAGACGGCCAATTCGACCAAAACCGTTGATTGCTACTTTAAGAGCCATAATCTAATTCCTCCTAATTTTGTCTTGTTATGTTCTCACCTATATTTTATCACTTTATCGTTATTTATCAAAATATTTGATATGGAATTCACCAATGTAAACGTTTTTGCTTTTCATTAAAACGGCATTTTGATATAATGAAATGTAGTGGGTTCGCCTACTTATAAACCATGGGAGGCCGTCGTGATTAAAAATTTTGAGATTGAATTTAAATCTGCCATAACTGAAGAGAAATATCATGAACTTTTACAAGCTTTTGCTTTAGAAAATAACATTTTTAAGCAGACCAACTATTACTTTGATACCGATGATTATTATTTTAAAGGTTTACATACAGTCATTCGCATCCGTCAAAAAGGTGAAAGTCGTTTTAAAGTGACGATGAAAGCTCAAGGTGAACTTGGTTCTTTTGAAAATCATGTGTTCTTAAAAAAAGAAGACGCCTTAAAAATGCTTGAAGAAGGTTTTAATACTGCTGACTTTTTTGAACATGAAGACCATCAGTTTGTCACTTACAAAGTCTCATTAGATAATTATCGTGCATCGACTCCTTATGAGGGCGGTACGCTCTTTTTAGACCGGTCTCAATATTGTGGTGTCATCGATTATGAAATTGAATATGAAGCGAATGATTACGATGAAGGTAAAAAAATCTTCGAGCAATTTATGGTTAATCATCATTTAAAAACCATGCCAACAAAACGAAAAAGTGAACGCGCATTTTCATGCCAACGATAAAAAAAGCCGAACGGCTTTTTTTATTCTTGAAAATGATTAATGTGAATGTTCTTGTTTGATCTCATCAAAATAGCGTCTAAGTGCACTTTGATAGTCACAGTGTTCACCTTGTGGGCAGTCTACACACATGAT
>JALNWO010000186.1 GCA_023230825.1 Acholeplasmataceae bacterium
GAAATTGAACGAATTGAGGAACCTTACGTGAAGGCAACAATGATGAGTCCTAAAGAATATGTCGGTGCCATCATGGATATTTGTCAAAAGAAGCGTGGTATTTTTGGCGATATGACATATGTTGATCAAAGTCGTGTCACGATTACATATGATTTGCCCCTTTCAGAAATAGTCTATGATTTTTTTGATAAATTAAAATCTTCAACGAAAGGTTATGCATCTTTCGATTATGAAATTTCCGGATATCGTCCTTCTAAATTACAAAAAATGGACATCTTACTTAATGGAGAAATTGTTGATGCTCTATCTGTCATTGTCCATAAAGACTTTGCTTATCAAAGAGGACGGAGTATTTGTGAGCGGATGGTTAAATTAATTCCAAGGCAAATGTTTGAAATTCCAATTCAAGCTGCTTTAGGAAATAAGATTATTGCTCGAACAACGATTAAAGCGATGCGAAAAGACGTCTTAGCTAAATGTTATGGTGGCGACGTAAGCCGGAAAAAGAAATTACTACAAAAACAAAAAGAAGGTAAAAAGAAGATGAAATCTGTCGGTAGAGTCGACGTTCCCCAGGAAGCCTTTATGGCGATTTTATCTCATGGTGATGAGTAAGTTTTCTCATCACTTTTGTTTATTTGGTGTATAATATTGATAGGAAAGAGATGAAATAAATGAAAGGTTTATACATTCACATTCCCTTTTGTGAGCATATTTGTCATTACTGCGATTTTGTTAAAAGAGTCCCAAAAGATGCACCTATGATTGACCGATATTTAGATGCGCTTGTAAAAGAAATCAAGCAATATGAAAACCATTTTTCAACAATTGAAACGATTTATATCGGCGGTGGAACACCGAGCATGTTAAGTGTTGAGCAATTAACCTTTCTTTTAGATGCTTTAAAACCAATCCAACCACTAGAGTTTACGATTGAGATTAACCCTGAAAGTTATACCCCTCATAAAGGCGAAGTTATGAAACAATATGGTGTAAACCGGGTTAGTTTGGGTGTCCAAACCTTTAATCAAACTATTTTAAAAAGTTTAAACCGAAAACATACCAATGAACAAGTCTATGAAGTGATTAACCATTTAAAATCAATTGGATTAACGAACATTAGTTTAGACTTAATCTATGCACTACCAAAACAAACATTAACCGATTTAAAAAATGATTTAGATATTGTACAACAACTCAATGTGGCCCATGTTTCTGCCTATTCTTTAATCTTAGAAGAAAACACGACCCTTTACAGGCGTTATTTAAAAGGTCTCTTTACTCTAGCTGATCCAGATTTAGAAGCAAATATGTTTGATTTAGTGATGGAAACACTCAAAGCACAAGGATTTGAACATTATGAAATTGCGAATTTTGCTAAGCCAAATCATCAATCAAAACATAATTTAATTTATTGGACATTGGGTGAATATGTCGGTTGTGGTTTAGGGGCTCACGGGTTTATTAATAAAACACGAACTTATAATGAGCGACAACTCGATCTTTATTTGCAAAAACCACTTAAAGAAGCAGTGAAACAAACCGAAGAAGATTTACTACAAGACGAAATGATTTTCGGTTTGCGCAAACTAAAAGGCGTATATCTTCCTTATATTGAAACGACGTATAAAATCAATCTTTGGGATAAATATCCTAATTTAAATCAGTTACAAGAAGAAGGTTTAATTGAAGTTGTTGATAATTACCTCCGTTTAACCAATAAAGGAATCCATTTAGGTAATCAAGTGTTTATGGAGTTTATATGAAATATTTGATAAAAGATTTTCAATATTATTTAGAAAGAGAAAAAGGTGCAGCAAACCATACCGTTTCTGCCTATTTACGCGACCTTGAACAGTATCGCGTCTTTTTAGAGAAGTACCATCAACTTAAAAATCCCAAACAAATCCAAGAAAAGCATTTAGATGGGTTTATTAAAAGTTTAAATAAACGTTTAAGTAATAAAACTGTTGCTCGTAAATTAGCCTCTATTCGTAGCTTTCATCAATTTCTTTTACGTGAAAAAGAGGTCAATGATGATATTACTAAAAGCTTTTCAACTCCCAAAGTAAAGGCAACTTTACCCAATATTTTAACAGTGGATCAGGTGGTCAGACTATTAGAAGAGGTTGATAAACAAACACCTTTAGGGTTACGAAATAAAGCCCTCATTGAGCTCATTTATGGTTCAGGTTTAAGAGTCTCAGAACTTTTAGATATTACTTTAGAAGACATTCATTTAAACCAAGGTTACTTAATGGTTCACGGAAAAGGATCGAAAGACCGAATGGTTCCTTTGTCGGATATGGCAAGTATTGCCATCCGCAAATATATGCTTGAGAGTCGAAGTGTTTTATTGAAAGATCAAAAGACAAAGACACTCTTTTTAAACCAATATGGGCGTTCACTCTCAAGACAAGGTTTCTTTAAAGTTTTAAAACAGTTAGCGAAAGATGCAGGTATTGAAGAAGAATGTTCACCTCATACATTAAGACATTCTTTCGCCACACACCTTTTGGAAAATGGAATGGACTTACGTACACTCCAAGCATTATTGGGTCATGAAGATATTTCGACTACCCAAATTTACACACATATTAGTCAAAAACGAATTAAAGAAGTTTACGAAAAAACTCACCCTCGGGCGAAGGAGGAAGAAAATGTTTAAACGTGTATTCTTAATTGTCTTAGACAGTTTAGGTATTGGCGAAGCACCAGATGCGGAAGCATATGGTGA
>JALNWO010000187.1 GCA_023230825.1 Acholeplasmataceae bacterium
GATGCTTTTTTTATTTTATCTTTGTCCATAGTGCGGGGTTTTATCTACAACAAATATACTGAAATTCAATGGAATAACAGTATATTTACCCGCATTTTTTTTATTTTTATGAATAATTCAGGCATTTATTGAAGAGATTAAATCTGTTGAAGAAATATATTTGATTTAGCTCTGATCAGGAATTTTCCCTGATCTATGGGATTGATGTTTTGGTTATATCGTATAGCTCTGCATCCTGACATAAATCAGTTGGGATGATCCAAAACGGATGACACTTATAGTGGGTTCGTTTGCGGTGGGCTTATTGACGATTTTTTGGAGGTTTTAGTGAAATTTTCCTGACGCCTCAGCCTGGTAGATCACGATGTAGAGTATGTGGTGATCATCCTGAATATAGTGCCTTTATTGGAAGAAAAACTATCGCAGGTACCAATTTGGACAGATTGATTCATACTGCACACAAAATTGAACGAATTTAGGTGGAATTTAAAGAAAAAAGCTGTAATATTGTAAGCAGAGATGTTCTTTTAAATTGATTAAATTATCAAAGGGGTTAGTATCACCGAAGTATCTATTTGGGTGTGGTTTAGTTCGAAGGGTGTTTTTGGTAGTGTGCTTGTCTGAAACCCAAGCTGCGAAATGTCGTAAGGAACGACTTCCACATAAATTAATGAATAACGATTGTGAAACTAAGACTTAAATTTATTCTATTTGGGATGATCGCTTTGCTGCGTGCAAATCTATTTGGGCAGCAGACTGAACAATGGAATCATGATATCGGCATTAATTTGTTGCAAATTCCTGCAACAACTATTGATCTAACCTATGAACTGTCAAACAATCCAAGATACAGCATGGTTGTCAATCCGGGATATACCATACATTATGCGAGCCCTTTTGATTTTATCAACTTCATTATCGTACCAAACTATAAATGTGGAAATTATGGCTATTCCATGAAAACCCAGACCGGTGGATTTTTAAAGCTTGGAGGGAAATTTAATCTTAGAAAGGAATTAGAAAAGAAAAATTATTTTTATTTAGGTTCATTCCTGACGAATTCATTGATTCATGAAAAAACTGATTATGAGAACATGAACGAGCCGGACAGCGAACTTGAATATTTTGAACATACCATGTTTATTGTCGGCTTAACCGCAGCTATTGGGTATAATTTCAAGATTTCAAATAAAATAAGTTCTGATTTCGGGCTTCATCTTTCAATGCCTTCCAAAAATCATAAGGATATGTTTGGATATACTAATTATATCCCGGGTATGGGGTTTTTGGAAACTTGCGGTGGTGAATGGCTTTTTCCAATGCTGGTTCTTAATTTGAAATATAAATTAAATGATAACACAAGATTACCGAAATACATAGCTTTAATAGTTGATGACGCTAAAGTTAAATTGAGTTTCGACTTTAAGGTAACTTCAAATGTAATTGTTTACAATGAACAACTTTTAATATAGTCAACCTTACGTAATAATTTAAAAAGTAAAAAAATGAAATTAAAAGCAAAAACGATTATTTTATGTGTGGCAATGCTGCTTTTCGCTCTGACGAGTTGTAAAACTTACCGCAGTTTAGATAAAGCATTGGCAAATCCTGAAGATGTAATAGTCCTCAAGATAAAAAACAAGAATCTAAGAGAGTTGCCACCGGAGATTTCAACACTTAAGAATTTAGAAACTTTGACTCTTTTTAGAGACAATCTGACGTCTATCCCTAAGGAAATCGGTTCATTGGAAAAACTAGAAACTCTAATTCTAAGTAGCAACAAATTAGAAACATTACCCGGGGAAATAGGAAATTTGAAAAGACTTAAAAAAATCTCGCTTAAGCATAATAACTTAAAATACCTGCCTGCTGAAATAGGCGATATTGAAAATTTGGAGTATTTTGATATTCAGTATAATAAGCTGAAAACACTTCCACCCGAAATAGGAAATTTAAAAAATCTGAAACAGTTATACCTAACTAACAATGAATTGTCATCTATACCCAATGAAATTGGAAAACTTGAAAACCTTCGATACTTGGTTATTGGTAAAAATAGTTTAGTGAGATTACCAAATGAAATAGGACAATTGGAGTATTTAATTGAACTTAATTTGGTGCATTGTGGACCTATGGTTGCAGTTCCTCAATCAGTCTCAAATTTAAAATATTTGGAATATATATTTGTTGACAAATCTATACTGTTTCCTTATCCTTTCAATCCCAGGAACCCAAGGATGAGGGTAGTCGTTAAATAAAACTAAAGCTAACACAACACAGAAGGACCTATACGAAAGGAACCTGAAGTTTTTATGAACTATATAGGTAATGGTAAACCGGAACCTATAGAGTACCCTGTTTTGAAACCAGGCGTTCTATGGTGTCTTGAAGCTTTACAATCAATTTCGGTTGTCTGCTAAACTTGTAATTTGTCATTGTAGGCTACCTCAAATCTATACCAGACTATCCATGATCTCCCTCCGTATTCAAATACCGTTTTTTTTAGGTTTATTTTCTCAAAAAAGTTCCTTTGCTTTTATTCTGGCCTGATCATGACTTTTCTCTGATCAATGGGAATGCTGTTTCGGTTGGATTATGTAGCTTTGCACCCTTATATAATTCAGTATGGACGATCCGAAACGGATGACACTTATAGTGGGTTCGCTTGCTGTGGGCTTGTCGGCAA